>NZ_CAXUBQ010000019.1:0-99596 GCF_964249465.1 Ruminococcus sp. Marseille-P328 | reverse complement strand
TCAGCCGAAATGAATCTCTTTAACTGTATAATTAAGAGAAGGAAATAAGCCCGCCAAAAGGCGAGCTTATTTAGAATACTTGTTTATAGGTTATCGCTGAACTACGTTTTCAGGACAGCTCCTTATTTTGGTTCTTCCAGATCTTCAAAAAATGCATCGAAGGAACAGTTATATAATTTTTTTAATTCTAATAGTACACTGATTTTTACATTGAGCTCTCCATTCTCATATTTGGCGTAAGTTGTGCGACCAATGTCACAGCCATTTCGCTGGAGTATGGCACATAACTTTTCCTGGGAGATTCCGTATTTGTTGCGGAGCTTCTGAAGGTTTGGACCAATGCTGATATCACATCTTAGTTTTTGTTCCATAAACATCCCCCCCCTTTTTGACCAGTATAGGTGTCAACGTTGATGTTTCTATTTTATGAAAAAAGAAAAATTATATTGTCCGTTATACTGGTCAAAGCAAAGAAAAAGTGATATAGTAATAAAAAATGTGGGAGGGATACAGATAAGTTATTTTACCTGTATATGGAAATGAAAAATGAAATTTGAAGCATTTTATAAGGAAGCATATGATGCAGAAATGGAAGAGCTATTTTCTGATAATGCATCAGAAACAGAAAATAAGCCATCAAAGGATTCCTGTGATTTGTTAATGAAAAAAGCAAATCTGGAATTTTCTCAGTATAAGTTAGTGAAAAGTGAAAAATGTTATGATTATTTGCTGGCAAATCTTTATCCAAAAGCTGCTGAGATTGCAAAGATGCAGGGCGGAAATCTGACATTAGACATTGATGAAGAGAGGCACACAGGAAAACTGGAATACTGGGGAGCTTTTTTGATGAGTACATCGGGAGACACACTTCTAAAGAATTTTCTTGTATCTGCAATGACAATGACAGATCAGTTTTCATTTGAGGTAAAAGACTCTCTTTTACATTTGGAGTTTTTCTTTGAATTATATAATCAGGTAAAGATGAAAGATTATTCCAAGGAGATTGAACAGCTGGGACTAAAAATCAAGGAGTTAAATACACGGTAGTGTTTTGCTATCCAAATGAAGCTATAATGCAACCGTTATGAAATTGACATATGATATCTTAACGAATAGAATAATACTATAAAGTTCTGTGCATGCGGAACCTGGTGCATGAGAGAGCCAGGAACTTTATGAAAGTATGAAAAGACAGCCATTAGAAAAGTGGTTGTCTTTTTTTTCGCCCGGATTGCACAGAAGGACCTTGTAAGAAGCTGATCTTCCGGAGTTTGGTTGAAGGGAGGAAATCTATGGAAAAACAGAAAGTAAAAGATGAAATTGCTGCATGTTTTGGAAAGAAAAACTGGCTTGTAAAAGTACTACCAATTGCATATTGTGCTATAGGTGTACTTCTTATGACCGCAGTACCTGTGTATGCAGATGATATTTTTGCAACTGCGAAAAACGCGATGCAGACGGTTTATACGGATGTAGCTGGAATTGCAACTGTGGCGGCGGTGGTTTGTGCGGCAGTATGCCTTTTTTTAATGAATTTTAGCAAATCTGGACGAACTGTGGATGAATCCAGATCCTGGTTAAAAAGGATTGTTATCTGCTGGGCGGCACTTATGACATTGGGTGCGATTGTAACGTATCTGGAAAAGATTATTCCACAAAGCATGTTTACGGGATGATCTGAAGAAAAGAAAAAGCCGGAGCTCTCCCGGCATAAAAGGAGGGTATCTATAATAGATATGAATGAAACATGAGCTGGCTGCTGGATCTTCTGGTAGATGCAGTCAAAGAAATGGTATCTCAGTTTATCATTGATATGATGGGACTGATTACGGATGTATTTACAGATTTACTATCCTGTAACCTCTCCCTGTTTGAAGAACTGTTTTCTGTAGTAGGAAGTTTGTACCAGAATGTGATCGTCCCTATGGGAATTGCGCTGTTGCTTATGATTCTAATCTGGCAGCTGTTCAAATCCATGTTCGGGAAGGTTGGAATAAATGCAGAAGAACCAATCGAGTTAATTGGACGTTCTTCCATCTGCTTGTTCTTTGTGGTTGCCTCAAAGCCTGTTATTAATTACATATTGAAAATTGCGGGAACCCCATATCAATGGGTGATTGGAACTGACATCAAGGTGCAAAGTTTTTCGGAGTATGTAACTGCCTTAGAGGGGATTACAGCACCGCTTGGGCTTGGAACAATCAGCATAGCAATCTTAATGCTCATTATGCAGTTTGTAGTTGCGTGGAATTATTTTAAAATGCTGTTTGTAATTGCGGAACGGTATGTCCTTCTGGGCGTGTTTTCTTATACAGCACCATTGGCATTTGCAACCGGTGGATCTAAGTCCACGAACAACATCCTTGCATCCTGGTCGAAAATGTTTGGTGGACAGGTAGTTCTGATCATCTTAAATGCCTGGTGTTTAAAGATGTTTTTGTCTGGTTATGGAAATATGATGGCAAGCGGTTATGGTTTCACGAAGTTTTTTGTAGCAACTTTGTGTCTGGTGGGCTTTTGTAAAATTACATTCAAGCTGGATTCTTATATGGCGGCGTTAGGTGTGAATCTTGGACGGCCTTCCCCTGGCATGGGAGCACTTGGAGCAGCTATGGCGGCACAGCGTATTTTTTCACAGGCAGGAAGGGTATTTTCTGGAACGGATGGAAGTGGAAACGGTACAGGAAGATCTACGAACATGGGAAACACAGACCCCACAAATGGCTTTACCGGACCGTCGGGGCCTATCCCTATGAATCCCTCTGGTGGAAATGAAGTGGATATCGAATCTTTGTTTTGGGGTGGGGATTTTGATACGGAATATCCAGAAAAGCATGGGAATGCTGCTGGAAGTGTCAAGAGTGTGAATCATTCAAATACTGCTTCAGCAAATGTGCTGGACGAACTGGGAATTCATGCAAATGGAACGGAGTCTTCTGGTACATCTTATGTGTCTGGGACAGCCGCAACTGCTGTAACATCTGCAAGTGAAATTGAACCTGGGATGGAATCCGATGATTTCGTAGAACCGGAAGGGACTGTAATGGATCTGAATACGGGAAGCTTACCAGAATATCAGGAAGCTTCAGGCAGAGAGGCTGTTTCTTCAGAAGGTGTTACTACAAACGAAACTATGGAAGATGGATTCTCCGAAACATTATCAAGTGTAAATGGACTGGGTGAAATGGAGAATCCAGGAGAACCTGATTTCCCGGATGGAAAAACCACAGCCCGGAGTGATTCTATGTCTTTTGAAGCGCAGCCATTTGAAGGAGCATCTGCATTTAGCAGTGATAATGGCATTATGGCAGAACTTGGTGAATATCCAGCTTCGGAGACAGGCATGGGGACTTCGGATTATGCAATGGAAACGGATCTTGGAGGAGGCATTGGTAACAAAAGGCAGGAAGAAGGCAGAAATATTCCTTCTGATGGAAAAGGAGAACGATCTTATTCTGCCAGTGGTTTTGAAGCGGATGTATCTGGCCACTTAAATAGCAAGTATTTAGGTTCAGATAAAAATACTGCTGGTGAAAACGGATTTTCTTTTGATTCCAGAGCGGATTTTGGAATCCTGGACGCTGTGTCTGGAAATGAGAGTGTTCATGCAAGTCCAGATACGGAGGTAAGCTGCGCGAATAGTTTTTCAGAAGAGGTTGGAAATGCTTCTGGTAACGTGTCGGATGTTCCCAAAATGGAAACGCCTACATATTCGGATTCTGGTATTTCCGGGAATATAGAAAGTGAGCAGCAGGTTACAAACATGGGAGAGTCTTCTGCACAATCAGCAGAATCTGGTGACCTTGGAAATTATTCTACAACTGGAGATTTCGCTATAGACGGTTTAAATGGCATAAATGAACCTGAAGAAAGTTATATTCAGGAACCAGACGAATACCTGGAACAGGATAATCTGGATCCAATCGAAGAGGCAAATGACAGCTTTACACTTTCAGAGGAAATAAATGGTATGGAAGAAATCCAGACGGAGGATGCACAAATGCCTATGAATATGGAACTGCTACGCAATCCTCATAGAATCCTGGAAATTCCAAAATCAAGAAGTGAGTTAAGAGGACAGAAACAGGGTACCAGAGATACCGGAAGCTTGGAGGATTAAGCTATGGATGACGAAAGACAAGAGAGTTCCCCTCTTGATGAGGGGAGTGAAATGATCGCTCATTCGGCACAGGCTGCTTATGCGGTATCGGCAGCTGTAAAAGCTGGTGGAACTGCTTCTGGTGTGGCAGCCGGGACTGCTATGGCAGGGCCGCTTGGAACATTAGTAGGAACCTTGGCTGGCAGCAAAACAGTTTGGAAGGTGTTTGGTGCTATATTTCTATTTCTTTTTTTGTGGATGTTTATTATTGCAAACATGATCGGAATTATATTCAACTATCTGGGGTTTGCAACCGCGGATTCCTATGCAAATGAGGCACAGTCCAACCAGCTTGCAAATATCAGGAACAGAGCGGAGCAAATTCTGCAAAACGCAGATTATCAGAATGAGATTTTGCAGATCATAGGACAGCAGAGGGATTTACATTTGCAGGAAATCCAGGCAGACCAGATGAAAAAATATGCGCATGCTACTTTGGTTGTGGTGGATGAGTTTGAGACAAAACTAAAAAGAAGCTTATCCTATTATCTGTCTGTTATGCTCATGGATAAATGCGACAACAGCACCATATCTTCTTTCCTTGGATATTCAAATGTTCTGGGACTTGATATGGACACCAACCTTTCCAGCCCTTATGATGCCTATTTTCAGGAAGCTGCCAGGACCTATAATGTGCCAGTGGCGCTGCTTCTTGCAATCTGTAAAACGGAGTCTGATTTTAATCCGAATGTGGTATCAGGTGCTGGGGCAATAGGCTTAATGCAGCTTATGCCGGAAACGGCGGCTTCCCTTGGAGTATCCAATCCTTATGATCCGTACCAGAATATTATGGGCGGCGCCAAATTCATCAGCCAGCTGGTAGAGCAATTTAAAGGCTATTCCAATGGCTTAGAGCTTGCAGTCGCTGGATATAATGCAGGACCTTATGCAGTTATCAAATATGGTTATCAAGTACCGCCATATTCCGAAACCCAGGCCTATGTCAAGAAAGTGTTAGGGCTTGTCGAGATTCACGATAGTACATCCGGTACTTCCACAGAAATAAAAACAGATCAGGAGTCCCTGGAGAAATCATATCAGGTGTTAAAGGAGGCTGTCGCACAAAATGTGGACAGCTTTTTTTCGTGGACTGTAACAGATGAATGGGAAGGCCAAATGGAACAGAAAGTCTACTGTCTGGATGTGAATGGAAGCCGGGCAGAAACAGATGAACAGACTTATCGGCAGGTCCTGGAGCAGGGAGGCAATGTCTGGGAAGAAAAGAGGACAGTAACGACAAAGGTTGTAGAGTACACTCTGGCATTGATCTTGAACACACAGCTGACAGGAAGCAGCGGCTATCAATATAAATATGTGACAAATGAAAGCACATTCAATTTTGTATTAAAGCTGTTGGAATACCTGCAAGGCGGTGTAGAAGCTGTCAAAAATGCCCTTTACAATGTCTTTCACTGGACGGACTTTCTGACTGGCGGAACCAGTGGGAGTGATACCTATATCGGTAATATTGACGCGACCGGGGATATTATTACCTATGACACGGTGGGAAAGGGTGTCAAAAAAGTTGTGTACTATAACCAGGGAGAAGATCCCTGGGCTACCATGTCTTATGGAGCCAGTACGATCAAAGCCTCTGGATGCGGTCCAACATCCCTTGCTATTGTAATTTCAACCTTAACCGGGCAGACGGTGACTCCGGAGATGACCTGCGCGTTTTCCATTGCAAACGGGGAATATATCTATGGGCTTGGAACATGTCATTCCTTTCCGATGAATGCAGCCCATCACTGGGGACTTAACTGTGAAAGAGTGGGAAAAGACCGAATGGGAGATGTTGTAAATGCCTTGAAAGACGGAAAAATGGTGGTGGAAATTTGTGAGGCCTACACCATCACGGGTAGTGGAAGCGGGCATTTTATTGTTCTGACGGGTGTTACCAAAGATGGCTATATCACCATTGCCGATTGTGCCAGCAGGGAACGTACTGGAAAAGTGTACAGCGTGGAAACGATTGCTTCTTACGGCCGTGACCTGGCAGATGGAGCCTTTTGGATCATTGGGAAATGAGAGGTTTGAGTATGGACGGACACTTGAAATATGGATTGCTTATGGGCCTATATTCTTCTGCATTACTGGCAATGCCAACTACGGTACTTGCAAACACTGACACGCAGAATGCTACAGATCTTCCACAGATTGTATCCTGGGATGGCGGACATGGATATCTGGAAAGTGGAGAAATGCTTCGGAATGACTGGGGCTATGATACCGTCAATCCAGCTGGAAAATATGTGCTCTTTGATGAAGAGGGCGCTATCCTTAGACGCTCGGAATCCATGGAAGCAGGGTTGGAGGATAATTATACAGGTACCGAACAGGTTCCTGCCGTCATTGCATTTCGGGCACAGGTTTTTGATGGATTTACCGGTACGATAGAGGTTGCTTTAGAAGAACAAAATGGGATAATCCAAACTGTATTCCTAAATGCGGACAACTTCTATGAGTGGAATCTGTCCACTGGAAGTGGAACTTATCGGATTCAGTCTGTAAGTGCAACAGCAGGAGATCTGTCTTATGTAACAGAGTTTTCGAATATGTATCTGAATCTTCCAGAAGAAGGTCTCCTGGTGCAAAAGATTACAGTAACAGAAGTCGTTATAGAGAAAATCCCTGCAGCAGGGGAAGAATCTCAGGCTGCAGAGAAAAATGAAAATCCTATTGATGAAATGAATGTGCTTCCGGAGAAAGGACAGGAAGAGGAGACAGAGGGAATTTTAGAAAATCAAGCACAGGAGGTGAATATCGTGGATGCAGTAAAACAGAAGAATCTATTTATACTGCTCGGCGTAGGGGTGGCTCTAATTGCCGCAATCGGTGGCCTGATATGGTCTAAAAAGAGATAACAGGAAAGGAGCTTCACAAAAAATGACACAAAATGACCATTCAGACGTATATATCATTCCACCTAATTTTGTAAGAGATGGAACTTTGTTCTCTGGAAGGGCAGAAGCCCGAAATGTGGTAGAAGCAGCATTTTTGGCACTCGTTGGAATCCGCTTTTTAGTATTTTTAAATCTTGGAATAAAAGGGAAGATTTATGTCGGGATCATCCTGATTCTGCCGCTTGTGATATTGGCAGTAATCGGTGTCCAGGGCGAAAGTCTTTCCTCTTTTCTTATTCAGCTGTTTTCGTATATGGTGAAAAGGCGTGTTTTAACTGCACCAAGCGGTCAGTACCGTTTGAAACGAAACCGCCGTATCCGGAAACAGCAGAAGAAACGCTGCAGACGGGAACATAAAAAGAGAAAAAAGGAGGGTGGCAGAGATCGGAAGCGAAGTCGAAGAACTGAAGAGAAAACTGAAGGAGGCGAAGAAATCCGAGAAACTCGAAAAAAGGGAAAAACGGCAGCAGGAGCGTGAGCGAAAGAATACTGCCAGACTTCAAAAACGCCAGGATGTGCAGGAAGAAAAACTTCGGAAAAAAGAAGACAGATTACAGGCGCAAAAAGAAAAACGGGAAGCTGTCGCCCGGTTCCATGAACAGGAAGCAGAAGAACGCAGCCTCCGGAAAAATCTGGCTGTGCAGACAGAGGAAGAAACTGTAAAGGAAAAACAGCCTATTCCGGTGAAAGATACAGAACCGGTAGAAACAAAAGGCAGGGAAGAGAACGCCGGTGACCTGGATATTCTTCCAGTGACCTGGGCTTCGTCCTATTTGCCAATCAGTCAGATAAAAAATGGAGTGATTCAAACAAAAGATGAAAGGTACATTAAAATCATTGAGATTTTACCTATTAATTTTCTGTTGCGGTCGGCACCTGAGAAAAGAAATATCATCTATTCTTTTGCCTCGTATCTGAAAATTGCACCGCCCAATTTACAGTTCAAGATTTTATCCAAAAAGGCGGATATCAAGGATTACATAGAGAAGATACGAAGAGAAGCAGAACAGGAACCAGATGAACGATGTAGAATCTTACAGGAAGATTATGCAAAGCTCCTGACACAGCTGGGAACCAGGGAAGCCATCACACGGCGTTTCTTTCTCATTTTTGAATATCCGTTAAGCGGAACCAAATCTGTAAATGAAAGAGATATGTTTTTATACTTGCAATCGGCGGTACAGACTGCGAAGAAATATCTTGCCATGTGCGGAAATGTGGTCCTGGAGCATAAAAACGAAACCCGGTTTTGTGTGGAAGTGTTTTATCAGCTTTTAAATCGGGATACGAGCCTTAAAACAACGCTGGATGAGCGGATTGAAAAAGTACGGAATCATTATATTCTGGAAAATGGGAAAGAAAGTGTGGCAAAAATTCCGGTGACAGAGCTGATTGCACCAGATTCTTTGAATTTTAAAAGCTATAAATATGTGATTCTGGATGGCATTTATCATGCCTACCTCTATATTCCATCTGGCAGATATCGTTCCAGGGTGCCTGCTGGATGGCTTTCCCTTCTCATTAACGCTGGTGAGGGAATTGATATAGATTTGTTTTTCTTTCGCCAGGATAAAAATAAAAGCATGGAGCGGATCGGGCGGCGGATCCGTTTGAACCGCTCAAAAATAAAAGATACCTTTGATTCCAACAGTGATTTTGACAGTTTAAGTGAATCCATTCAGGCAGGTTATTACCTGAAACGTGGACTCTCTGGAAGCGAAGAATTTTACTATATGAGCACCTTAATTACCGTTACAGGGCATAGTGCGCGGGAAGTTGAATGGCGCTCAAAAGAGATGATAAAGCTCTTAAATTCGCAGGATATCGGGGTATCCAAGTGTCTATTCGGGGAAGAACAGGGATTTTTGTCCTCTCTTCCCCTGTTGTGCCTGGATAAGAAAATCTATGAAAGATCCAAACGAAATGTTCTAACATCAGGAGCTGCGGCCTGCTATCCATTTACTGCCTATGAAATGTCGGATAAAGATGGTATTTTGATGGGCGTGAATAAGGCAAACAGTTCCCTTGTTCTGGTGGATATTTTCAATACGTCTGTTTATAAAAATGCCAATATGGTTATTTTCGGGACTTCCGGTTCTGGCAAGACCTTCACCATGCAGCTTATGGCACTTCGTATGAGAAGAAAAAATATCCAGGTATTTATTATCGCCCCGGATAAGGGACACGAATTTGCCAGGGCCTGCAACAACATTGGTGGCACATTCATTCAGATTTCGCCAGCATCTTCCAATTGTATCAACGTTATGGAAATTAGGAAGTCTGATAAAGCAACCAGCGAGCTGTTGGATGGATATGTTTCGGAACGTTCAGAACTAGCTGTGAAGATCCAAAGCCTGCATATCTTTTTCAGCCTTCTGGTACCAGATATGACGCATGAGGAAAAGCAGCTTCTTGATGAGGCTATGGTGCTCTGTTACCAGGAAAAGGGAATCATCCATGATAACCAGAGTCTGTTTGATCCGACAAAGCCAGGGGGTTATAGAAAAATGCCAATCCTGGGAGATTTACACGAAGTCCTTCTTCGAAAGGAAGAGTGTAAGCGGCTTGCCAATATCTTAAACCGTCTGGTGAACGGTTCCGCAGCCAGCTTTAACCAGCAGACGAATGTGGATCTGAATAATAAATATGTGGTGCTTGACATTTCTGAATTATCAGGAGATCTGCTGATTGGAATGTTTGTAGCACTTGATTACGTATGGTCTCGGACGAAGGAAGACCGAACCAGAGAAAAAGCAATCTTCATTGATGAAGCCTGGAAGCTGTTGTCCTCTAATGAACTTGCAGCTGACTATATCCAGGAAATCTACAAAACCATTCGTGCTTATGGTGGAGCTGCAATCAGTGCCTCACAGGATCTTGTTGATTACTATGAGTTGAACGGAGGCAAGATTGGAAGAGGAATCTTAAGCAACGCGAAAACCAAAATCATTTTAAACCTGGAGGTGGCAGAGGCAGAGCTGATACAAAAGGAACTGGATTTATCAGAAGCGGAGTTTAATTCTATTGTTCACTTTGAGAGAGGTTGTGGACTTATTTCAACAAATAGCAATAACCTGGTTGTAGAGTTTAAGGCAAGTCAGTTAGAAAAGGATCTGATCACAACAGACCGGAAAGACCTGCAGAAATTAAAAGGCAAAATTCAAAAGTATGGGGAATCCGCTTATGGGAACACGGAATGACACATAAAGGACGTATAGAAAACGTATTGAATACAGCATTCATGACGTATTCGTGTTTGAAAAAAACAGTAAATGTTATTAATGACGTATAGAAAGACACTTATAAGACGTATTATCACAAAAAATGTGAATGTTGTTATAAATGACGTAAAGAAAACGTCCTTTATGCGTCATAGAGATAATTGAAAAGATTGGCTGGAGGTATTAAAAAATGGAGAATAAACAAAGACCTGTCATTGCTGAAACCAGAGAGCTTGTGCAGAAATACCATGTTTTGGAAAAGGCACAGATTTATGCTTATTTTGCATTAGATGGCAGGGATCATTTTGTTGGAAAAGCATTTAAGGCGTTGGAAAAAGAGCGGCAGGTTTTCATTCATCCAGAACTGGAAGTGGTGGCAGCAAGTGAGGAAGCAATTGCTGCTAAGGATCTGGGAACTATGAAGGCTGTCTGGGTACTGGTTGATGTGATGAAAAAGAAACAAGTGGAAGAACACTTTCCTGCTTCGAAGGAAGAGTATCCGGTACGGATCGTATTCTACGGAGAGGGAGAAATCTTTGATATTTTGTATATTTCAGAGGCGGAAGTTACGGTGGTAAACAATCTGTTTTCGCGGAAAAAAATTGACAGTTGCGGACATATTATTGTAGTCGAAAATCCCGATTATATATCGGCTATTCACATAGCGGATGTGATTGGGTATTGTGTTGTGAAAGAAGGTGGGGAAGTCGAGTATTACCAATATAGTCAAGGCGGATCAGAAGAATAGTACTGAGCCGTTTGGAAAAATTAAGGACCAGCTGGATGAGACTCAGGCTTTAAGCTGGCGGATGGAGCAATATATGGCGGAGTCGCGGAATGTTCTTACTTCGTGTGTCCGTTTAAAATCGGAACTTCAATATGATTATTTCACGGAGTTAGTCCTGGAAGCCGCAAAAACATCTGAAAAATTAACCGATAAGCTTCGAAGGCTTACCTTAGAAGTGACAGTTAACCCAGTTCAATACGAAAACTACAAGGCGGAGCTTGTGACCATTCATGGAATCGAGGTGGAATTTTCTGAGGGAATCCTAAAGGTGGCATTGCCACTTCTGGTGCCCCATAGAAAAGATTTTTACACGGATTTTTTATACAAGCCACTGCATACAGCACTTCAGAACTGGTGCTTGGAACGGGTAAAAAAGGCGCTGGAAATCCCATTTTTCGAAGAATGCCTTGTCTGTTTTGTGCATGTTTATAATAAAAATCTGCCTTTGGTAGGGCGTGTTCGGGATCACGATAACATTGAGGAAAAACATGTACTGGACATTGTTTCCAGTTTCTGTATGAAGTCAGATAGTGGTTTTTATGTGGATACTTTTCATACAACCAGGCTTGGAATGGAAGATGGCACATTATTATATGTGATGGAGGCTAAGAAATTTCCAGGCTGGATCCGTGAAAACAGCCAGCTTTTGGATATCGAAAAAGAAGCACTTTAAGATCAGAAAAATTCGATATATAGAATAGGCATTTAAGTGTTTGAAGAATAAGGCATTTTGGGATATGAGAATCCAGAAAAGATACCCAAGTATTCAACATATAGGGTACAGATTCTTATTGATTTTGAGTGGGAGGTGGAAATGAAAAAGGAGGATGTGTTGTTAAGACTGATTGCGATATCAGGGGAATTGCCAGCAGGCCTGGTAGGAGAAATTGTAGAATCAGAATCTTATGCAGCAGCTCTTATTACCAGGCTGAAAAAGGAAAATTATATCTCTGTGAGAAATGCAGGCGGATATAAGGGGTATGTGTTAAGGAGGAAAGGGAAAAGGTATCTTCTGGAGAGGTATGAAGATGACCTTTCCTTTTTTCTTTCTGGATCTGCACAGACCAATCATGTGAAAAGTGAACCGGAAAAGAGGCTGCGGCTTTATCGGATGAGCGAGGTATGGGTCTTTCTTTGGAAGATGGGTATTGAGATTTTTCAAAGCCAGAAGCCAGATCTTGGAAATGGGTTTGAAAAAAGTGGGAAAAAAGCAGTGTATTATGGCAGTCTGGAATACAAAGAGAGCGCAGAAGCAATCAAGGGTTCCAGAGCCTGCGGCGTGCTACTTACCGGGGATACAGCTTATGTCGTTTACAACACCATGGCAAAAAGAATGAAATGGGCGCAAAAGATGGAAATGGCAATGCGTACCTGGACCGAACGTATGCTGTTAATTGGTGGAGGATTACGACAGGCTGATTCGCTTATCTTGGGAAATACTATGGATTTCCTTCTTGAACTTTTAAATAGTGATGGCGGTGTTCGCAAAAATCTATATCAGGTAGATGATGTGTACGAACACTATTATTACATCCCGCGGACAGATAACGCAAAGGTTCAGATGGAGCTTCTATTAACTTCCTGGAAACGGGAGAAGATAAAAAATCTGTTAGCAACATTAGTAAAGTATCCAAGGCGTAAACAATACGCCTTAAGCGAGGGCTTTGATAAGGACATGCAGCTAATCTATTTCTGTCATGAATTGGATATGCGTCATTTGTGCCGCATAAAGCAGGAAATTGGCTGGAAGCAGAAAGGAACAATCATCTGCTTAGATTACCAGGCGAATGTGCTCAGAGCATATTTTGGAGAGGGGGTGAGGGTTCGTGAGCTGAATACAGATAAAATCATGGAATATCTGACTAAGGGCAGGGACGAATAAGCCCACAGTCTAAGTCAGGAGGTGTCTATGAGTAATCTATTTGACACTGGAAGTGAAACAGTAAACAGGATGTGCCGCCTGCAGTTTACGGGAAATGTCATTCCGTCCACCTGGTATCACACAATTAAAAAAGAAACCGGAAAACCAAACTTAAATGCGATTATTATTCTGGCGGACATTGTGTACTGGTATCGGCCTGTGGAAATCCGGGATGAGGCAACCGGGCAGTTGTGCGGATTCAAAAAGAAATTCCAGGCTGACATTCTACAGAGAAACTATCAGCAGTTGGCGGATCAGTTTGGTATCACGAAACGAGATGCGGTGAACGCTATCGTTGAACTGGAAAAGCTAGGAGTGGTAACAAGGGTATTTCGGACAGTCAACATCAAAGGGCAACTTTACTCCAATGTCATGTTCCTAAATCTGGATGTAGATGTATTAATTCAATTAACCTATCCGGAAACGTTGGAAAATGCATTCATAGGGATACCAGATACCCCCTATCACTCATTTGGGGGACAGCCCCCACCGAAAAAAGTGACAGGGGTCACTAATATAAGTGAGAGGGTATCCCCGAAAAAAGTGACAGCTGTCCCCGATTTGGGGGAGACATATACAAAGAATACATACAAAGACTTTAACAAAGATTTCTCCCTCTCTTCATATCGGGAAGTGGAAGATCAGATAAAACGGCAGATTGAGTATGAAAACCTGATATTGGATCATCCACATGATGACAGGGTAGGGGAAATATTGGGATTGATTGTGGATGTGATGACTTCATCCGCAGAGATAATCCGGGTGAACCGGGAAGAGAAGCCAGCAAATGTGGTAAAAGCCCAATTTGCCAAATTAACAAAAGAGCATGTGGATTTTGTTTTATTCAGAATGGATTCCAATACCACAAAGGCCAGGAATATCCGGGCGGTCCTTCTTACAGCACTATATAATGCTGTCAACACAATGAGCAGCTATTACGATAACCTATATCAATATCACATAGTAGAAGAAATGAGAGGTGATGAAAGGAAAAAGGATGTTTAAAAAATTTGATAAATGGAAGTTGATTCTTGTAATCATTGGGGCAGTATTGTTAGCAGGATACATGGGAGGATTTTTATACATTCTTCTTGGAGATGCAAATGTTGACCTTAACCCTATTCACTGTATGGCGGCAGGATGGACCAGCACCGGGGGCAGGATGTGGATCCTGTTCTCGGTTCTGGTACTTTTCTTTCTTACGGCACTCGTGATTTATCGTGGCAGTGAAAACCCATTACAGGATGAGCGTGGTTTTGAGTTGTCCGATCAGGGTACTTACGGAACTGCTGGCTTTATGAAAGAAGGGGAACAGGCAGAGATATTAAGGGCTGATAAAACAATAGACGGAGTAAATGGAATCATATTTGGCAGGGAGCTTGGAACAGGAAAGGTTCTAAGCCTTCCTGTAGATTCCAGGCTAAACCGGAACATTGCTGTCTGCGGCTCCCAGGGTTCTATGAAATCCAGGGCATTTGCAAGAGTCATGGCATTACAGTGCGTGCGCCGTGGGGAGAGCATGTACATTACGGATCCCAAATCCGAACTTTATGAGGACTTATGTGCGTATCTGAAAGATTCAGGATATGTGGTAAAACAATTGAACTTGATTCAGCTGACGCATTCGGATGCCTGGAACTGTTTGGCAGAAATTGATGAGGGAGAGCTGATCGATGTATTTTGTGATGTGGTAATTCGTAACACCACAGACAAATTTGATCATTTTTACGATAATGTGGAGATGGATTTATTAAAAGCTCTTTGCCTGTATGTGTATGAGGAATATCCGCCAGAGCAGCGTACCTTTGCGGAGGCCTATAAACTCTTGCTCAATAAAAGTGTCGATATGCTGGATTCGATTTTTGAAAGACTGCCAACGAACCATCCAGCAAAAGGGCCATATCAGCTCTTTGCAAAAGCGGAAAAGGTAAAAGGAAATGCGGTGCTTGGTCTTGGAACCAGGTTACAGATTTTGCAAAATAAACTGGTACAACAAATCACCAGTCATACGGATATCGATCTTTCACTTCCAGGAAAAGAAAAGTGTGCATATTTTTGTATCACATCCGATCAGGATTCTACGTTTGATATGTTGGCAACTCTTTTCACCTCATTTCTAATCATCAAATTGGTTCGTCTGGCTGATCGGACTGAAGAGCGCGTGCTGCCGGTTCCAGTAAGTTTCATCCTTGATGAGTTCCCCAACATCGGCGTGGTTCCTGACTTCAAAAAGAAGCTTGCAACAGCCAGATCCAGGCGAATTGGCATGAGTATCTTGTTCCAGAACATTCCACAGCTTCAGAACCGTTACCCGGACAATCAGTGGGAGGAAATTCTTGGAGGCTGTGATTTCTCCATTTTTCTTGGCTGTAATGACATGACAACCGCAACCTATTATAGTGACCGGACTGGAGAGATTACGGTGTCAGTAGCTTCTATCAGGAAAAACTATTATACCATACGTGCCACTGACTATGTACCGGAATATTCAGAGTCAAGATCCCTTGGAAAAAGGCAGCTCCTTCTTCCAGATGAGGTGCTTCGCTATCCACTAAACCAGGGAATCTTGATTATTCGTGGCCACAATGTGTTGAAGTTCCAGAAATTAGACTATACCGAACATGAAGATGCAAAGAAGCTCCGTCTGGAAAAAGTTGTGGAACACGTCCCAGAGTGGTACAAAGAATGGGAAAAGGAAAAAACACAGGAACAGCCTTTTTCATATATGGGGCAGGAAGATGATGTATCTACTCAACCTCAGTCAGAAGGTAGTATAAGTGAGACCTGGGAAGAACCTGTTGCACTTGATACAAAGCCCAAAAGAAAACCAGGCAAAAAAACGAATCCTGTTCAAAGCGTAACACGAGTGGAAGATTTATTTACTGGGAGGGAGGTGAAGCCGGATGACAATTGATCTGGCACAGATCAAAGACAATTCCATGGTACGGTATGGTTTTAAGATCCTTCTCATGCGGGAATTTGATATCCACATAAACGAGACGGATGTTAGCAGACTCATAAAAGCGGCAGGATGTATTGAAATATATGATTCTTTAGAAGAATTTCTGGAAAAGAGCAGTTGGAAAAAAGATAATCCAGAGCTGTGCGAAAAGAAGTATTTATTGGATAATCATATTTGCAGGTATATCCAGGGGAAAGTCTGGTATTTTTCCAGGCTTCGGTACGAGAATCAAATGTAGGAAATACAAAGTTGGAATATCTTATAAAGCTATTGATTTTTATAATAAATCATGCTAATATAAAGAAACATAATTTAGTTTTCACTTTTTAATACTTAGGTCTACGGACCGAAAATTCAGGGCTATTTTGCAGAAGAGATTATTCGGATTTTGCAAATAGCTCTGAATTTTTTTATAAAAAAGGCAGCAAAAAAGGAGACTCCATAGAGGATAGAAGAGTCTCCTTTTTTGAGGTTCCTATTTTGGGACCAAAGGCCATACTTAAAGCAACAAATTGCAGCTGCAATTAGGGGCGCTGCTAAAAAACATTGTTCTTAAGTAGGAGAAAATGATGAAACAAATAATGAAAAAAAACTTTAAAAGAATATCATCTTTATAATAATTGAAAAATGAAAACAAGTCAATAGATTTTATGAAAATTATAAAAAAATCGAAAACCGGAACCAAAAATCAGAAAATTAAAACAAAATGCTTTAGGAAATATCGTGAGATCCTTTGAGCCAAAAATCTTGACACGGTTTCTCACACTCTCTATAATGAGGATATATTTCGGTTTAGAGTTATAGAAGTAAAGCGGGGGAAGTTTTTTGACAAAAGAGGCAATTTATCAGTATGTAAAAGAGCAATATGGAACAACACCGGAGCATCTTTGGAAGCGGGATCCTAAGTCAGCGGTGCTTCGGCATAAAAACGGAAAATGGTATGCAGTTTTTATGAATGTAGATAAGAATAAATTAGGAATTCCGGAAGAGGGAAGCGTAGACATTATGAATGTGAAATGCAATCCGGAGTTAAATGGGTTTATTGCACGAACCTATGGGATTAGGCCAGGGTACCACATGAATAAGGAGCATTGGATATCTGTAGTATTGGATGGCTCTGTTGGAGATGGTAAAACACTGGATTTTTTGGATATGAGTTATGATTTAATTGATACGGGAAGAAAATAATTTTTTTAAATACCCTTTAGGAATAGAAATAAACCTAAAGGGTATTTTCCTCTTAAGCGATGTACAAGGGAGGATGTATTATTCTTTATCTTAAGAGGGAAGCTTCCTGGTTGCAGTAAATACATCTATATTTTCCACTGGAGGACAGTTTGAAGATGTGCTCACAGTTTGCTTCCGTACTGGTAATGCAGCGGGGATTTTTGCATTTGATTACATTCTTTAACGTTTTTGGCGGAACAGGGTGGTATTTTTTTACCACTTTTCCATCACGGATCACGATCAGCGTGACACCCTCATTTAAGTAACCAAGGACTTCCAGAAGCTCAGGCTCTGTAAGCCCCTCTATTTTAATCAGGTCTTTACAGCCGTATTTTTCACTTCTTACAGACTGCAAAAGGGCAACGGACTGTTTCTGGGAGTCCAGTTCCAGAAGCTTGTAAATATCCATTCCTTTTCCAGCCGGGATATGATCGATCACAATTCCGTTTTGGATAGATTCAATCTTTAACATTACAGCACCGTCCTTCCTGTCAGCGGATCCGGGATTTCAAGCAGAGCCATGATCAATGCCATACGGATATATTTTCCGTTCTGCACCTGGTCAAAATAAGCGGCTCTTGGATCCTGGTCCACGTCTGTGGCAATTTCGTCCACCCTTGGGAGAGGATGGAGAACCGGCATATCCGGCTGTGCCAGATTTAATTTTTCCCGGTTTAAAATATAGGTATCCTTTAACCGGACATAATCTTCCTCGTTAAAGAAACGTTCTTTCTGAACTCTTGTCATATAGAGCACGTCCAGCTTGGGAAGGGTTTCCTCCAGGCTGGTGACTTCTTTGTAAAAAGAATGGTTTGGCTTTAAGGTCTCTTCCATCACGTAATCCGGGATCTTAAGTTCCTCCGGGGAGATGAAGTAAAACTCGTTTCCAGGATGACGTACCAGGCTGTTTACCAGGGAATGTACGGTGCGTCCAAATTTCAGATCCCCGCAAAAGCCAACTGTCAGATGATCCAGATGACCTTTCCTCTGACGGATAGTCATAAGGTCAATCAGTGTCTGGGTTGGATGGTTATGACCGCCATCCCCGGCATTAATTACTGGCACTGTGGCATACATGGAGGCACGAAGGGGAGCGCCTTCCTTGGGATGCCGCATTGCAATGATATCTGCATAGCAGCTTACCACCCGGGCGGTATCAGCTACCGTTTCTCCTTTTGTGGCACTGGACTGCTCAGCACCAGCAAAGCCAAGGGCCTTTCCTCCAAGGCTTAGCATGGCAGATTCAAAGGAAAGACGTGTTCTGGTACTTGGCTCGTAAAAAAGAGTAGCAATCTTTTTCCCATTCGCCACATGGCTGTACACTTCCGGATTTTCTGCAATGCGGTCTGCCAGATCCAGAACTTTTGTAGTTTCTTCAAGGGTAAAATCAAGTGGATCGATCAAATGTCTCATAACCAGGCTCCTTTTGTTAAAAACTGATCCCGTCTGGCTCCGACGGAAATAAACTGGATCTCATGGTTCAAAAGCTGCTCCAGGATACGGATGTAGGCTTTGGCATTCTCCGGAAGCTCTTCATACGTCCGGCAGCCGGAAATATCGCATTCCCAGCCCGGGAGCATTTCTACTACAGGGACAAAGCTGTCCAGTTCATCCATAGGGTCAAAATCCATGGTCACAACACCGTCACGTTTGTAGCCTGTGATCACGGGAATCTCTTTCATGGAACTTAAGACATCCATTTTGGTAAGTGCGATCTGATCTGCATTCTGGCATTTTAATCCATAACGGCTGGCTACGGCATCAAACGGTCCCACCCTGCGGGGACGGCCTGTGGCAGCACCATATTCACCGCCCGCTTTTCGAAGTTCTTCTTCCCAGGCATCGGACATTGCCTTTTCTGCTACAAAAGGACCGGCACCAACACAGGTAGAATATGCTTTTAAAACGCCCACCACATGATCCAGGGATTTTCCCGGAATTCCGGCACCGATCGGGCCATAGGCAGAAATGGTAGAGGAACTTGAGGTATAGGGGAAAATACCATAATCAATATCCCTCATGGCGCCAAGCTGGGCTTCCAGCACTACCTTTTTGCCCTCTGACAGTGCCTGTTCCAGAAACTCACCCGTGTCTGCAATATAGGAGCCAAAGAGTTCTGCCTGTTCCTCACACCAGGTGAGAAGAGCAGGGTAAGACATTGGCTCCTGATGATAGCAGCCTGCAAGCTCCAGGTTTTTTGCCTCCAGCATGGTTTTTAATCTGGCTTTTACGGAATCCTCTTTTAAATGAAGCAGATCCCCAAGACGAAGGGTTTTCTTACGGTACTTGTCACTGTAGGCGTAGGCGATTCCACGGCGGGTAGAGCCAAAGGCGCTTCCGGTTTTTGCCAGCCGGTTTTCTTCTAACTCATCCTGTACCTTGTGCCATGGCATGGAGATCGTGGCACGCTTTGAAAGCTTCAGATGATCCGGTGTAACCCGGATTCCTTTTTTCTCTATTTCATGGATTTCCCGGGAAAGATGTTCCAGATCGACTACCATTCCGTCCCCGAGGACACATACCACACCTGGATGTAAGATACCAGATGGGAGAAGATTTAAGACAAATTTACCCTGGTCGGTGACCACTGTGTGACCTGCGTTGTTGCCGCCCTGGTAGCGGACTACCACATCTGCCTGCTCCGCTAAAAGATCGATCACACGGCCTTTTCCTTCATCGCCCCAGTTTATACCGGTTACTGCTGTAAGCATTTGTTCCTCCTTTGAAAACACGTTCCTGTTTCCCTTTTTTATTCGGGTACATAATACGCTTGACGTAGGAATAAGTAAAAACTATAATTGATATAATTGGAATAAATATATGATATGCCAAAAGAAAAGGAAAAATATTATGGACGTAAATTTCGAGTATTACAAGATCTTTTATTATGTGGCAAAATACCACAACTTTACCAAGGCCGCCCAGGCGTTAAACAACAGCCAGCCTAACATCACCCGGGCCATGAACTGTCTGGAACAGCAGCTGAATACCACTTTATTTATCCGTACTAACCGCGGTGTACAGCTTACCCCGGAAGGAGAGCGGCTTTATACCCATGTGCTTGGTGCAATGGAGCAGTTTCAGGCTGCAGAAGAGGAGCTGGCGGACAGCTCCGGGCTTTCCCACGGAAGTATAGCAATTGGCGCCAGCGAAACTGCCTTGAATATTTTCCTGCTTGATAAATTAAAAAATTTCCATATGACTTATCCGGGAATCCGGCTGAAGCTTTATAACCATTCCACCCCGGAAGCCATTGAATCCGTAAAAAGCGGAAAGATCGATTTTGCAGTAGTTTCCACTCCGGCAGAGGTGGATTCCCCATTGAAACAGATCATGCTCATGCCCTTCCAGGAGATTCTGGTTGGTGGTACCACTTTTACAGCGCTTGGAAGCCAGGAGCTTTCCCTTCGGGAGGTAAAGAACTATCCGCTGATTTCTCTTGGACGGGAAACTATGACCTATAAATTTTACAACAGTGTATTTTTATCCCATGGCCTGGATCTTTCCCCGGATACGGAAGCTGCCACTGCGGACCAGATCCTGCCGCTTGTAAAATGCGAGCTTGGCCTTGCCTTTTTGCCCCAGCCAATGGCAGCGCCCTCCCTTCTGAAAAAAGAAATCGTACAGATCCCACTAAAAGACGAAATCCCGGAGCGTCAGATCTGTCTGGTGTATGACAGCCAGCATCCTATGGGCGCTGCGGCAAGGGAATTAAAAAACACAATTGTAGCTGGGCGGGTTTAAAACCAGCGTATGGAGAAAATTTTAGTGAGTTGTAAAAAACTTGGAGGAGGTTTTCTATGGATTACATCAAAGAAGCAAAAAAACTTGGGTTTTCAAATGCGGCAATCATGGATACACAAAAACTTGTGTTCAAACCGGAATACCGAAAGTTTTGTGAAGAAAATCAGTGTGGATGTTACAACGTGAATCCCGCCTGTCCACCTGAATGCGGAACAGTAGAATCTATGAAACAAAGGGTATTCGCCTATGAAAAAGCGCTTATTCTCCAGACGATACAAAACAAGGATATGGACTACAAAATGGCGAAGCTTGCGCACAATAAACTCACCGAACAGCTGGCCTCTAAAATAATGGAATCTGGAAATACCGACCTGCTGATCATGTCCGCTGGTCCTTACAGGCACCATTCCTGCATGTCCGCCTACTGTGTTGATGCCCAGGAAATGGCAGATGCGGTGGGAATGATCTGCTGGGGGACCGATGATAAGATACGGTATTTTTCACAAATTTTATTTCATGGAAACTTGTAATGGAAAACACATACAACGGTCAATGATATGGCAGACATAAAAATATGATATGAAAGAGAAACCTTTCATCCTATTGCGGTATGACTATAACAATGCTATAATCCCTCCCGAAAAGAGACAAGTACAGCTCTCATCATGATCCAAACAGAAAAAGAGGCGTTTTAGTATGAAAACAGTTTTACCAAGAGAACAGGCTGTAGAAGATATTTTTTCCAAAATCCTGGCTTCCCCGGAGGCATCAAGAAGACTTCGTGAAGTGTTTTACCAGTATCTGGATGATGAACATATGCTGGTGGATGAGGATCCGGACCACTTTTTGCAGGTACTCTTTCACGCTTACCAGAACGGGGATGTAAGTGCCCTTCTTCTGGAATTGTGCGGAAAAAGTATGTTTGATCTGCTCCGCGAAGCCTATCTGATCCCAAGAAAATTCCATGGAAAGGCAGGAGAGAATCCGGTCCTTCTTACCAATGTGGAAGGGAAGCTTCTTAAAGATGTTGGAAAGATGGTTTCCGCCCATGACTATGGAAAATTTAAGGAAACCTTTGACCGGCATGAATGCGTACCAAGATCCAGACTTTATCTGGCAGATGGATATGACATTGTACGCTCTTACATGGATGGATTGGAAATTAAAGAGGAAAAAGAAGAGTGCCAGCGTGGGATTTTAATCCTCTATGCACTTCCGGATACCTGTAAGCTGGGGCTTACAGAAGCGCAGGCTTATGCGGTTGTATGGAAGACTTTCCAGGAGATCCAGCAGGCAGCACCCCGTGCAGTGGTCTTTTACGGACAGGAGACCGGTGTAAAAAAGGAAAATCCTGAGAAACCCTTTGATGAACTTGGCGTTCTGCTTCCCATCCATGAGTTTGAAAAGAAAATGCTCCAGCATATGGAGGAAATTGACGGGATCGTCCTTGCCTGCAGGGAGCGGATGATGGAACTAGCTGGAAATGACAGCCTGAAATTATAAAGGGACTTTTCGGAAGGAAGTGGGCTTATGCAGCCAGAAATGATCAGAAAAAATCACATGGACGTGGAGTGGCATGAATACACCGATGAAAATGGCCAAAATACTCCCGTTATAAATGCAAGCATCACCGAAAAGGCTTCCATTATCGGACGTGTGGGGATCATGTTTTTATCCTGTGGGACTGGAGCCTGGAGGGTCCGAAGCTCCATGAATGCCCTGGCCGAAGCAATGGGAATTACCTGTACCGCAGATATCGGACTGATGTCCATTGAGTACACCTGTTTTGATGGGGAAAATGGCTTTACCCAGTCTTTATGCCTTACCAATACAGGGGTGAATACGTCAAAGCTGAACCGGCTGGAGCATTTTATCCGCAATTTTGAAACAGAGGGAAAAAACATGTCCGGGGAAGAGCTTCACAGCTATCTGGATGAAATTGAAAGGATCCATGGCCTTTATTCCCCGGCTGCCCTGGGACTGGCTGCCGCCATTGCATGCTGTGGATTTACCTTTCTTTTAGGCGGAGGACCAGTAGAGATGTTTTGTGCTTTTATTGGAGCAGGACTTGGAAATTTCCTTCGCTGCAAGCTGACCAAGCATCATTTTACCCTGTTCCTTGGCATTGTTTCCTCTGTCTCCCTGGCATGCTTTGTATATGCAGGATTATTAAAATTAGGGGAAATCCTGTTTGGGATTTCCATTCAGCATGAAGCAGGATATATCTGTGCCATGCTTTTTATCATCCCTGGTTTTCCCTTTATTACCAGCGGAATCGACCTGGCAAAACTGGATATGCGTTCTGGTATGGAACGGCTTACTTATGCACTGATTATTGTTCTGGTAGCCACTATGTCTGCCTGGATCATGGCTATGCTTCTTCACTTACAGCCGGTGGATTTCATAAAGATCCATATGCCTGTTGCAATGTGGATCCTCACACGGCTTATTGCAAGCTTTTTCGGCGTGTTCGGTTTCTCCATCATGTTTAACAGTCCGGTAAGGCTTGCCTGTTCTGCAGCAGTGCTTGGGGCGGTTGCAAATACCCTGCGGCTGGAGCTTGTGGATCTTGCCGCCTTACCTCCGGCAGTGACCGCATTTATCGGAGCTCTGACAGCCGGGCTTCTGGCCTCCCTTCTGAAAAATAAGGTGGGCTACCCAAGGATTTCCGTTACCGTTCCTTCTATTGTGATCATGGTACCGGGGCTTTATTTATACCGTGGATTTTATAATCTTGGAATCATGTCCTTATCTGTGTCTGCCTCCTGGTTTGCAGCTGCACTTCTGATCATTGCAGCGCTTCCGCTTGGACTAATCTTTGCAAGGATTTTAACAGATAAGGCGTTTCGGTATTGTACCTGACAGGTGCAAAAAGCGAGTCACGGAGGGCCAACACCCCTGTTTATGCACCAATCTTAAAAAAAATTACTTTTCCAATCTACAGGGAGGATGCTATAATGGAGGAGACAAAAATAATTCTTTTCTTTTAATAGAGAAGAGTGGAATTTAGAGAAAACAAGAAGTTCTTTATATTGTAAAATGCAGGAGGGTGAAATATGGATTGGGATCTTAAAATAACAGATCTGGAAGGATCTACACCAGAGCACTCTGCTGTAATTGTAAATTTTGTTGCAGCGGTCAGGCACCAGTTAAAAAATAGTACTTGCTATGTATATTCGGATAATGTGCAATACCGTTTCAAAGATAACCAGGGCAATAACAAGATTGTGATTCCGGATGCTTCCATAAACTGCCGTACGAAATCAAGGCGTGGAAACACTTTTACAGATGCGCCACGTTTTGTTATGGAGGTTTTGTCACCATCAACAGAAAATTATGACCGGACAGAGAAAATGCAGCTGTATTGTGAGCAGGAGATTGAAGAGTATTGGATCGTTGACTGGCGTAAAAAAACAGTTGAAATCTATGAACTGGATTATGAGGGGGAGATTCCCAAATACTATCTTTTAAAAACAGTCACAGAAGAAAATAAGGATGAGTTACAACTGCTTCATTTTCCAAAGATAAAGATTACCTTTGACGAATTATTTGAAGAAATTGATTAGTGCTTGTAACCAAGACCGCAATAAATGTGATAGGTGAAATTGCGAAAAAAGGATATTTGATTATAAATAAGAATTGTAAAAGTGATTTGCAAAATAGTGAATCACTTTTTTATTTGAAAATATTTTTTTCAAAAATCCTATTGACACAGAAAAAATCAAATTGCTACATTGGAACTGCAACAGGAAATGGTTTCGAAAATGGAGGGTTTGCGATGAGAAAAGCAAAAAAATGTAACACAGGAAAGAAGAAATTCGTAGTTGTTTGGCTGGCATTGGTAGTTTTGTTCCTTGGAAGCTTTATAAGGCCAGTGGATGTCCAGGCTGCAAAAGTGAAACTGAACAAATCGGCGGTTACCATCTATCGGGGAGCTTCCACGTCGCTGAAAGTATCGGGAAGCAAAAAGAAAGTAAAATGGAGTTCTTCTAAAAAATCCGTTGCATCTGTTTCGGCTTCTGGAAAAGTAACTGGAAAAAAGGGTGGATCAGCATACATCTGTGCAAAAGTGGGAAAACGTACCCTGAAATGTAAAGTGACCGTAAAAGAGCCGAATAAATCCAAACGCCTTAATCTGGCCAAGAAAGAAGCAAAGAAAATCGTAAAAAAATATGTGGCTGCGGATCTGAATGCAAAGGAGCGGGCTTTTGTATTGTTCCGGTATCTGACCGAGCATTGTTCCTGGCAGTTAAACCAGTCTTCAGAAGCCTACCAGAAGAATTATGGAAATGAAGCTTATGCAGCTTTGGTAATGAAAAAAGCAGCCTGCTCAGGATATGCAAAAGCGTACACACTGCTTTGTGAGGCTGCGAATGTTCCGGTACGGCATGTGAATGCCGGCAGCTGGACACACCAGTGGAATGAAGTAAAGGTAAACGGTAAATGGATCAAGGTAGATGCTTATGGTGGAACTTTTGCAGATACCACCGGAATTCGAAAATCCTTAAGAACTTCATCGGAGGATCAGGAACAGTTAGTATTTCATTTTACGATTGAGAGATAATTTCAGAATGAAAATAGAGAAGCTGGGGCAGAAATGGAATATGCCTGTAATAGAAATGGAATATGCCTGTAATAGATGTTGACAAATATAGCATAATAAAATTATAATATGTATATAATATTACTATGAAAGCGAGAGGTGATCTTATGAACATTCGTCCATCAGCTGCTATTAGACAAAATTATAATGAGATTGCAGATCTTTGCCGTAAATCTTCAGAGCCTGTTTTTCTGACAAAAAATGGAGAAGGTGATCTTGTGGTGATGGATATTGAATCCTTTAACCGACGGGAGAAAATGTTGAAATTAAGAGAAGAACTGCTTGCTGTTGAAGAGGATCGTCTGGCAGGAAGAACAGGATGCAGTCTTGATGAATTGGAAAGTTATCTTGATAATATAATAGAAGAGGGCTGAAAATGTCAGAAAGAAGAAAATACAAAGTTATCGTATCGGACCGGGCGAAGCAAATGCTTGGAGTACATATTCGCTTTCTGGCACAGGTAGATAAGGATGCCGCAAGAAATAAGAAAAAAGAATTAATGGAAGCAATGCGTTCATTAGCGTATAGTCCAAATCGTTTTCCTTTTTTGAATGAACCTTATATTCCATGTAATAAATATCACAAAATGTTTGTGAAAAACTGGTATTTGATTTTATATCAAATTGAGGATGATACAGTTTATGTGGATTACATTTTAGACTGTAGAAAAGAGTATAATTGGCTCATCCGTTGAACCAGCAGTTGTACTTATTTGCAACTAAAATGTGACATGATTGCAACATATCTAAAAATGCAGAGATGTATCGCTGGAGGTGAGCATCCCTGCATTTTTTATGGGTACATTGTGATTCAATTGAAATAGTATGAAAGAACTATAAGGGGTATCGGTGGTTCACGGTAATTGCTTGTGTATTAACAAAAGCTTTATACAGATGAATGTAATCACTTAAAAAGGTGCAGGTTAATCAAAAAGATTGTGTTTATTCGCTCTTTTCTGAGCAATTTCATATACTTCTTCGTCTGCTCGGACGCCGATTACAATAATCATCATAGACGATTCGGTACGGCGAAGCTGATATACAACACGCAAACCAGCAGAGCGGAGTTTAATCTTCAGAAGTCCGGCAAGATTAGTACTGCTGTGATTACCAAGCGGTTTTCCATAACCTTGTTCTTCAACAGGCAGTGGATTTTGCTGAACTTTTTTGATGGCCTTCAGAACAAGAATACGCTGACTTCCATCTAGGTCTTTTAAGTCTTTTTCTGCTTCAGGAAGGTATTCTAGTTTCCAATTCATTCAATGTCTACCTCGTCAAAACCGGTAAGATCGTCTTCTGTAATACCAAGACGGCGGTTCATTTCTTCCTCAGAAATTAAAGTGGCAGGATTAAAGTGTGCCATACGTTCAGAAGCAACGGCAAGAAGACGAGCATCATTTACCTCATCCATTAGACGGACGTATTCTTCAGGGGAAATGAGAACACATTCTGCAACGTTGTTTTTCATTACGACTTTAGCACCACTCTGCTTCACATCTTCAAAAATTTTTCCAGCAAGGCCACGGTTAAATTGGCTGATCGGAACCGTATTTTTAATTGCACTCATAACAGATGCCATAATCGTCAACTCCTTTCTTTACTTGTATTATAGCAGATACCTGCAAAATATCAACTAATTAATCAATATATTTACTGACAAATATACGCGAAATGGAATCCTTTAGGTATTGCCTTTCGGGTGATGGTGATTTTATCTCCTAATGATTGAAATATCTTCTAAAAAATAGTGAAATTTAGGAGATAAATAATTACCTGGGAGATTGGTTATAAGAATTTACTGGAATAAAAAATTTATTAGGCTTGAACTTTTGAAGATTTTTGCAGCCAATATTAGCAAGTGTATTTATTTGCAACTAAAATGCGACACGATTGCAACATCCATAATATTGACTTCAGATTCTCTTTATAATAGAATGGTACTCGTAAAAAGAAGGCACGAAAAAGCAGTTTGTTTATGCAGGCTGCTTTTTTTGTGCCTTCTTGTCGTATAAATAATAGGAGGGCAACACATGGCGAACACAAAAAAAGCAATTGAAGAAGTAACGGAAAAAGAAATTCCACGCGCAGCCTATGAAGGTGTCTTAACAATCGACGTTGACGCACAGGTGGAGAGCGCACAGGAGCAGGAGGATACCAGATGGCACCAGCTACTTAATGCACACCGTACCAGAAAGGTACTCACAGGCCAGCTTGGTGGTATTGAGAAGCTGGAAAGCGGCTGGATGGTTGCAGTAACTTATTACAACGGTTTTCGTATTATCATCCCGATGAATGAAATGATGATTAACTTAAGCGGAGACGGCCGGGAGAACGCAGACACCTTAAACCGCCAGGTTCGTATTGCCAACAACATGCTTGGCTGTGACATTGATTTCATTATCAAGGATCTGGATACCAAAAGCCGGAGTGTGGTAGCCTCACGAAAGGATGCCATGCTGAAAAAGCGTCAGACTTTCTACATTGGAGAAGAAGGGGAGAAGCCGCTCCTGTATCCCGGAAGAATCGCAGAAGCCAGGGTGATCGCAGTAGCACCAAAAGCAGTACGCCTGGAGGTGTTTGGTGTGGAAGTATCCGTCCGGGCGCGTGATATGGCCTGGGAGTGGATGCTGGATGCCAGTGAAAAATTCCAGGTTGGTGACCTTGTCCAGGTTATGGTTAATAAAGTAGATGGTCAGGAACCAGAACAGATTAGCGTGGAAGTGGATGCCAAAACCCCGACGGCCAATCTCAATAAAGATAATCTTCGGAAATGCCACCGTCAGGGCAAGTACACAGGTGTGATCACAGAAGTTTATAAAGGCACGTATTTTATGAGGCTTGATATCGGGGTGAATGCCGTGGCACATTCGTGCAACATGCCAACCCTTCCGGGAAAGGGAGATAAAATCGGAATTGTAGTGACCAGAATTAACGATAATTACGAAGTCGCAGAAGGGATTATCACAAGGCTGATTAAAAGATATAAATAAAAATTAAAACTAACGAAAATCCTATTGACACAGAAAATGCGATTTTTTTAAAATCGGGACAAACAGGAAAGGAGACGAATGAAATGGCAAAAATGAAGAAAAAACAGCAGAATGAAAAACTGTATTGTCCCTACTGTGGCGGGCTGGCGGTGCTGCGTCCAGCAGAGTATGTTTATGGTGAGCGTAATTTAAATCCTGATAACTATTTGTATGTTTGCAGTGGTTACCCATCCTGTGATTCTTATATTGGAGTCCATAAAAAGAGTATGCGGCCTATGGGAACTCTGGCAAATGGGGATCTTCGCCATAAACGGATTGAAGCACACCGGGCGTTAAATAAGGTGGTACAGGCTGGCATCATGACCAAACATGGTGCTTATATCTGGCTGCAGAACCGCCTGTGCCTGCGGGAAAAGGACATGCACATTGGAATGTTCTCCGAGTACCGGTGTGAGGAAACTATCCGGGAGTGTAATATACTTATGGAACAATATGCAAAGACGAACCGAATTTCTTCCTGTGAGAAGAAAACGCTGGCAGCATGAGAAATGGAAAAAATATCCTGCGTTTGCAGGCGGATGAGGAAGATGTCTACCACCTGATGGATCTAAGGGAACGGTATTTTGTACTGATCGGAGCAGGCTCCCTTATAGAGGGAATCGCGGCTTATTTTCTGTTTTTCCAGATCCGATGCTGGGATCTCATATATCTGTGTGCGGCACTTTTCCTTGGGATTTTTCTTCTTCTAAGGCAGTCAAACAAAATCAGTAAAAGAATCATGGAAGCGGAAGTCTGTTACATGGAGCTGGATGAATTCAGTCTGGCAGTCTGCCAGCCGGAAAAAAACGGGCATTATGAATGCTGCCGGATCTTTTATGAAGAGATTGATAAAATCGTAGAGGGCAGTCGCAGAGGAATCCCGGAATTTTACATTGTGTTGGGCGAAAATGAAAACCGGGAGAGCTTTTTCCTTCTGGACGAAGAAGAGCAGGACCGGACGATCTTCCTTGTCCGCTCGTTTGGATTTAATCATCAGAGGTTTACGGAGTTTTATAGGAAGCTCCGCTGGAATGTTCCCGGAAAAACCCGGATCATTGGAACGAAGAACCAGGAGGTATGGAACCTTCGAAAACCAAATATCGAAGTCTGCATTGTAGCAGGAATGATTGCCTGTTATGTGATTCCGAAACTCCTGGAAGTTATGAAGCTACACTAGGAGGAACTGGATTATGAAATGGTACACAGCCATTGGATGCAAAATGGAAGATGATGAGGGCAGGCTTCTGGTAAAGATTGACGGTCAGGAGAAGGTGCTCACAGAGATGGAAGGCATGCTGTGGGCGGCTCTTACCTGGAGCCTCTGTGCAGAAAATAGAATCTATTCCCAAATGTACCGGGTATTATGCCTTACATTTGGAGAAGAGTATGCAACCGAATGGGCGGACGAAGAGGATTTTTTGTTTTGCTTAAGGCGCCTGAAAAAACGTGGTCTGGTAGCGGAGTGTGATGACGAGAGTAAGGAGGAAGCTTTGTGGCTCCTTCTTAGTAAATCTGTGGTATCGCCTGTCACGGATTCGTTTTCAGAGCGGTTAGGCGCATTTGCAGACGATCTGGCACTTGGAAAAGGACTGAAAATCGCATTGCGGGCTTTTAAAAGGCCCGTGTTTACCTATGAAGAGCGAATGGTTCTACAGCAGCTTGCAGGTGGTGGCTATATTCCTTATCATCTGGCAGAGTTAACCAGACAGGCGGGTGCCGTTCCCCTGTCTGTGGAAGAACGAAAGATCGTTCAGAAACAGGTCTTGCAGGAATTCATGCAGATCCTGGTTTCCCTATTTAAGAAGAAACAGTTTGTAATCAGCTGCATCCAAGAAGGAGGTCTCCTTGAAGAAAAAGAAGAAATGGAAAACATGGCTGTCTGAGCAGTACCTAAAATACAGAGAACATTATACCGGGATACCGGGCTTTTTTAAAAAGAGAATTGTGAATACCTTACTGTTATCGTTTCTCTTATTGTATGGAGGCTGTGCCCTTGGTCTGGCGCAAAAATCAGCTGGATTTGTGGGATGGACAGTTTTTTTGGCAGTCTGTGGAATTGGGTATGCGGGGTATATTTATTACCTGGCAGTTACAAAATCCTATGAGGTGGTGGAAGGAACTGTGACAGAGATCCATGCGGAACTTCTTTTTGATGGTTTTAAGAGGGTTCTGGTGCAAGGGGATGATGGGATTACCACAGAGCTTTTGTTAAATAAAGAGACAGTTGTCATGTATGGAAAAGCCTACCGCTTTTATTTTAACCAGAATGCACATGCATTCTCAGGAATTCGAAGGTTGGATGCAGCTTTTGATTTTGGAAATTTTTTTGGAGTGGAGGAAGTAAAAGAGTAATCCGGGTCAGGGAGTACCAGGCATGGTTCGAGTCCATGCCGCCCTGTTTCCATGTAAACGCATGGAAAATATGTATAAAGGAGAGCTATGCAATATGGCGGAAACAAAATGTGGAACCGTGAAATGGTTCAGCGCAAAAAAAGGTTACGGATTTGTAACCGGGGAGGATGGCGAGGATTACTTCGCACATTTCTCCCAGATCAAGATGGAAGGCTTTAAAATGCTTTCCGGTAAGCAGCCTGTACAGTTTGAAGTTGGAACGGACGAAAATGGCAGGGCGCTTGCAATGAATATCCTTCCCCTTATAGCAGAGGAAGATGCATAAAAGAAAATAAATTTTGAAACACAAAATATATAAAAAATGTGTTTGACAGCCACAAGATGTTGTGGTAACCTTTAAATGAAATCATATTTTATCAGTCATCTATGGCTGATCTTACATTTTAGATCCGGACATTCCGGATGAATCTCTTTTGGGCGGTTCGCCCTAAACTCAGCAAATAAGTTAGAACATTGGAAGATACGAAAAGATAGGAATTCTTTTGGTGTCTTTTTTTGTTGCAAAATGAAGAAAAGGAGGAAGCAGAATGAGAAAAATTAAAGAGACCGTACTGGTCAAAATGGAAAAAAGGAATGCCAGATAACAGAAAAAGAAAGAAGAGGAGAACATTTTATGCAGGAAGTAAATTGGGATGCTGTAAATTTGTTAGAACTGGGAATGCTGCTTGATATGGCAAAAGATGGATATGAATTCCAGATTGCGGATGGAAGAATTAAGTCCATTGAAGTAAAGCTCCTGTCCTGAATGCAAAAGGAGGGGCTATGTACTATAAGGATGATTTTAATGTAACGTTTGAAGAGGAATCCGCTTTTTACAAGTATCTGGATGATGTGGAAAAACGGGCCGAATGGTTCCGGGCACAAAGCAAGGATCTGACAGTGGAAGCGGTTACGAAGGACAGTACCTGCACCCCGATTGGGAATATCAATCTGGAATATTTAAAAGAGGATACCATAAATAATTCCGGGCTGCTGATTAAAACCCCAGACCGCAGCTGTTTTCTTGGCATATCTGCCATCAAAAGCTTAAAAGGCAGGGCCAGGATAGACGGAAAGGCGCTTGCAGAATTAGACAAAGAAACACTTGCCTATATCCTGAACAAATGTCTGAAGGTCTCCAGGGGAAAATCCCTGCTCCGCTTTTGTGAAGGCAAGGTGCGGGCAGTCCTGTCTGGCGACGAAAAAGACTATTCTATCTTGTCCATGCCAGAGGTCTATGAAATTGCAGGGGCTTATATCTACAGCGATTTTGAATACGCGTCTTTTAAATCCGGATGTGCGGACCATAATCTGGTAAATGCGACCTGGGAGCTAAGAGACCGGCGACTGACCGAAGCCTACAAGGAACTGCTGGAACGCTATGGGAAGACTTTTAACGGAGAGCTGTATGCTTCGGTCCGGATCACCACCTCCGATGTGGGAAGTTCAGGAGCCAATATCTTCTATACGGTGTCCGTTCAGAACCAATATATTGTATTGGGAGAAAACTTGAAAGTGCGTCACAAAAACTGCAAGGGTACCGAAGACTTCAACCAGAACATGGCTTCTATTTTTGAATACTATAAGGAAGCTCTGCAGGAGGTCCTGCGGCTTAGTGAAATCTGGGTGAACCATCCTGCCAATGCCATGATCGGCGTTATGAAGCAGGCTGGTTTTTCCAAAAAGCTGATTGCAGAAACGGTAGAGCGTTTTCGGGCGGCAGCAGGGGATGTCCCCTGTAGTGCCTACGAAATCTATTGCGGGATCTGTGATGTGATTTCCATTGCAAGGCAGCAGGAAACGAATGCGAGAGGACTACTTCTTTTGGAGGAAAAAGTGGCAGCCTGTGTAAGCAAACGTTGGCATGAGCTTGATATGCCAGGTGAAATTAAATATTAAATAATGACAAAGGCAGGAACCCCTGTCTTTTTGTATGAAGGAGGAACATATGCAGTATCCGGACTGGGTTATGGAAGCAAAAAAATCCAGGGAATTACTTTCGTGGATACAGGATCCGGTACACAGTATTAAAAAGTTTCATAGCCAGCTATTCATAAAGTGCCAGGAAGAAAACTGCATGTTATTTTATGCAGCTTCTCCTTGGAGGGATTGTTTACAGCTTCGGAAACCAAAGCTTTGCAGCATACTTTATCTGCCGGATTATTCTTTGTATGAGGCAGATTCTGTATTCTATCAGGCGGTCGGGATACCTGCCGATTTTCTTTTTCCGACGAAAGAAAGTCTGAAGAAAGAGGTGGAAATGAAGGTTACCCATTTGGTGAAAAACATGATGGATACAAACTGGGATCAGCTTTTGCTTAAGTACCAGCACCAGAGGAGTAGCCTTGTTCCAAATATAAACCGGATACAGGTAGAGGAAACTTCCAAGAGATTCCTGGAGGCTGGAATAAAGCCTGAGGAGCTGTTTTACAGTCCAAGCTTTACCTTTGAAAAAGCGCAGATGGAATATACGGATGTGATGTTTCTTTACACCTTGAACCATGCGAAGAAGGCTGTAAAAATGATCGCAGATAAGTGGCTTTCGGAATCTTTTTGGGAGATTTCGCAAAAAAGAATCTACATTGGCTGTGTGCGGGAAGAAATGAAAGAGCTGCAAAAAGGTGCAGCATAAAATAAGGAGGAACTGAATTTATGGGTAAATATGCGTATCTGAACCTGACTCAGAAAATGATTAAAATAAGAAAGATGGTGCCAAAGCTGTTAAGAAAACGTTACAGCGAAGAGGTGCCCTATGATTTTGTGAGATTGGATGATGTCTATGAATACCTCACCCCTGCCTTAAATAAATACGGCGTGGATTTTGAGGTCCTTGGTGAAGTATCTACGCAGTTGGATGCTTCTGGAAATCCAGCCTATCTGACACCGTTTGGCAATATGTGGCGGTATGAAGCGGATTTAAAGCTTTGCTGGACAAATGCAGATCATCCAGAAGAAAAAAATTACAGTGATATTCATGTAGTCGGAACCAATGAGGTTCCAGACAAGGCCAAAGGTGCAGCCTGGAGCTACGGACTGAAGTATTATTTATTAAATAAATTCAACATCGTCCAGGCGACCACCGAGGATCCGGATATGCGAGGCCCTGCTCCGGATGGCGATAAAACAAAAAAAGAAAAAAGTGAGGAACCAAAGAAACCTGCAAAAAAACAGAACCAAAATGCGGTGCAGACAGAGCCAAAGAAGAAGGAAGCCAAAGAAGAGTCTGAAAATCCCCCGAAATCTGACTCTGCTTTCACTTCTGCAAAAGAAACCGGGCAGTCTTTGAAGCAAAAAGAAACTACCTTGAAGACCGTTCGTAATGGAAACAGCAGAAGCAGTAAAAAGGCTGTTCCGGTTTCGGATGATTCTTTTGATCTTGAAATCAGTCCTGACGAGATCCGGGATGCACGCAAAGAGGAGGATGAAAATTTGCCTGGCCAGATGCAGTTTGGCATGGAAGAAAAAGATCTGGAAGAGAGTTTTCTGGAGGAAAACGAGTCTGAAGAAGAAACGCTTGGTACAAGTGAGGAACCCTTAGAGGAAACAGCAGATGAGATGCCAGACGAAGTGCCCGAGGATACAGAGCGTTTTGAAGCAGAAGCGGAAGAAATTTCTGGTGAAACCGAGGAAGAAGAGTTTCATTTTGTTCGTGCAGAAGACGAAAACCCCTTTGCAGATGACAGCGAAGAGGAAACAGACGAAGGCTTCGGTATGGAATCTGAGGAAGAAGAGCTGGAACGTGCCAGAAAGGTAATGTGCAATTTTGGTCTTTTTAGTGGAAAGACGCTCGGTGAGATGATGGAAAACCCAAAAGGGGCAGACACAGTCAGATGGATGGCAACCGGTTATTACGGCAGCAACATGGAAATGGTAAATGCTGCAAAGATTATTGTGGCACATGAAAAACAGAACAGACTTGCAGCATAAACGTATTGTGGCTCCGGGAGAACGGAGCCACATTTTTTAGGAGGGATTATGTACGAACATCCATTTACCATAAAAGAAGTGGCGTGGTTACTGTCCATACGGTGCCTTGAAGGAGGATCAGATCAGGAGTTTCCGGTGGAATGCCCCTATTGTGGCGATACCAGAGGAAAATGCAGCTTTTGCATTAGCAAAAATGGGGAAATCAAAAACGTTTTCCATTGTTTCCACTGCGGGCAGGGCGGAAATATGCTTACCCTGTATGCAGACATTATGGGGCTTTATGGAGAAGACCGGTGCAAAACAGCTTATCAGGAAATCATAAACCGCTTGGAAAATGGCGGTCAGGTGACAGGAAGTACCTATAAAAAGATAACTTGCCGTTACAAGGCCAAAACGGACGAGGTTAAAAGATCCCCAGAATACGTGGACCTTGTGTACCGTCAGATGCTTTCCCTTTTGCAGCTTCACACCCTGCATAAACAGGACTTGAAAAGACGTGGTGTGACAGATCCGGAAATAAAGGAACTGGAACGAAAGGGCTATAAAAGCATTGAACCCAAAAAGGCAGGGACTATTGCGAAAAAACTATTGGAAAAAGGATTTAGGCTGGACGGAATCCCAGGTTTTTTTCGGAATCGGGACGGCATGTGGGAAGCTTCGTTTTATGAGGGAAACAGAGGCTACCTGTGCCCTGTGTATTCCCTGAATCATAAAATAAAGGGCTTTCAGATCCGGGTTGACCATCCGGTGAACAAAAGAAAATATATCTGGTTTACAAGCAGTGGGTTTGATGGAGGGACTTCAAGTGGCAGCCCGGCCGGGGTGTCCGGCTATATAAGCCCGGTTCAGAAGAACGTCCGGGTGACAGAAGGAATTTTAAAGGCTGAACTTGCCAGCATGAGAAGTGGACATTCTTATATAGGAATCCCTGGCGTGGGAAATTACAAAAGCCTGCAACCGGTGTTGATGGAATTAAAAAGCAGAGGCTTACAAACCGTGTATGAGTGTATGGACATGGATAAGATGATGAATCTTACCTGTCGTTGTGACTGCAAGGAAAAGTGTATCTGGTGTGAGGAGCCGGAACGCTTCTTAAAAAAACAGGAGTGTCCCTATAAGCGAAGAAAGCGGGATACCATCCGTAAAGGCTGTCTGAAGCTATATGAGATGTGTGAAACGCTGAACCTAAACTGTATGAGAATCAGCTGGGATACAGATGAAAAAGGCTTGTGGCTTGGAAATTATAAAGGTGTGGATGACTGGCTTTATAGGAAGCCACCACAGGAAAAAGAGCGGTTTTATTGATTTAATCAGATAAAAAAGGATCTGAAAATGTTCAGGTCCTTTTTTATCTGGCTAAATAAGCCAGAGGAAAGGAGAAACAAAGATGGGAATTCGAGACAGACCATACCACATAAGTACCAGGGACAGACCATTATCTAGCAGGAGAGGAGAAAAACATTGGGTAAATTTAAGAGAAAAAGATGGCTTGCGGGTGCAATGGCTTTTGTGCTGTGCTGCAGCAGCTTCGCTTCGACAGGTACTTTTGCAGTATCCGCGGAATCGGAAACTGAGGTGGCGCAGGAAGCCATATCGGAACAGATGGTAGAAAAATCAGAGGAAGAGCTGATTGCGGAAACGACCTCCGATCCTTCCCTTGCCATTGAAATTGAGCAGGGAGCAGCCTTTGATGTCCAGAAAGATTTTACCGGACTGGGATTAAAGGACGGGGATAAAGCGGAGCTGAAAAAAGCAGCTATGGAGGACGGAACCAATTTTGATCCGGCAAGACCAGGAACCTATAAATGTGTCTACCGGATTACGCCAAAAGAGGGGGATTCTTATCTGGTTGCCAGGACCATCACGGTAACGGAAAAAGAGCCGGAGACCCAGGCAGCAGGAGATTCCGGGACAGAAGAATCTGGAGAAAGTGAAGACCCTGATCCTCTGCCGGAACAGCCAGTAGTTGTCGGGGAAATCTCTGCAGAAGAGGAAAACCAGGATTCGACGCTGACAGAAGTACCAGCGGAGGGTGAGGATTTAGAAGAAACCGTGGACACAGTTGAAAACCCAGAAGGCGATATCACAGAACCGGAAGAGGGCGCGTTGGAAGACGATGGTTTTGGCTCTGAAATTTTACCAGAAGAGGAGTTTGACGCTGAACTGGAGCGCGCCGAGGAAGAGACGACTGTGGATCCGGAGACAGGTCTGACACTTGGTGAAGTGCTGGAACAGGCAGAAGAACAGGAAATTGATTTTTTAAGCATGGAAGAGGGCGAAACGGTTTCTTTTATTGCTACCTATGCCAGCACCAGAACCGATGTGGATGTGACAAGGGGAACCTGCTATTACTACAGTGATTATGGGCTTGGCAGTTATCTGACCTATAAATATACGGTCAAATTTGACAATGTCAGTGCAACCGCTTATTGTATTCAGCCCTCGAAAAACAGCCCTGGGGATGGTGTGTATAAGATCACCAAACTTGGGGATGGCAAAAAGCTTGCAAAAGTGTGCTACTACGGAACCAAAGCTTCTGGTGTAAATGGCTTTTTCAAACAGGAGCATCCGGATTTTTCCACAGGAAAACAGTTTGTCATTACCCATCTTGCGGTTTCTTATGCAAGCGGAGGTGACGATGCTTTTTCCGGGGCAAACTCTACCGGACAGGCTCTTGCCATGGAACTTTATGAATATTGTATGGCACAGCCGGATATCCCGGATGTCGCCATGGAGTTTTCCAATGACAACGTAACAGCTTATATAGATGGAAACGAGCAGCGTACGGAGGAAATCAAATTTAAAGCCGATTCCTTACAGAACATTACCATGAAGCTCCCCGCTGGCGTGGTTTTCCATAACGTAGATACAGGAGAAGCAAGTGCTGCCGGAGTCAGTATAAAATTATATGGTGGAACTACTTTTTACTTATCCGCACCGCTTGACCAGGCGGCAAAGGTAGCGGGAGCCTGGAAGTCTACGATGAAAGGTTACATTACGAAAGACTTTTCGGCATATAAAGTAACGACCGGTACCGATACCCAGAACCTTGCCCTGGTATTTGGTGAGGGCGTCGACGATGAAAAATTCATAGATTTTTCCGTCACCTGGCTTCAGCAGGCTACTATCGAGATCATCAAAAAAGATAGGGGCTCCAATGCCCTGTTAGCAGGTGCGGTCTATGGTGTCTATAGCGACGAGGCATGCCAGAACCTGATTACAGAAATGCCGCCAACGGATGCAAATGGCGTTTCTTCTGTGACAATTGACAAAACCCAGGATGTGGTTTACTTAAAAGAGATCACAGGTCCCTCTGGCTACCTTGTGGATGCTACCGCCCACGGCGTGTCACTTGTGATGGGAAGCAAAGTTACACAGGAGCTGTTTGACGATGAGAAAAAGGCTTCCCTTACCGTTTACAAAGAGGGTGAGGTATTAACAGGGGCAGATGTGACTGAGGAAAAGGTAACCTTCCGTTATGAAACAAGAAAACAAAAAGGAGCCGTGTATAACGTCTATGCAGGCGCTGACATTGTGGCAGCAGATGGCTCTACCGTTTATAAGAAGGGTGACCTTGTAAAAGAAGGTCTGATCACCGGGGAAGATGGAAGTGCAACCCTGGATAACTTAAATTTGGGAACCTATGTGGTAACCGAGACACAGGCACCGGACAAACTCATCTGCACTGGGGAATCCAAAACCGTAACCTTATCCGCTGCCAGTGAAAATGAGGAAGTTTCTTTTAGCACCGTAACCTTTACGAATGACAGGCAGAAAGCTTCTGTGTCACTGGTGAAACAGGACGGGGACACCAAGCAGCCATTACCTGGTGCCATCTTTGGCATGTACGCAGGAAACGATATTGTATCCGAGGACGGTAACGTGATCGTAAAGAAGGATACCTTGATCGAAAAGGTGGCAACTGCTGCGGATGGAACCGGGCATTTCAGCGCGGATCTTCCGGTGAATAACTCCTACTATGTAAAAGAGCTTCAGGCTCCGCAGATGTATGTGTTAAATGCAGCGGATGTTTATTCCTTTGCATTTAACTACGCTGGGGACAAAGAGGCAAACGTGGAATTTACCCATATCTTTACCGATGAGCGTGTACGTGTGAACCTCCATCTTTCCAAGGAAGACAGTGAAACAGGAAAGAGCGCACAGGGAGATGCCACTTTAGAAGGCGTGGTTTACGGACTGTATGCAAGGGAGGTGGTCACTCATCCGGATGGTGTCAGCGGTGTCCTGTATCCCAAAAATGCACAGGTGGCAACCCTGACAACAGATGCAGATGGAAATGCAAGTGTGTCCGATCTCTATCCTGGAAAATACTATGTAAAAGAGATTACCCCTCCTGAGGGCTACGTCCTTGACGAAAGAGAGCATGATGTAGAGGGCACCTATGAAGGTGACCAGGTAAAAGAAATCGAGTGTACCATCACGGTTACTGAGGATGTAAAGAAACAGCCGTTCCAGCTGATTAAGACCGCCAATAATGGAAAAACAGATGCGGATCTGTTAAAGGGTGCCGGATTTTCGGCCTATCTGGTGAGCAGCCTAAATACAAAAGAGGATGGCTCCTATGATTTTGAAAATGCAGTTCCGGTCGTATTAACTGAAGATGGAAAGACGGAAATCTTTACGGATGAAAAAGGTTATGCCTGCACCATTCCCCTTCCCTATGGAACTTATATCGTAAGGGAAACCACTACCCCTCATAATTTCAAACCTGTTGATGATTTTACGGTTGTGATCAGCGAGAACAAGTCAGAACCCCAGGTTTGGAGAGTGTTATTGGACGATGAATTTTCAGCAAAATTAAAAATCATCAAACAAGACGATGAAACCAAGAAGCCGGTCCTTCTTGCAAACACCGAGTTTAAGATCTACGACCTGGATGCAGGAAAATATGTGGAGCAGACCACAACCTATCCAAGTACCGTAACCCATAAATCTTATTTTACTGATGAAAATGGTTATCTGATACTGCCAAGTGCCCTTAAATGCGGCAACTACCGGATCGAGGAAGTGACGGCTCCGGATGGCTACATCCAGAATACCAATTTTGTTGAGATTAAAGTAGACAGCAACACAGCTTACCAGATGGATTCCACCACTGGGGACGCAATCATTACGGCTGTCTATGAGAACCATCCGGCAAAAGGAAAGCTCATCATCCATAAATCTGGGGAAACCTTAAAATCTTTCAAAAAAGATTTTATCTACGAGGAAACTTCCCTTTCTGGTGCTGAGTTTGCGGTTTATGCCGCAGAGGATATTTATACCCCGGATCACCAGGTGGATGAAGCGGGCAACCGCACTGTCATTTACCCAAAAGATACGCTGATCCAGAAGGTTACCACAGATGAAAAAGGAGAGGCCATTCTAACGGATCTGCCACTTGGTACCTACCGTGTTGTGGAAACCAAAGCACCAACCGGGTTTGTCATTAACTCGGACAGCCAGGAGCTTACCTTCCTGTATAAAGATCAGAACACTCCAGTTGTGGAAGAAACCGTGGAATTTTCCAATAAGCGCCAGAAGGTAGAACTTAAAGTGGTGAAAGAGGATGCCGAAACTGGTAAAAAGCTGGAAGGTGCCGAGTTTGGAATTTATAACAATAATGACATTTATTCCGGCGATAAGGTAATTGTAAAGGCAGATACCCTGCTTCAGAAGGTAAAGAGTGACAAAAATGGACTGGCACAGATTACCCTGGACCTGCCGCTTGGCAAGTATTATGTGAAAGAGCTTCAGGCACCGGATGGCTATGTTTCCTCGGATGAAATCCTGGAATTTGATGCCAGCTACCAGGGACAGGATGTAAAAGTAATCAAATTAAAAGCCACCAAGAAAAACCAGCCAACCACCGTGGAAATCACAAAGGCAGATCTGACTACCGGCGTGGAACTGGACGGTGCATCCTTAATTATCCTGAATAAAAAGGGCGAAGTGGTCGATTCCTGGATTTCAGAGAAAGACAAGCCGCATGTGATTAAAGGTTTAAAGGTTGGGGAGGCCTATACTCTCCGGGAACAGATCGCACCGTATGGCTATTTACGCACCACGGATATTACCTTTAAGATTTCCGATACCGCTGAGGTACAGAAGGTAAAGATGGAAGATGATGTGCCGATTGCCCGCCTTCTGGTAAATAAAAAAGGTGAGTTTTTAGATGATGTAACTTTGCTTGACAATGCAAAAGGTATGGTGGAACATTTCTTTAGCTATGTAACTGGAAGCCTGATGGATGTTTCCTTTAATGTGTACGCAGCTGAGGACATAAAGGCAGCAGATGGTGTCAGTGAAAACTACTATACAAAAGATCAGCTGATCGGTACCATTACAACCGACGGAACGGGTATTGCAGAGCTTGACAATCTGCCTCTTGGTAAATATTACATAATTGAAAAAGAAACCTCCTATGGATATGTATTAGATGATGAGCCAAGATACGTGGACCTTACCTACCGTGACCAGGACACTCCGGTTGTAACCTATAGTGCAGACTGGCAGAACCGTCGCCAGAAGGTGCAGGTTAATGTTCTGAAAAAAGAAAAAGACAGCGACAAGGTTCTTTCCGGAGCCATTTTTGGACTGTTTGCAGCGGAAGACATTACATCTGCAAGCGGCAAAGTCCTGATTGAGAAGGATACCATCATTGAGCTGAAGACCACAGATGAAAGCGGCTGGATCCACTTTATGGCAGATCTTCCAATCAGTGCAAAGTATTACCTCAAGGAAATCTATGCACCAAACGGGTATGTGCGTGGAACCGAAACTCAGGAATTTACCTTCGAATATCAGGGCGACAAAACCACCCAGGCTGTTTATGAGTTTATTTTTGAGGATGTGCAGACCTCTGTGGAACTTTCCAAAGCGGACTTAACAGATGGAAAAGAGCTTCCTGGTGCATCCCTGCAGGTATTGGATTCCAATGGAACTGTTGTGGATGAATGGATTTCTACCGAAGAACCACATATGATCCGTGGCCTGTTAGTGGGGGAAACCTATACGATGGTGGAAACCAAACCAGCAGACGGCTATACCACTGCAGAGAGCATTGAGTTTAAAGTGGAAGATACAGCCGAAGTTCAGAAGCACCAGATGTTAGATGATGTCACAAAAGTAGAAATCAGTAAAACCGATGTGACAGATTCCAAGGAAATACCTGGCGCAAAATTAACTATCCTGGACAAAGATGGAAAAGTAGTAGAAAGCTGGGTATCTGATAAAGATCCGCATATGGTAGAAAAACTTCCGGTTGGAACCTATACCCTTCGGGAAGAACAGGCACCGGATGGGTACCTGGTTGCGGAAGAGGTATCTTTTGAGGTCAAAGATACTGGGGAAATCCAGAAGGTGGAAATGAAAGATGCCCGTCCTACTGGAAAACTGATTCTTAAGAAAACCGATGCAGAAGATGGCTCCCCTCTTGCCGGAGCAGAGTTTGAACTTCGGATCAAGAAATCTGGAAAAGTTGTGGCAACCCTTGTCACAGATGAAGAGGGCGTTGCTACAAGCGGAGATATTCCAATCGCTTCTTATAAAGATGGAAAGATGAAAAAAGAAATCGAGTATATCCTGGTTGAAACCAAAGCGCCGGATGGCTATGTGAGAAGCGAAAAAGAGGAATCCATTGTATTTACCTACCAGGACGATAAGACAAAAGAAATCGAGATCACAAAAGAACTTACCAATGAGCGGATCCCGACTGGTGACTATGTAAAATCCCCGAAAACAGGAGATGACACTAACATTTGGCTGCCAATCCTTCTTCTTGTTTTATCCGTTGGAGGAATAGCCGGAATCTTCTGGTACACCAAAAAGAAAAATCACGAGGAATAAGAAAAATGGACTGTCACGTTTGTGGCGGTCCTTTTTTCTTGCAAAAAAATTGGAAGTGGAGGAAATTTATGAAGCAGGTAAAAGAAATGGGGATTGTAGCGGTGTGCCTTTTGCTGCTTGGGTTTGGTATCTGTATGGGAGCTGGGACGTTTCTCATGTATAGGGACGGAGAGCAGGAATATGACACCCTGCGGGAATACGTTGCCGTGGAGGAGCCAAAAGAAAGGAAAGATGGAGAAACACCGGAGGAAAACCAGGAAGAAACGGTTACCGTGGATTTTGAAGCCCTAAAAAAAATAAATCCAGAGATCATTGCCTGGATACGGATCCCGGACACCAGGATTGATTATCCGGTTGTGCAGGGAACTGATAATGAATATTATCTGAAGCATACCTTTAAAAAGACGGAACATGTGGCAGGAAGTATTTTTCTGGATAAAGATAATAGTCCGGATTTTACCAACCGTAAAACTATTCTATACGGGCATAATATGAAAGATGGCAGCATGTTTCAGGGGCTGCATAAATATGAAAGTGAATCGTATTTACAGGAGCATAATAAGGTATATCTGTATTTACCAGATGGGGAAGCCTTAACCTATACCGTCATAAAATGTGGCTATGTAAAAGCGGATAGTGATACCTTCTGGCTGGGAGAACAGGTGGAGACCAGGACACTTTTGTTATCCACCTGCGGCTCTGATTCTTCAAAACGGCTAGTGCTTTTTTGTGAACTGCCAGAGAAAGGTGAAGAGTCAGAGACAAATGGTGAGGATATAAGTATAGAAGTCTTTTAATTGCAGGAAGTTAAAATGCCATCTTTGATAGCAAAATTATCAAAGATGGCATTGTTTAGAAAGTGAAACTTAATTCGAGTTATTATGGCGTTTCCATATTTGCAGAAAAGGAAGTTATGGTCTCTGATTGCTTTGTGTGAAATTTTAACTGATTTTCAATATCACGTCCAGCGTACATTACTCTAAGAATTGTTACGACTTTCTTATTGGAATCAGGAATATAAAATATCACATAATTATCTACAGGTAATACACGAAGTCCACGACTTTTCCATGGTTCATTTTCATATTTTCGATACCGTTCTGGCATAATATCCAGACTTAAAATCTGTTCTTCAAGACGATCAAGCTGTCCGCTTGCATTTTCAGGGGATTGCAATTCAAATGCAATATATTCAAAAATCCCTCTTAAATCGTTGTCAGCCTGTTCAGATAATTCAACCTCATAGATCATATGCCATAATCATTGCGGATATCTGCAAAGGCTTTTTTCGCATTTTTAGCCCGTCCAGCTTGCATATCCGAATATCCTTTCTCCAATTCTTCATTGAATTCTGTTTCAGATAATGTATGAATGTCAACTGGTCTTGAAGATGGTAATTTCACTTCAAATGGAAGTCCCCTCTGTAAAATAATCTGTTTATAAAACATATTAATAGCACTGGAAGCTGGAATTCCAAGCGTAGACAAAATGTTTTCTGCTTTTTCTTTTACATCTGGTTCGATTCGTGCATATAAATTTGCTGATTTTGCAGCCATATAGATCCGCTCCTTTCAAGAGAAATAAGATATCTATAGTTATTATACACAAATGTCAGTACAATAGCAATACAATCTTGGGATTGAATCAGGTATAAATGGTGAATAGCTACTGTTCTGGAGACGATAAGATATATAGCAGAATATCTTCTTGACTATGATATATATCGCGATATGTACTAAACATAGAAAAGGAGCTTTGCTATGATGACAGCAAAATTGTTTGAAGATGCAGTGCATAGTGCAATGGTGGAATCTGTTCATGCAGATTATATCATTACAAGAAATTTGAAAGATTTTACCAAAAGTAAAGTTATGGCATTTACACCAACCGAACTTTGGGCAAGAATTTGACTCTTGTGGTAAAAATGAAAAACATATTGTTTATAACACAAAATACAGAAAATGAATTGTTGACGCATACTATATCTTGTGTTATTATGATTTTGAGATTTGTATTTGTGCCTGTAAAACAGGTAAAAAAATTTGGTTTCGGAGAAGCCCGAAAGAAAAATATGAGGAACATGGTTCCTGCCTTTTGTGAGAAATTAGGTCATTTAGAATGAAACGTTCTAAGTGGCCTTTTTTTATTGCAAAAAAACAAATACGAATCAACATCTTGAAAGGAGGAAAAATAAAAAATCCAAAAGAAAGGAGACCGGAAGAACTGGTAAAAGAAGGAAAATGATAACGGACATTTGGGATTCATTCTGAATGTTTTTTGTTATCGAATCAAAAACAACAAGGAGTGTGCACATGAATAAGTCTATATTTATCGGACGGATGGCAACGGATCCAAAGGTGATGTCTTCAGCGGGAAAAAAGACAGTCGCGTATTTTCGGATTGCGGTTGAGCGAAATTTCAAGCAGGAAGGAGCTCCGAATGCTGATTACTTTAGCTGTGTCACATTTGGGGAAAGAGCTGAGTTTGTAGCAAAGTATTTTTATAAGGGCAAAAAAATCGCTTTAGAGGGCGAGATGCATAATGATAACTATACAGGTAATAGTGGCGAAAAAGTATATGGTATGAGACTGCTTGTAAACGACATTGAGTTTGTAGACAGTAAGGACGAAAGTGAAAATGTGAGCCAGAACGGACGTACCAATCGGAATTCCTCACAGCCCTCACGAAATAGTGGATCAAATTCCAATGGACGATCCAGCCAGAATCCAGGAAATTCCTATCAAAATTCGCCATACTACAAAAACACGAACCAGGGGAAAACAAACCGTACAGGAAGTAAACCACAAAGAGCCCAGTCTTCACGCCAGACTTCACAAAACCGCTACAACGTAGACGAGGAATTTATGAATATGGGAAATGAAGAGATGGGAGATTTTTGCTGATAACAAAGGAGAAAAAATGGAACGAGTAAAAAAATGGTGCCAGGCACACCAAAAAGCCTGCCTGATAACTGGAATTATAGGAATGCTTCTGTCACCCTTTTTATGGCCGCTGTTTTTAGCAGTGATTGTACAGAGTCTGACACTGGGGCTTCCAATTGCAGCAGGTATCTATTGTTACAAATATCTAAATGAAAAAAAGGAGAATCCGAATGAGAATGATGAACAAAAACACAGCCACCCTGAAACCAAGAAACCAGCTCCCGGTAAAGTACGCGGTCATGCTGAAGCGCCCGGTGGCGTTCAAAAGAGTCCGGATGAAACGCGGTCAGAACCGGTAAAACAGAGGAGAAAGCAAGGAAGAAAACAGGGAAGAAAAAGAGGTGTTTCCGGAGGTGATGGACCAAAATGAAATGTAAAGCAGTCCGGTGTATCTATTACAATGCAGGAAATGGATACACCGTTGCCTCCTATGTAACGGAAGAAACACTTCCCAAGGAAGTAAGCAGCCAGAAAAATGGCAGATATGGCATGTTTATGGCAATTGGAAATGAGCTTCCGACTGAGGATGGCCTTGAAGTAGAACTGAACGGAACCTGGAAAGACGGAAAATTTGGAATGCAGTATAAGGTTTCTTCTTTTCAGATTGCATTACCCACGAGCACAGAAGGAATCAAGGTATACCTGGCCTCTGACCTTATTAAGGGAATCGGGCCAGTACTTGCCGAGCGGATTGTAGACCGTTACCAGGAAAATACGTTTGAAGTTCTTGAAAAAAATCCTGAGAAGTTACTGGAAATCAAAGGCATTACCCGAAAAAAGCTCTCAGAGATTCTGGAAGGATACCGTGGCAGCGAGACTTTGCGGCAGTTAATTGTGACCTTATCTCCCTTTGGGGTGACACCAAGGAAGGTGGCGCAGATCCAGGAACACTTTGGAAATGCAGCCCCACTCATTATTCAGAACACGCCATTTCGTTTGTGCGAGATTCCTGGGTTTGGATTTCTAACGGTGGATCCGATTGCGGTAAAAGCAAAGAATTTTAAGCCAGATGAGCCTATGCGGATTAAAGCAGCGATTCTTCATATTATGTCGGAAGCAGAAGGCGAAGGCCATCTATACCTGACTTGTGAGGAAATCTTAAAGCGGACAGCCCTGCTTTTAAATCATAAAAAGGAAACCGGACTGGTGCCAGAAAGAGCCATCCGGGATGCCGGAAATGAAATGATCCGTAAGGATGGTACCCTGGTGTGTAGTGATGGCGGATTTTATTTAAAGAATAGTTTTCGTGCAGAGCTTGGAGCGGCCGCTTCCTTAGTCAAACTGATCCTGCGAGGTGGGACGCAAAGTTATCAGGTGGACTCCATTATAAGCAGCATTCAGAAAAAAGAGAAGATTCTACTAAATGCCAGGCAAAAAGAAGGAATTTTAAAAGCATTTCAATATCCGGTTACCATCATTACCGGAGGACCTGGACGTGGAAAGACGACAGATATCAGCTTTATCATTGAGGTAGAGAAAATTCTTCATAAGAACGCGGAGATACTGTTATGTGCTCCAACTGGTCGTGCCAGACGAAGGATGAGTGACTGTACTGCCTGCCCCGCCCTGACGATTCATAAAGCAATTGGGTTAAAAGGAGAAGCGGGTGAGGAAGAATGGGACGAAGAGAGTATGCTGGAGGCATCTCTTATCATTGTGGATGAGTGCAGTATGATCGACATGCCACTTATGGATAAGTTTTTGTCTCGGGTTCCTATTGGAACCCGCCTGGTATTCTTAGGCGATAAAGACCAGCTGGAATCAGTGGGACCGGGAAACGTATTTAAAGAGATGATCGAATCTGGTGTGATCCCAGTTACGATACTAACAGAGAGCTTCCGGCAGGAAGGAAAATCCACGATTATTCAGAATGCGGATAAGATAAACGAAAGGAAAACCAATCTGGTTTTTGATGATACATTCCAGTTTTATCCGGCAAAAGATGATGAAGAAGCTGCTGAAATTATCCAGAAGCTCTACCGGGAAGAACTTCAAAAAAACGAAAACCGGGTAGAAGGGGTTCAGGTACTCTCCCCACTTCGAAAGGATACGAAGGTAGGTGCAGATGCATTAAATCCTGTCCTTCGGGATATCGTGAATCCGAAGCGGTACGGTTATCCGGAAATTAAGAATGGATCGACTACATATCGGGAGAGAGATCTCGTGATGCAGCTGAAAAATGAGGAAGATGTGGCAAACGGTGACGTTGGAGAAGTCCTAAATATCTATAAAGCAGACGGGAAAAGCAGGATGCGTGTAGATTTTGGGGATGGAAAAATCATGGAATATACCGAAGGGGATATATGGCCGCTAAATCTGGCTTACTGTATCACCGTCCATAAGGCACAGGGCTCGGAATATCCAGTAGTGATTCTGCCGATGCTCACCTGTTTTTATCGGATGCTGCGGAAAAATCTTTTCTATACGGCAGTCACAAGAGCAAGGCGTGGGGTGAAAATAGTAGGAAGTAAAGAGGCAATGGTAATCGCAATCAATAACGATACGGTGAGCAAACGAAATACCATGTTTGGTTACCGGATCAAAAAGATTTACAAAGCCTACCTGGAACAGGAAAAGAAATCAGCATAACAAACAAAGATCAGCAGGATATGAGACGCAAAATGCTCATACCCTGCTTTTCCATATGGAGGAATCAAAATGCCAGAAATCTGTTTTTATGAACCGTGGACCTATCAATTGTCATTGCCGGAAAAAATTGAGGCATATTTAAAGTTTGCAAAGAAAAAAAGAATCAGCTATGAAGCGGAAGACTGCTCCAGATATAATACGCGGACAAATGGAAAATCTGCAAAGCTTCATCCGCCTACATTGGCTGCTATTTTTAAGCTTTTGGGAATGAAAGAAAAAGAAGAAGGTGCTGCCGGAATTCAGCTGGCAGAAAAGTCTGTTCGTTATTTTTGCCTGGAATACCCGGTGGAGCAGGAACTTTGTGTCATGACGTACAATTATCAAAACGGAAGATTCTGTGGAATTAGAAAGAAAAATGATCCCGCAGGAGAAACAACAAAGATGCCTGGCGTTTTAAAGGGAAAATCTACCGGGGAGGAGTATCTTGCAATGCTTGTCTATGCAAGTATAGTTCCCGAAAGCCAGTATTACGACGATGAGTTTCATACCTGCTTTGATGAACTGAAACGTGCTATAAAAGCAGGACTGGCGGGGCAGGCGCTCAAAATGTCCTTTCGCTGCTGTGATAACCTGTATCTGCGGATGACTGCCACAACGGAGGATGCCATTTCTTTTGACCGGAACCAGTTTGCGGAAGGAAAACTGAAGGATAGTTTTCATCCATTTGACCTGAACTCCGGAATTTATGCGCCAAATGCCTGTATAATTGGTACTTTTAAAGTGCTGGGAGTAAAAGGAAGGAAGAAAGGTGCTGCTATTTCGGAGTTAAAGATGGAGTATGCAGGACATTTTAACTGCCGGCATAGTGAAAAAGAGAGGATCCCCACGCTTCCAGAGGATTACATTGTGAGCCAGGAGGTGGAAGAAATCCTGGAAATGGTCGTTCATACCCCGGCAAGGCTTTTTATGATGACGGGGGAAGCGGGAACTGGAAAAACCACAGATGCCAGGATGATCGCACAGATATTAGGTCTTCCCTATTATGTATTTACCTGTGGGCCTGGTACAGATGAGCTGGAGCTTCTTGCAAGTACGGTACCAAACATGGGAACGAAAAAGAAAACGCTTCCAGTGCTTCCAGCCTTTTACGACCTTCAGATGGATCCAGCTTCCGCACTTTGTGTACTTAGCGGAACCTATGAAGAGGGCATTTCAGAAGAAGCTGCATTTGAAAAACTTTTGCGCCTTGCTTATGAAAAAGGATATGAAAGTGCAAGGGCAGAGAAGGATTTTTTGTTGCGGGAATCAGAGATCATAAAAGCGTGCCGTCTTCCTTCCGTTTTGGAAATTCAGGAGCCGTCCATGATTGAAAAACCAGGGACGCTTACAAGACTGAACTCTCTTTTTGATGATGGAGCGGTGACAGATCTGATTAATGGGGAAAAAATAAAGAGAAATAAAGATACCATTGTGATTATGACTACAAACCTGGATTATGTGGGCTGCGGAAATTTTAACCAGTCGGTCTTATCCCGTATGAGCCTGATCCAGCCCAAGCAAAATCTCACAGAAGAGGAAATGAAGCGGCGGGTTATTGCACGTACCGGATATGGGGATGAGAAAGGCTTAAACTTTATGGTTTCGGCCATTCAAAAAATCCATGCTTATCTGAAGGAAGAAGATCTTCAGGATGGTGTGTGCGGCTATCGGGAACTGGAAAACTGGGTGCGTACCTTTCAGGCAATTAAAGATGTCAGGCGCGCGGCACAGGTTGCGGTTATCAGTAAAGCCACAATGGATCCGGAGGAACAGGAACATCTGATGAAGACCTATGTGGAACCGTATTGTTAGAAACAGGAGAATCGAAATGAAGGATACTTATAGAGAGCGGATCAAGGAAGAACAAAAAAAGTTAAGCCCCAGTCAGGTCTTTTTTTCAGAAGGTTATCGGAAACTTTTTCGGGACCTTGCAAATGAAGTGGCAGGGGAAAAACTGGAGCAGCTGCTTTTGTACCAGAGTACAGAAGACGGACTGGCAGGCTGGAATGATGGGAAACGAATCGGCATCAACATTGGCAATCTCATCACAGGCAGCTTTTTAGAACTGGAACAAAAAAGTGACAGCCTGATCGGGATATTAGGACATGAATGCGGCCATGCCAGATTTACGGATTCTGTACTTCGGAAAGTCTATGTGCAGAACATGCTGGCAGGCGTCTGGTATCCGGATGCACCAGAGCCGGAAAACGAGGACGAAGAAAAAGCCCTGAATGAGATGGATACCTGTCTGGCCGGGAAAAATCCAGTGGTGGTTCCCCTTCTGACAGAATGTGCGTCTTATATCAGCAACCTTTTAAATGATGTGTACATAGAGGAAAAGATGTGCAGCCTGTTTCCTGGAAGTATCAAAAAAGGAATTCTGATCAACCGGAGACGAAACGTGGAATGGATTCCCCCGTTAAAAGAACTGCTAGAGGGAAATTCAGATCCGGTTTCTGTTTTTTTAAAGGTACTTGTACAGTATGCCCTCCGGGGATATGCCAATTCCTGGAATATGGAAAGCTGTGAGATGCTGGATACCTTAAATGAGGTGAAGCAGTTTGTGAATCTGTCGGTGACAGCGGACAGTGATCTTATCCGTTACCAGGCCACCAACCAGATCCTGCTTAAGATGTGGAAGTATTTTCGGAATCTTTTGGAAGAATTGAAGCAGGAATGTCAGGAACCAGAAGAAAACGAGGAAGAACGACCACAGGAAGAAGAACCGCCGGAAGCAGAAATGCCTCAGGAAGAACCATCAGAAAAAGAGCCGCCAGAAGAGGACGAGCCACAAGAGGAACCGTCGCAGAAAGAACCACCGCAGGAAGAACCGGAAGAAGAAAAATCAGCAGGGGAAGAAAATTCTACAGAGGAAGATAGAAAAGAGGCATCCCAGGGAGAAGGAAAATCCGTGGGAGAAGATGAAGAGGAAGAAACAGAAGAATCCTCCACAGGAGAAAAGGAATCCAAAGAAGAGGAACCTGTAAAAGAAGGTGATACTTCTGGGGATAACAACTGGGAAGCTTCTAAGCAGACCGGGGATGAGGAGTCTCCAAATGCCTCAGAGGAGGAAAATAAATCAGAAACGGTATCTGAAAAAGCTTCTTCAGAAGAGAAATCTAAGGAAGCTGTAGGCGGTAAAGAAGGTCTAAAAGATTTTTCTTCGGATTCCTCCGATGAGGATCTTCCGACAGATGTATCCGGAAATGGAAAGGACGAGGCGAAAACCGGGAAACAAACAGAAGAGCTGACGGAAGAACAACTAAAAAAGCTGGAGGTCGCCATGGGGGAGTATCTAAAAGAACTGACCGAAGATCTTCCCAAATTTATTCAGGAATCGGAAGTGGATGAGACTGCCTTACCGGAACTTGAAAATGCCACGGTGGTCCAGGTTTCGAAAGAGGATAAGGAAGAACGGGAAGGCGCAGATGAAAAATCTGACCTTATACTGCAAAAAATCCTTTTAGATTTAGTATCAGAAACCGTGGACCAGGACATGGGAGTAGAAGCCCAAATCCGTCTGCAGGAGGAACTGGATGGAATGGAATTTGAAGCAGCCCATAACATGGTAAAAAAAGAGGTTCTGTATAAGAACACCTTCACAGAAACAGAAAAAAGCTGGCTGTCTGCATATGAAGCTTCGGCAAGAAAGGTAGAAAAAAGGCTTCGGACCAGGCTTCTTCCAATCCTGGAAAACCAGAAGGAACGGACGGAACGTCGGATGTATCTTGGAAAAAAGCTGGATATGCGTGCCATTGCGGATCCAGGCGGTGCCGTATATAAGCGGACATTTCCCGGAAAGAAAACAGATGCGGTGGTCTGCGTGTTGGTGGACAATTCTGGTTCCATGATAGGCCATCGTATAGAAGCAGCCAAGGTAGCAGCCCTCACCTTATACGATTTTTGCAGACAAGCCGGAATCCCCATTCTGGTTTACGGGCACCATACGGATGGTTACGATCATCGTGATCCAAGTGGGGAAACTGTTTATTTTCATAGTTATGCAGAGTTCGAGGAAGACAGAAATGACCGTTTGCGGATCATCACTATGGAAAACGATGGCAGTAACCGGGACGGGGCAGCCCTTCTATTTATGGCAAATAAGCTTTTAAAACGTCCGGAAAAACAAAAACTGTTGTTCCTTATCAGTGACGGACTGCCAAATGCAACCTGTTATTTTGGAAGCTATGCTATAGCAGACTTAAAAAAAATCAAGGAAAAGCTCGGAAAGAAAGGAATTTTGTTTCAGGCAGCAGCGATTGGCTGGGATAAAGAAGCTATCCGGAAGATTTATGGAAATGCCTATCTTGATATATCAAGCTTAGAGCAGCTTCCCATCCGACTGACAAAGCAGCTGGCAAAATTACTTCGAAGAGTAAACTAAAAGGAGGAGCATGATGCAGCATAAAAAAAGAAAAAAGATTTATTCCGAACAGTTGTTACAGATCCATGAGGATTCAAAAAAGATACATCCGGGAAAGGAAATCTACGCAACCGGGTATGTGATCGAGCTGAAAAAAGATTGTTATTTTGCAGGCTTTCAGGATGGAAAAATTCTGTGCCGCTCATTTGAGTATGCCCGTTATTTTTCTAACACCCACAGTGCGGAACAGTTTGTAAAAGAATATCTTGGATATGCAGGATTAAGATGCAATCTTTGCAAGGTGGCCTGGGGGCTTGCCGTTCACGGATTAGAGCCCGGATGGAAGGAAAACCTGAAGCCCTATAAAAACCAGGGGCAGATCCTTCAGTTCTCGTCTTATCACGATGGCGTAAACTATCAAAAAGAAAACCATCTGGAACAGACAACCTATGTTCTGCCTCTTGTGGACAGGGAAAAAGAACTTTATATTGCAGCGTAACTTTTTGGGGGACAAGTCGTCCCCCTTAATTAATAGGAAGAAATAATTTTAAATGGAGGCAATAACATGACCGTAAGGAAAGCTGGAAAAGGAATCGTAAGAAGCGGAGGCGGAACTTACCAGATTGGATATACCGATCTGTATGGAAGGGAACGGGAAACGGAACTTAGTGCATTCGGGATGAAGGATCTGGAAGAATTGTGGAGTTCCTTGTGTCCGGAATTTGAATGCCGAAAAAACAGTATCCGCTATATAGAAAGAGCATGAAAAGAAAAACGCAGGGCTTGGTGCCTGCCGAAATGGAGTGAAAAATATGGGAATGTATCATAAAAACCACCTGGTAGGACCTGGATTTAAAAGAATGGCAAAACGCCAGACTTCAAAAGGCATGAGAAGGGCAGCGAAAAAAAGCTGTCAGGAACATTTTGAGGACAGTATTACACTGACCAGAAAAAGCCATAACCTGCATGGGATTGATGCATTTAAGTTTAGTTGAAAAAAGGAGAAGTAAAGAATGGAATGGAACATCTATAAAGACTGGCTGGATCCCGTCTTGTACCGGCAGATGGTGTCCATGATCTATCAGCTGTCCTCAAATGCGGACAAAGAAGCATTTTTAAAACAGGAGAGAGAAAACAGCCTGTTTTATGGAATCTGTGAGCACAGCATGGAGGAAGAATATAATCTTCACTATCCCGGAGAAGTATTAGAGCGTATGAAAGAGCGGAGAACCATGACAAAACCGGTTTACCGGGCTCTTGGGCTTGCGCTTGCAGGGACATCCTGCATTCAGGAGACCTGTATGTTTAATGGTACCCAAAAAAGCGGCTTCTGGAAACAGTTTGGCAAGGTACTTGGAGAAAAGGATTTGTGTTACCTTGCAGTCCGGTGTCTGCTTGCAACAAAAGATCGCAGGCTCTGGGTGGATGCCCTGCACCAGTATCCATACGAAAAAGTGGAGGAAATGATCTTTATCCTTTCCGTTTTTCCAGAGTCGGATACGTTATGGCAGAAATTAAAGGGAAAGATCGCGGCCTGCTTTGGAAGGGAACGCAGGCTGTCTGTTTACGAAGACTGGCATTTTTATGCCTGGATTGCCATGAAATATGAGAAACGGCTGAAAAATGACCGGACCAAAGAAACTGCGGTGTTAAAACAGGTGGTAAAACTTTCCCAGACAAATGCGGCGAATGCAAACGGGGCGTTGGAGGAACAGCTTATAAAAAATGGATATCAAAAAGAAGAGGTCATTTTTTTAAATGGCATATTGACAGGGGCACGAAGATACCTGGATCCGAACTCATTGACCGCGGAGAAGATTGCAGTAAGGGTATTGAAAACCTTTCTGCCAGGAGAAAAGATGTATCCAGATGTGGTGTATGAGTTATGTGAAACTCTTTTAAGAAAATACGACTGTTTTCCAGTGCGCCTTGGTGGACAGGAAAAAATCCAAAATTGCCTGTATGGAATGAAGGTGGAAAATGTCCGGACTTTTTTAACGCTGTTTCCTTTTCGAAAAAATGGGATGAAAGAGTGGCATTATATTAATTTAAACCAGGAAAAATGGCACTGCCTGGTGGCACAGATTAAGGAGGAAGAGTTTGAAAAGTGCGTAAATGACACCCTGCGAAATGGGACATTTGAAAAACCAGAGCTGGAATCCTATCTTGCAGCCTATCAAAAGCTGACCGGACGGGAGTATGTGGAAATCTTCTGGAAGAAAATAGATTACGATCTTCGTCATGTCTTTCATCTGTTAAGCGAAAATGAGATCCTGGATGCCGTCGGTCTTATGAAACAATTTTTAAAGGAATACCGGGAAATGAGAAACAAAGAACCGGATCAGGATGCTTTTGAACCGATCCCTTTTATCGGAGAGGCTGATACCGGGGAGAATCAGACCGGGGAGGCAGAAAAAGTATTTGGGGAGAAATGGGATAGCATGTTGTATTACCTGAAAGCAGATATGGAAGATATAAATACCATGACCAGTTTTTCCATGTTAAAGCTCGTCATTACCCAAATTGGAATAGAGGGAATCCCAGGAATTCTGGAACCATGGAGCATGCTTCAGAGATCCTTTTCGTTGTATCCGTATGGAATTAGTCGTGGAGAATGCGAGATCTGCCGCCCGCTGTTGGAAAGAGGTGTACATCAGGAATTATTTATGTGGATCGAGGAACATCTGTTTTTAACAGATGTTGGAAACTACATCAGCTTTTTGAGGAGCATCCTGTTAAAAGACAGTACAGGACTTTGGATGGAACCAAAGGAAGCTATGCAGATGGCAAAAGAAATCCTTCCCTATCTGGAGGACAGTAGTGGGAAAGAAACGCTGCGAAGAAAATACATGTCAGAGGAAGAGCTGCGAAGCCTTGAAAGGGAAAAGGAGTGGAAACAGGTGCAGGAAACAAGGATGAGAAAGCTGGAAGAGGAAAAGAAAATCAAAAAGGAATTTAATCTTCTGCTTCGGAAAAATAAGGGGACAAATCAGCTTTTCGAACAGATCTATAACTTTTATTACTATGGAAGATATACGGAAAATTCCTTACGTGCCAGGATCATTCTTTCCTATATGCGGGATTATCTGGACAGAAGAGGAAAAATTGTAACCAGCAAAGAGGAAATAAAATATCTGTTGTTGCTGTTTCAGAACCTGTATAAAAATGAACAGATAGCGTTAGAGGGCATCAGGCAGATGATAGATTTGATGGAGGTTGCATAATGATAGAAGTGATAAAAAGACATTTAGCGGAACGAAATATGCTAAAAACGGCGGGCCTGTCTCTTTGTTACCTGGCAAAAAAGGGAGAAGAAAAATGTGTACGGGCAGCAGAAGCCATCATTCAAAATGAAGTTATGGATGTGATCCCGTTCTTGGGGGAACAGGTATGTTTGTACATGATGGAAGATCCGGAAACGATTACCTATCTTGGAATCCTGAAAAAAGAGGGATGTGAGCTGAATGCATACCGGTTCCAGCGGATCCTATTGGATGCGGGGACAGATAAAGTTTCGGATTTTTCTTATGAACAGGTAAAAGCCGTGTATTTTGATCCGCTGGTAACCGATGGAACCGCTTATTCTTATATGAAATATTATGGAGAGCAGAATGTAAGCAAAGAAGAAAAAGAACAGCTGGTAAAAAGTATTGCCATGTGTATGGAGGTGCTGGACTTTGAGAAGGCAGGGGAAAAAGACCATATGCTGCTTGTGAATCCGGTATTCTCATCAGAGCTGCTGCTTGATCTATTGGAAAATGTAAACAACCTTAAAATTCTTCAAGATCAAGGTTTGATGGAGCTTGTCAATACGCTTGCCGGGTATGAAGCTGAGATCCAGTCTCTAAATCAGAAACAGTTCGATCAGATGAAGGAAAGACCTGTTGAGATACTGGAAAAGTTAAGGATTGTGACCGGGTACATTCCAAAAGACAAGCTGACGGATGGATTAAACTTATGGCTGTGGAACGAAGCTCTGTATGAGGATCTTTGTAAGCTGGAACGGGCATTTACAGATGGTGCGGATCCGGCGGAGGTATTTTCTAGCAAAGTGTCCTATGTGAATACCCTGTACCAGAATCCCTTATCTAAAATTTCTCTGTCCAGTTTAAGTGTAGAAAAATCAGAACTTCTATTATATGCCATCACACAGAAAAAGAAGGCATTCTTAAATCTCATCAATGAGGAACCGGAACTTTTTTATGATCTTCTAAATGCTTCCATGCTGTTAAAGAAAGAGATGTACCAGGAGTATATAAACTTAAATACCCTCAACCGGAAAAATTTAAAAGATAGTGCGGATCTGATTTTATCGAATGACAGATTCGAACTTTTGGCAAAGCGGGAGCATACATTTGAAGAGTTAAAGCTTCTTTGTACTGCAAAAGAGGCGTTGATCCGTTTGTATGAACAGCTGACCTGCAAATGTGATGAAAGACTCATGGTTCTTCGGGAACTGATAAAACGGGAGTGTGTGCCGTATTCCTTTTGGAAAGGACAGATAGAACCACTTGCAGCTGCATTATCCAAAAAGCCGTTATCCAGATGGATCCGGGAGGACTTTCGGAACATTTCGGATTTAAGCTACGGAACGGCACTGTGGCTTCTTGTTTACCGGGAGCAGCTAAAAGGCATGGAAAAAGAGATCACCATGGAACAACAGGCCCTCTATCTGTTAAAAGATCTGGTACTGGTAAAAGAGTGTGATTCGTTAAGTGAATTAAAAGAAAAGCTGATCTTAGGGGATGTTTCCTGGAGGCTGCTAAAAGAAAAACTGTCGTTTTCAGAAGAATTTGTACAAAATAATGCTGCTCGGATTGGCAACTTTCTATTTGTAGGTGGGGCTGAGATCATGGAAACTTTTCTGGAACGGCAGCCCTCCAAAATCGAAGAGATCCGGAGACTGGTTACAGCAGAGCTTCTTGGAAAATTTGACGAACTGAAATATCCATCTGGGGATCTCATGCGTGAGATTGATTTTGAGGTATCCGAAGAAGCGGAAAAAGAATGGAAAAAAGACAGGACTTTTACTAGAGGAAACCTGGTATTAAAAGAGGAAACCGGTCTTCTTCCAGTCATGCAGATTGGAGAGATTCCAAGCTATTCCTGCCTCTCCTACCGTTCAGGGTTAAACAGCGATTGCCTGTTATCCTGCTTTGATTCGAATAAAAAGTTTTTCTTTATCCGAAAAAATGGACAGGTGGTATTTCGGACCATGATACGATTGACAAAGGGATCCTATGTGGGTGACAGAATGCGAAAAAAGATTCAGTTTGCAGATCTGGCAGAACCTGGGGAACCAAAAGAGGAGGAAGGGGAGGAACTGGTATTGTTCTTGGAGCGCTATTACGAGAAGAATCTGACAAATGAGGAAATGGACCAGGCAATATACCTTGCATTTGTGGCTGCAAAAGAAAAAGCCAAAAAGCTGGGAGCCAGGTTGGTTCTTAGCTGCTATTACCAGGATGATGTGAAAACGAAGGAATATATAAAAAGCAATTATTATTTATATATTTCCAAATCCAAAAACGGCAGCCAGTACCTGGATAGCCTATACGGGGAAGCGTCTGTTTCTGCTTCTGGAGACTATAGCAGCAATATTTTTTTGCTGGAAAATAAAGAACAGGAGGTAGCAGCGTGAGCGTGCAGAAGCTAAGAAAAGAAAGGGCAAAGAAGTTAAGATATAAAAAGCCCATTGCAAAAGGGCTGAATTGTCAGGATATTTTAAATAACTTGTATGAAATGTACGAGGAATGTACAAATGTCATTTGGTTTATGGATAACGATCAAGAAACCCTTTTAGAGTCCTTGAATGATGATGAAGCGGAGGCAGAGGAATTTAAAATTGCGTTTTGTAGCTTGCAGGCAGACTGTGACCAGATGATGGAGGATCTTCAGGAAGAGTGGATTCCTAAGTGTTTTGATTTGTTTTTCGTTGCGGCAAAAGCGGGGGATTATCTTGGTTATGATTCCTACGAGCAGGATTATTTTGGAATCCGTGGAAACGAGGCCTGGGTTGAAGATGAGGCAAAAGAAAAGTTAATGCGGCTTACCAAGACTGAATTGATCGCAGCAATGCGTCAGTGCTTTAAGGTTTATCAGTCCTATGTTGGGCTTCAGTATCGGTATGACAACTTGACTGCGGCAATGGCGTTTATAAAAGGGGAGCATACGGACTACCTGGGGATTATAAAGAAAATCGAAGACCTGTATGAGGCTGCCAGTAAAGAACAAGGAGATTATGCGAAATATACACAAGCCTGGCGGGAGTTTGACCGCTTTGCAAAGGAAATCCCAAATGAAGTATGGATATTCTAAGAAAAGATGAGTGAGGAAGTGTGTATGGCAAGGGCATTGTATGATTTATGTAGAAAGGACGGAACGGTGATGGTTTATTCCATCACCGGACCGGAAGTGGCAGCAGCAATCGGCTGTAAGCTGCAGGATGTTTATAATTCTGCGTGTTATGGACAATTGATCCAGCACATCTATTATGCGGAAGTGATTGACCGTCCGCTTAGCAGGAGAAAGGATATTACCCTCTTAACGGAGTATGACCGTGTCCGCAAGGAATTTCTAAAGAGACACAAAAACAGAAGAAAATTGTTTGTTAAATAGGAGAAAGTAAGGGACTGGAAACAGTCCCTTACAAAAATACTGAGAATTGTGACGTGAAGCGTGTTGTTGGGAATGGCAACTCTTTTTGAAAATCGATCGGGTATTTTATGCATTGGTTTTGACAAAAAATATATTTTACAGTACTGTGATAGAAAAAGGAGTATTGGAAATGAAGCTACAGGATAGATTGGAACAATATTTAGAATATTGCATTTACAGAAAAGAACTGGACTCAAAAACGGTAAAAGCGTACCGGATCGACTTGAATCAGTTCTTTTCTTTTGTATGCTGTGATGTGCCAGAAAAAGAAACGATTGAGCGGTATATTACGGAGCTACATAAAAAATATAAGCAGAAAACGGTGAAAAGAAAAATTGCATCGGTAAAAGCCTTTTATAGTTACCTGGAAGAAGAGGAACTGTTAAAACAGAATCCGTTTCGAAAAATAAAAGTTAAATTTAAAGAAACAATAGTTCTGCCTCGGATTATCCCAAGAGATGAGATAGAGCAGCTCTTAAATTATATGTATACTTACCTGAATGGTCTTTCTGGCATTGGATATAAATATGGTTTGCGTGATGTAGCGGTTGTAGAGCTGTTTTTTGCCACTGGAGCCAGAGTATATGAAATATCGAATATTCGAAATGAGAGTATGGATTTGAATTCCGGACGAATAAGAATTATGGGAAAGGGAGGAAAAGAGCGGTATATCCAAATCAGCAATAAAACTGTTATAGAAATTCTGCGGAAATACTATGTAGAAAATGAGAGGGAAATAAAGAAGTGTGGATATTTTTTTGTGAATAATAGAGGAAACAGATACACAGAACAATCTATTCGTTTTATGTTAAAGAAATACACGAAGAATGCTGGGATTGAATCAAAAATTACACCCCACATGTTCCGACATTCCTTTGCTACATATTTGATTGAGGAAGGCGTAGACGTGAGCTGTGTGCAGCAGATTTTGGGGCATTCATCAATAAAAACAACTCAGATCTATATTCACGTAGCAGCCAAAAAGCAAGCGGATATTTTGCGAGAACGACATCCGAGAAATAATATGAAAATTATGGATGCTGCGTGATATTAATATTTAGAATATTGGAGCAGTAGGCCAGCTGAAAGCAGGTGGTCTTTTTTATGTGCATAAATGTGAAATGCTGGAAATCATGTAATAGCATTTCTCAAAAAATAATTATATAGTATTAAAATATGGAAAATTTGTATGAAATTTGATATAATCTTTGTAGATAATTCTTAATTATCTTAATAAATAAGACATTAGGAGGCAGTGAAATGATTTCACAAGAAAATTCGACAGGTAGACCATTGGCAGATGCAAAATGGTTAGAAAATCACCATCGTGCAAAACTACCTGAAAGAACTGCTTTTGCTAAGAAATTAGCAAAATTGAATCCGAAAAATATTGTTGACTTAGGCTGTGCAACTGGTTTATGGCTTGAGCTTTTGAATGATATACTCCCGTCCGATTGTGAATTTATCGGCATAGATAGTGATAAAGAATCTCTAAAATCAGCAACTGAACGAAGCAAATTATGGGACAGAAAAGTTAAATTTCTTCATTTAGATTTGGAAAAGGAAGTTGACAAAATACCTCCCTGTGATATAACTTTAGCCTTTAATATTTTTCCATATATTGACGATCTGGATTCCTTTATAAAGGCGTTATGGAAGAGATCTCCACATGGAGTTCTTGCAGTACGGCAGTACGATGGTGCTTCAATTCGTTTTGGTCCAATGGATACAGCTATAAGACAAAAGATGGAGTTGGATTTAAGAATAGCAACTGAAAATAGTCAAAAATTTCACCATTATGATATGGACAGGACATTTTCAGCTTTGCGTAAATCCAACTATAATAATTTTGAATATAGTTTCGAATTATTTGAACGAGTGAGTCCGTTTGATGAAAACTTTATTCCCTATTATCAAGGCACGCTCATCTGGACCATTCAGCATTTATCTGAAGTATCTGCAAATAATCTAAAAAAATGGATGGAAGCTGACGCGCTTATGAAAAATCGCTATTTTTATGAAGTTGATTTAGTTGCTCTACTGTCATAATCTTCGACCGCAACACGCCACAGACCTTTGTATTGCGCAGCAAACATATTAAGTATTTCAGTATCTCTAGATAGCAATACAACTGGGTCTTGTGGTATATCTCTAAAATCCCAGTTAAATAAAACTTCTTTAGTACCATCTTTATATGTCAGAATAACAAAACCGATTTGGGGTTCTGATTGTGCAATCAGTTTATATTGGTAATTGCCTTTATGCTTTTCAGATACTTGAATGTCTATTTTTTTGAAACGTTCAAGTGCGGATTTATCTCCAATATCTTTCCAAGTTAGACCTTGATTTACATTTTTGGCAATTTTAACAAATGATTGTTGATAAGAAGTACCATCATATAAGCGTTCATTCGTTTGAATCTCTTCATCTTCGAAATTAAACGAAGTATTTTGTACATAATCTAGAACAGGCAATCTATTAATAATATATTCCCAAGCGTATTTTGGGGTTCCCATTTTTGTTACATGTAAATAGTTTTTTACGGTTTCACAAATAAGTTCTGAATCCTCAGATACTTTTTGCACTTCATTGTGAGTAGTTATATTTTGCCCAATAATCAACACAATTATAGAAAGTAAAAATGCTGGCACAGCTGCTAATGATGATTGCGAAGTGTATTTTAATGGATCGATATAATAAGTTATTACAAAAGTTGCAATAGTCAAAACCGAATTAAATATCAACAGAATCAATTGTTTTGTTGATGAATTCATTTTTTTCATATGAGCCCTCTCTTAATTAATTATAGCAGATAATTAAGAATTATCCTGTATTCAGTTCCAAAATATAAAGTATTATGAATTTTGAGGAGAAGTAGACGAAAAACGATCAAAAAAGTCAGAAGGTGAATTATAAAAAAACAGCACAAATTTTCATTTCTCCATATAAACTACATAATATTGTCAGGGAAATCCTGGAGCAGCATAATGCCTGGTATGAAATGACGAATACAAAGGAGGGCGTTTTGTTCCAGTTTAAAATAGAAAACGGAACCTGCACTTTATAAAAAGCAGAATTTGATAAATTGTTTTATATTATCAGAAGAATACGGAAATTATAGGATAATCGGTTTGATAAAATGGTGGATAAGCCCCCGATAGTATGGATCTATATAACTATGCTGTCGGGGCTTTTGTAGTTGCGGATGTATATAAGACATTAAGATACAGATTATAAAATATTTTATCAGATATGCAAATGGTTATTTAGAATTACAGGATCTAAGTAGATTACGAAAAAATGAATCAATAGGTTAATCAAACAAGAAAGTGATTTTCATTTATATGTAAAAATTACTGAAAAGTAAATTAGAGATGTTATAAATATAATAAATTTTTAAAAAATCTTTTAGAATGATTGACAAAATTATAGATAAATGTTATGATTTTAACAACAAGAGAATAATTATGTGGTCGGCTCCTAAAGAGCCTGTTTAAGACAATCCAGTGGAATTCTGGAACTAGACCTTTGTGTTTACCTGTGTATAGCATTTTGTATCATGAGTGCTTAAGTCAGACCATACTACACGTAGCGAAGACTCCTATATCTATTTATAAGGGGACTTCGCTTTTGTTATCTAAATGTGATTTTTCACGGTCAAGATCTGAGTTATAGGCAGACCTTGATTTGGAGAATAAAGAAACAGGAAGGAGGGCCACAGGTCGGATTAGCAACAAAATGATAACTAAAAATTACAAAAAGAAAAATGGTTTTAAATTGAAAGGAGACAACACCATGAAAAAGAATTTTAAACGAGTATCCGCTATTATCTTAGCAGCAGCAATGTCAATGAGCTCAAGCGTAATCGCTTCCGCAGCAAAGATGAATATCTATGTTAGAGATTACGATCAGAAAGTAACAAATATTTATCAGGAAACTTCAACTACCCCAACAATTGTACTTGATACGAATCCTGGTGAGTCTATCTATGAAGCTATTGCAAAAGGAAAAGTAGCAAGCGATTCTAATAATGCGTTAACAGCAAGCATTAGTTCTGATTGGAATAAAGTAACCAATAAAGATGGCTCAATTGACTGGTATTTGATTTCTATGGGAATTAATAATCGTGCTAAGACATCGTTTGCTACAAAAACAAATGACAATAACTATTCAGATTTGGAATACGATGATGAAGGCAATATCATTCATGGCGTATGGAGCGGACATTCTTGGATGTGGCTGGAAGGTGGTATGGAAAGTATTAACAGTACAGCGTATCCGGAATATACAATGAGTGATGCTGTGTGCCCGGCAAGTGATTTTTCAATCATCTTAAGCTATGATCATTCTGAATTAAAATGGTAAGTAGGTGACAGTGAGAGATGAAACGTAAACAATTTTTTTTCATTCTTTCTACTTGCTTAGCCTTATCTGCATATAGTCCAGTAAGTGCAGCAGAAGCTACATTTAGTAGTTTTGAAGAAGATGAGACATTTGTATCAGAAGATGAGGACTCTTTTTGGGATGAAAATTATGATATTATAGATGATGAAAATGATGACTATAATTTCGTTGATTCTGAAGAATGTGGAGAGACTGAACAGGCTGAAATATTTGCTGATGAAGCTGATACAGGATATACAATAGTAAAAAATGGGGTACCAATCGAGTTTAAATATGATGGGACAACATTATATTTTAGGCTAACGGAGGGTGCAACAGAAGGAAAATTACCAGATTGGGGATCTGTTGCTGGAGCAATGTGGTGTCGTGGCAAGCTACAGACAAGTGCACAGAACGTAACGAAAATCGTTATCGGTGAAGGAATAACAGCTATTGGCAAGAATAATTTTTGCAAAGGCGGAAATAAGTTATTTGAAAACTTAACAGAGGTTGATGTGCCGTCAACACTTTCTGAAATCGGTTTCGGAGCATTTCAGAATGACACTAAATTAGTGAAGTTTGATTTTAATAATATAAAATCAATTGGTGATGTTGCGTTTGCTGGCACTGGATTTACTGACGTTACAATTCCTTTAGATGGTGTTATTCTTGGAAGCAATGCTTTTTATAATTGCAAGAATTTATCATCAGTTTCCATTGGTGATTCTGAATTATCAGATGGAATATTTTCAGATTGTAATTCTTTAGCTGATATTCATTATGCGAGTAAATTAGTGAATATTCCAGCAAATGCATTTCAAAGAACTGCACTATCCTCTTTTAATTTTGATGGAGTTGAATCTATCGGTAAAACAGCATTTCAAGGAACAAAATTAGAAACAATTAGTCTGCCAAATGTAAAAGATATTAGTTCTTATGCATTCTTAGGATCATCGGTGAAAAAGATTTCATTCGGCAATGCAGAAATAAATGTTGCTGAAGATGCATTCTCTAATTGTAATGATTTGACAGCAATTTGTTATGTTGGAAGCAGAGAACAGTGGAAAAATCTAGCAATCAGCGCATCAGTTTCTGAGAATGTTCAAATTCATTGCAAGGCAGATAGTGTAGAACCTAAAGTTGCTACTTGTACCGAAACAGGATTGAAAGAGGTTGGTGTTTGCGAAGTATGCGGTGATCATTATTCATATGCAGACGATGAAAACGTACTTCCTGTAGACACTGTGAATGGACACAACTGGTCAGAGGATTATGTGGTGGATCAGGAAGCAACCTGCACAGAGCCTGGCTCCAAGAGTAAACATTGTACAAGAGAAGGCTGCGATGCGAAAAATGATACCCAGGAAATTAAAGCTCTCGGACATGATTATGTTTCCAAAGTAACAAAAGAAGCAACCTGCACAGAGAAAGGAATTCTTACTAAGACTTGTAGCAGATGCAACGACGTTGTAACAGAGGAAATTCAGGCACTTGGTCATGATTTTGCGAAAGACTATACCGTAGATGTGAAAGCTACTTGCACAACTGACGGTAAGCAGAGCAAGCATTGCTCCAGATGTGATGCGAAAACAGATGAGCAGAAAATTCCAACACTTGGACATGATTTTACATCTAAAGTTACCAAGGAAGCTACTTGTACAGCTGATGGCGTGATTACCAAAACCTGCAGCAGATGTGATGCAACTGAAACAGAAGCAATCAAAGCAACTGGACATAAGTTTGGTGACTGGAAAGTAGCTGCTGACGCAACTGTTTTCGTACCAGAGCAGCAGGAGAGAATCTGCGAGACTTGTGGAGAAAAGGAGACAAAGACAGTAGGAACTGCTTTAAAAGCGACAGCCACTGTAAATGCTTCTACATTAAAACTGAAAATAAAGCAGTCCACATCGGGTCTTAAAGTTACTGGTCTTGCAAAGGGGGATTCCGTAAAGACATGGAAATCCACCAATACTAAGATCTTTACTGTAAAGGGAAGTGCAAACGGTACCTGCAAGCTTACAGCAAAGAAGGCTGGTACTGCAAAACTTCAGATCACTCTTGCAAGCGGCCTGAAAAAGACTGTAACTGTGAAAGTGCAGAAAGCTGCTGTAAAGACTACAAAGGTTACTGTAGCAAATACAAAAGTAACAGTTAAGAAGGGCAAAAAAGTTACCCTGAAACCAGTGGTAACTCCATTTACCTCCAAACAGAAGGTTACTTACACAAGTTCCAATAAGAAAGTGGCAACGGTTTCCACTAAGGGCGTTGTAACTGGAAAGAAAAAAGGAACAGCAAAGATCACAATTAAATCTGGTTCCAAATCAGTAAAAGTTACTGTTCGGGTAAAATAAGTATTAGGATCAAGGCTCTTCTTCCGTGAGGAAGGGGAGCCTTTTTTAGAAGGAGTGGCTGAAAAAAATGAAAAAAATAGGACTATGGAAAAAAATAGCCAGCTGGCTGCTTGTTTTTTTATTGGTACTGCAAATTCCAACCGACGTATTCGCAGAAGGTTGGATCAGTGAGAATGATATTTCTATATCTGTAGATTCTGTAGAGAATGAAGACGCTGATTATAATGAAGAGGAAGAAAACACTGATTTTTATAGTGATGAAAATATAGAAGAATCAGAAGGTGATAGTTTTACTGATTCAGAAGAGTTGTCAGAGGCAGATATTGCTTCCTTTAGTGATGAAACCAGTCTGTCTGAAGATACAGAGACACAGGAAATTCAGGTTACTGTGAGTGTAAGCAAAGACGGTAAATTTTTAAATGACAAAGACGGTAAGCCTATGGCTGGCCGTACCGTATTGCTTAGTGGCAAGGCGTCTTACACTATGGATGATGCCCTAAAACTAGCGCACGACTTATATTATCCAGGTGGTTCTGAAGCGGGATATGATTATCATGCAGATGATAGTGGTTTATATTATGGGCTTATTTACAAATTATGGGGAATTAATCGCGATGCTGTTCCGTTTATAAAATCGGTATTAAACAATGATAGCGCAAATTATCAAACTTCTTTAAATAGATTGATTCATGACGGTGATGATCTTTGTTTCTTTATTCAAAAACGAAAAAGTGTGGATTCTTATGCATATTTTACAAGGAAAACACAAACGGTTTTTGCAGGGCAGGATATAACGTTACAGCTGAAAGAAACAAGTGATGCACATATTTATAGTAATTGCCAAAGCGCATCTATTTATATTGACGGAGAAAAGGCAGAAGGTTTAATTACAGATGAACAGGGTAAAGTAACTATATCAGGATTGGAATCACGGGAGAAACCATATTTTATTACGGCAGAGAAAATGGAAGAAACTGCTGATGGTGATAGAGCTACTTTAATATCAGCAGCTTATTCCTATATAACAGTTATTCCAAATGAAAGTGTTAAACAATCTTGCATAGATACAGTAACACTTCATTTTGAGACGGAAGAAAAAGAAAAAGATATTGCTCTTAGTGTATTAGATGGAAGCCAGGCATTTATTGTTCCAGCGGAAATGACATATGTAAATACGCATACTAACAAAACCGATATGTATGTTAATGTAGGCATGAAAGATGTAGTGAGTGATGACTGTCATGTTTATGCTGTTTATACAAGTCCGCGAGATCAAGCGGAACATAGAGTAAGCTTAATCCAAAATAAATATGTATATTTAAGCCAGGCAATTTCTAAAGATGCTATATTGGATCAAGGAAAAGGATATAATTTGGCTATTCGATCAATACGGATAGAAGTAAGTAAGAATGGCAATGTTATTGATTCTTGCGATCTTGAAATTCGTTATCGTAATCATTTAAAAGAAATAAAAGTTATTGACCCAAAAAATCACGAAATCCCGTCCAATCTAGAAGATTCATTGGATAACCAAGAACTTATTGTCAATATGCCAGAGAATATTGAACATATTAATCTTGAACTAGAAGCATACGGATATAACTCTTCTCTTAAAGTAATGTTGGAGAAAGAGGAAATTAAACCGGATTATTTAGGCAAATACTGTATTGTACCAAATTGGGATAATAAAGAAGAGTATATAGCGACAATAGAAATTATTGAGGGTAGCGACGTATATTGTCAGGAAACAGCCAAATACTCTTTGATTATAAAAAAGAGTGGAATTGACTATACTCCAGATGTTACATTTAAAGAACCATTTACTAATATAAAAACATTACATTTGGGAGATACACCTTTAACGATAAGTGTGCAAGCGTCAGTGCCAGGCAATGGAGAGGGAAAATTTACTTATCAATGGTATTATTTACAGAGTACAGAGCGGTATTTTAGAGCATGGAATTATCCAAAAACAGCTTGTAAAATCATAGAAGGGGCTACAGAACCTACTTATACTGTAGATACAAATGAAGCTAGTTCAGAAAAATGTTATTGCTGTGAAGTTACTTATGAACTGAATGGAAAAAAATATAGTGAATGGAGTTCGTTTGGTCAGTATGAAGTACTTCCGGAAACTGTTTCTTCCCCTGTAATAACAAAGCAACCTGAAAGTATTATATATGTAAAAGGTAAGCCGATAACTTATCAGCTCAAAATAGAGACGGAAAAATCGCAATGGTTTACAGAAGACACTTTATATCAATGGTATAAAAACACTGAAAATAATTCCGAAAATGGAACTTTGATTCCAGGTGCTACAAAAGATTCTTATATACCACCAATTCCAGACGATGGCACGATGTACTATTACTGTAAAGTAAAAACAAAAAGACTGGAAAATTGGTTTGACTCGTTTTATAGTGAGGAAATCTGCTCTGATGTTGCAGCTATGACTGCAGTGGATGAACCACTTCCGTGGGAAGGAAATGGCACTGAGGAGTCTCCTTATCTAATTCAAAATCTGTCTGATCTGGAAGCTTTGCAAAAGAAAGTCAATGTAGATGGATTTGATTTTTATGGAAGCTATTTTTCTTTAAAAGAAGATATCAATCTTCCGTCAGACTGGAAACCAATTGGTACAATCCAACCTGGAAATACCAGCACAGGGAATGGAAAATATATTTGGCCATTTTCTGGCATCTTAAATGGCGAAGGTCACACGGTCACAGTCGCGACTAATGGAAAGCCGCTGTTCAATTATGTTCGTGATGCAGTGATTGAAAATCTCAATCTTTTGGGAGAACAGATTAATGGATATGGTCTGGTTGACCGTTATACGGTTGACTATGGTCCTGATGGTGTCTATAATACAGGATGTCCGGATGCAGTTACGATTCGGAATGTTACGTTAAAATCTGGCATGAGTACCAAAAAGGCAGGACTGATTGGAGGATATGCTTCCGGAGCCAACTCAATTGTAATTGAAAACTGCAAAGCAGAGAGTGGTGTCCTGATCGGATATACAGGTCAGGAATCCAGTATTGGAACTTTTGCTGGTACAATTAATGGAATTATTCGTAACTGTAGCAGTTCAGCAACTGTAAGAGGATTAAACAAAGCCGGAGGGTTAGCAGGTGCTAAAGGCCAATCTATGGGTTCCTGTACCATTGAAAACAGCAGCTTTACTGGAAGGGTAAACGCTACTGGCAAATGGGTAGGAGGAATCCTTGGAAGCGGCTATGAGGCAGATTCTGCTCCGAATACTCCGGTTGCTTCCGTGAAAAACTGTTATGTAGCAGGAACCATCAGTGGTGTATCAAACGTTGGCGGAATCTTTGGTGGGGAGCCAAGCTGCATGCAGTGCTGGGGAAATGGAAGCGGATCCGTTTCTAACAACTTCTTCTACGGGACTGTTTCTGGAAAATCAAATGTAGGGGCTATTGTCGGATATTTAAAGAGCTTCGATAAATTCCAGGGGATTTCAAACAACTATTATTTGGATTCCTGTGGGGCATCTCAGGGAATCGGTGAAGTAGAAAACATCCTGACCGTAGAAAATGATTCCAAATATGGAATCGACTACGAGTTTAACCAGAGCGATTACTGCTTTGCAAAAACCGCCGGGGAATTCGCCGATGGCACCGTAAAGGATGGATTAAACAGCGGCAATTACCATAACTGGGAGCAGGGAGAGCGTTATCCGGTTTATGGAGCTGGCGCTTACCCGACAGGACTTACCCTTACCGGAGATTACAAAACAGAGTATTACATCGGAGAAGAATTGGATCTTTCCGGCGGTATCTTTACCGTTACCTGGAGTGATGGAAGCAAGACCAATCCATCTTTTGAAGAGATTACAGTGATCGGTTATGATCCCCAGACCAGGGGTAGCCAGATGCTTCAGTTAAAGTATGGGGCTGTTGAAACAACTATTACGGTGAAGGTTTTGGTAAAAGCAGAGAAGATCACCGTTTCCTTTAAGCTCCTTGGAGATAAGGCCCATGACAGTGATTCGGACGGTGAGGTGCATACCTTAAAGGCAGGAAACCTGGAGACCTGGATCCAGGAGACCAGTGTAGATACTGACAGCAACGCAACGGTACTGGATGTACTGGAAAAAGTGCTTGCAGACAATCAGCTTGAATACAGCAATCCCAAAGGCAACTATATTGATTTTATCACCAAAGATGGGGAAAAGCTTGGAGAGTTCACCAATGGAAAGAATTCCGGCTGGATGTACACCTTAAACGGAATCCATTCCGATCTTGGTGTCAGTGAGCAGTTTTTAACAGATGGAGATGAAATTGTCTTCCATTATACCGATGATTACAAACAGGAGCACGACCATAAGTGGGTGGAAGGCTGGACTTCCGACGCAGAAGGCCATTGGCATGAATGCAAATCTGATTATGGAACCTGTGATATTACCGATAATACGAAAAAGGGCGGTTATCAGAATCATACCTACGGAGATGGAAAGGTAGTAACCGCAGCCACCTGTAAGTCAGAAGGCCAGATGGAATATACCTGTCTGGTGTGTGGCTATACAAAGACAGAAGTTATTCCAAAAACCAGTCAGCATTCTTATGATACTGGAACCATCACTAAAAAGGCCACCTACACCGCTGCCGGGGAGAAGGTTTATACCTGTACTGTATGCGGGGCAACCAAGACGGAAGTGATCCCGATGCTTACTCACGCCCATAACTTCACCTGGACGGTCATTTCCAAAGCGACTGTTTTTTCACCAGAGAAACAGGAGGGAATCTGCTCCATCTGCGGTGCGAAACAGAGCCGTGATAACGGAAGCAAGCTCGTCGCAACCATGAAGTTAAATGTAACCTCCATCAAGCTTCAGAAGAAGCAGACTACAACGAAAGTAAAGGTTACTGGTCTTGCAAATGGCGATTCCGTGAAGTCCTGGACTTCCAGCAACAAGAAGATTGTGACCGTGGATAAAAACGGCAAGATCAAGGCTGGTAAGAAAACTGGAAGCGCGAAGATTACCATCACCTTAAAGAGTGGCAAAAAAGCAACCCTGAAGGTGAAAGTACAAAGCGCGAAAGTAAAAACGACTAAGATTACCGGATTAAAGACGAAGCTCACCCTGAAAAAGGGCAAAAGCCTTACCTTAAAGCCTGTGGTTGCGCCAATCACCTCCCAGGAGAAGGTGACCTACACCACTTCAAATAAGAAAGTGGCAACCGTTACGAAAAAGGGTGTGATAAAAGCCAAGAAAAAAGGTACCGCAACGGTCACAGTGAAATCTGGAAAGGTTACAAAGAAAATAAAAGTAACAGTGAAATAGCAATCGGAACATCCACCAATGCCGGACAGAGATTATCTGGTGTTGGTGGATCTTTTTATAGGAAAACACAGAGTTCATCCTCACATTGGAATTGCCGCAAAGAAAAAAATGTCTTAAAATATGGGAAAATGTAAAGTTTTGTTATTGCATGAATATAATAGAAATGCAAACACATTATCACTTTTTTATACTGCTAGGTTATGAATTTAATTTGTGCGGAGGGAAAAGAAGCCGCTCATATATTTTGGGTAGAGAAAGAGAGGAAATTTACATGGAACCAGAAAAGATGGTTTGGGATTTTAAAACTAAAATCATAAATGAAGCCAGTGAGAGTAAATGTCCGGAAAAACTGCTTAGTAGGCGTTCTCTAATAACTGCTTTTTGGCGATTTGCAAGAACGTGGGGAAAAGAAGAAACCGAATACTATTTAAGACAATACGAAGAAAAAAGCAAACATGATAGAACATTAAAAAGGAGTGATTATACATATTACTTTGTTTTACATTTTGAACATAATAGTGATGTGGCAAAAGAATATCTGAAGCTGAAAGCGGCTAAGGAAATGAATGAAAGAACGTTACAGGATAATCAAAGAAAATTCGAGGAAAAATTACAACAAATAGGTGGAAATAGAGAGCAGAAGAAAGATAATAAAACTGTATATTTAAAGAACAGAAATAAAGACAAATTAAAAGCTCTGAAGGAAAAAGATAACAGATTTTTAATAAAAGCAGCATGGGAAAATTGTGATGTTTTATGTTGGCCCTCATTTTTTAAATTTCTGTTTCCGATATATATGGCTTGGGAGGAAAATTCACTTATGGACGAAGTGGACAAGATTCTTTTATCGGAACTGCCGGGAAGGGAATTTGAAAACAGGCTGTTGTTGAAAGAAGAACATGCAGATGAATATGCAAGAGCTTTAATGAACGATGTTATGAATTTACATATTGCAGAAAATGTTTTGAAAATTGTTAGGGAAAATATATATGTAAACGATAGATGGAAAATTATATCTACAGCAATTGAATTATTCAAAAAAGGTGAATATTTTCTTTTTGTGTATTTGATTACCCCACAAATTGAAGGACTTTTTAAAGTTTTATTGAGATCTGTACTAAAAGATAATTCAAAGAAAACTGATTTAAACAATATAGTAAAAGAGATAAATAAGAAAAAGGAACTGTGGGAATATGCTTATTTCGCATATGATTTTCCACAGATTAGAAATCATATTGCACATGGAGACATAATCGAAGTGGATACAAAGCTCGCCTGTGAGATCCTGATGGACCTTAACTGGGTTTTGAAAGTAATTGATTCAGAGGAACAGGACTACAAGAAATTTATGGCGTTTTTAAATGATGTCAGTACAGCTGAGTTGGAAACTCTGGCAAGTAGATTAAATTATTACTTCAGTTTCCTAAATAATGAAGAATATTGTGGCTTGTTTGAACGATATTTAAAAGGTGAGTTTGATGATGTTATTCAATGGTACCAGCTTTCTGACAAAGATTGTGAATTTAAGAAAATCATTCAATCGGATGAATTTTATCAATCCATATGGAACGAGGATCCTCTGTTTACTACGACTGTTGAGAAAGTACAGGTACTGGACGGATCTGTAAAAGATATAACGGTAAATCATTATTCGGAGTCTTTACAGTATGAAGGAATGGTACAGTTATTATATAGGCTTTTGAATGAGAGGGGTAAAAGCCATAAATATAAGCCCGTTCCGTTGAACTGGTATGAAAAATACAGTGCGTTTGTTAAGCAGGCGAATGAGGCAAAACACGATACTTTGAAAAAAGTCGGAATTGATCCGGATGCAATAGAAGCAGAAGTTGACAAATTAATGGAGCAGAAGCCAAAAGATTAAATCTACTTAGTGTCTGTGTAAGCGTGTGTGTTTGTAGGGAAACAGGATTAAGGCATAAAATTAACTTCCGTTGGTGGCTGATCGTTCCTTTGATTCCAGATGACAGTCCCCAAAAACAATGCTACAATACCTGTAGAGAAAGAATAAAAAGAAAGGAAAGCGTATGAATCCAAAACGAAAAAAGTGGTTGACCTTGTTATTAAGTCTGTTACTGCTTCTATGTGGCAGCGTGTTTACTGGCTGTGGGGGAGAGTCCTCTTCCGGGGAGACTGCGACCTGTACGATCGAGATCTCCTGTGAGACGATCCTGGATCACATGGAGGAGTTAAAGGAAACCAAAAAAGAGTTTGTCCCGAAGGATGGACAGATCCTAAAAAAGACAACGGTCTCATTTACCACAGGGGAGAGTGTCTTTGATATTTTAAAAACTATCTGTGGGGAAAAGGGGATTCAGATTTCTTCGAAATACACCCCATTATATAACAGCTACTATGTGGAAGGAATCAACCAGCTCTATGAGCTGGACTGCGGAAAAAATTCTGGCTGGATGTATAGTGTCAATGGGACATTTCCAAATTATGGGGCATCTGCGTACAAGCCAAAAGACGGGGATGTGATCTTGTGGGTGTACACCTGCGACCTTGGAAACGATGTGGGAAATCCCTACCAGGAAGACGAAAAATAGTAAGGTAAGCCCACCTGGTTCTAAACCACTGATCATGCAAAAATATTCATAGATTGCCAAAATTTGACAGATGCCATTTCAAATGCTATAATACTAATATTTGATATAGGTAGAAATATCAGAGAACGAAAAATCAAATAACCAGACATGGTTCAGCCAGATAAGGCTGATTTAGGAAAATTCGGTGCGATTCCGGAACCATAATCACTGTATGAAATCAGCGGTACATAACAGCGCATTTTAAGTCAGCATATTCCACTTGTCGTAAAGGACGGAGGCTCATCGAAGTAATGGGGCTCTGTTTTTGTTACCCTAAAAAGCGGAGGAAAGAAAAGAATGCGTGTTTATAAAGATGAAGAAATGCGCTGGAGTATGTTGCGGTATGACAGCCGGACATTTACAGCACAGCAGGCAAAAATGTTAAAGGGGGATGTTACAAGGAAGGAGATCCCGGAAAAATATATCTACATTGACGATGGCTGTTTTCGGGCAGATGGACGGATGCGGGAAGTCATTCTCCCGCCAAATTGTAAGATCATTGGACGGGAAGCCTTTTTCCAGTGCCAGATCCGAAAGGAAGTTGTTCTTCCTAAGACAATGAAGGAAATTAAACGGCGGGCGTTTTCAGAAAATCACAGCCTGCGTGCAGTCCATTTTCCAGCGTCTTTAAAAACCTTAGGACCAAAAGCTTACCGTGATTGTACCAATCTATTAAGAGCCGTGTTTGCAAAAGACTCAGAGTGCCGGGAAATTCAGGAGGGAGCATTTGATTCCTGTTCCAAGCTAAAAAGACTGGTGCTGCCAGACCACGTTGAAGTGATTGGAAGTAAAGCGTTCTTTCGGTGCAAGGAGTTAAAAAAGGTAATTTTCCCAGATACCTTGAAGGTAATCGAGGCAGAGGCGTTTCGGTTTACAGGCCTTGAGGAATTAAACCTTCCGGAAGGTTTAGTAGAACTTGGCGATAGTGCCTTTTTCAAATGCAACAACTTAAAACATGTTGTGATCCCGGAGAGTGTGGATGTGATCGAACGCTGGGTATTCCATGGCTGCAACCGGCTGGAAACCGTAGAAATCCGTCACGATCCGGAGTATGTCGGTCCGTGGATCGTTAATAAGAGCTGTACCATTCGCTGTTATAAAGGCAGCAAGATGGATGCCTATTGTGATGAGTATGAACTGAAGAGGGAGTATATCGGTGCCGAAAGCGTTGTCAATGAATAAAGAAAAAAACAACAGAACGTGTGCAAACCTTACGGTAATGGATACCTTTTCTGCCTGTCATCCTTTTTTGAATTTTTTCTATTTTACAGTGGTACTTTTTTTTACCATGTTCAATCAACACCCGGTGTTCATCGGGATCTCTTATATTGGAGCATTTTCCTATTCGTTTTTATTAAACGGATGGGAAAAGACTCTGAAACAAAGCTTTCTTCTTACTCTGCCAGGTCTTCTCATTGTGGCACTATTAAATCCCATGTTTAATCATTACGGGGTTACCATGCTGTATTATGTAAAAAGCAGCGGCAACTGGATCACCCTGGAAGCACTTGTGTACGGTGTGGTGCTTGGCGCTGTGATGTTCGTAGTCATCCAGTGGTTTTCTTGTTACAATAAAGTGATGACAACGGATAAATTTATCTATCTGTTTGGGCGGATCATTCCGGCGCTTTCCCTGATCTTATCCATGGCGCTTCGGTTTGTGCCAAGGTTTACTGCACAGTTAAAAGTAATCCGAAGCGGGCAGAAAGCCATGGGACGGGATGTATCAGAAGGAAGCCTTTTTGCGCGTATCCGCCATGGGCTTAACATGCTCTCCATCCTGGTTACCTGGGCGCTGGAAAACGCCATTGAGACCTCTGATTCCATGCGAAGCAGGGGATATGGTCTGAAGGGAAGGACTGCGTTTTCCATTTACCATTTTACAAGAAAAGATAAGTATGTCCTGGGAATGATGATCGGACTGTCTGCTATATTTACAGGGGGCTGTATCAAAGGGGCTGCCTATGCAAGTTATGATCCAAGGATCCTGTTAGCTGGCTTTACCATCCAGGGATACGCGGCACCAGTGGCGGTTTCTCCGTTACTTGCGATGCTTACCTATCTTTGTTTTGCAGCTTTTTGTTTCCTTCCGGTGCTGTTGGATGTGACGGAAACCATCCGCTTTTCTTATAGCCGGAGAAAAGAAACGGCAGACCTTGAAATGACGTATCAAAAAATTTACCAGACTCTGGAACAGGAAGGAACAGACAGATGAATCTTGTAGAAATAAAGGATTTCGGGTTTTCCTATCCGGAAAGTTCCAGAAAAGTTCTGGAACATGTAAACCTGAATATAAAAGAAGGAACCTTAAATGTTATCATGGGAAGGAGCGGTTGTGGAAAAAGCACCCTGCTTCGCCAGTTAAAAAGCGTGCTTGCACCAGCTGGAGAAAAAGAGGGGGAGATCCTCTACCGGAATATTCCGCTTAGGGATACCGACCACCGCACCCAGAGCCAGGAAATCGGGTTTGTGATGCAAAATCCGGACAACCAGATCGTGACCGATAAGTTGTGGCATGAGCTGGCGTTTGGACTGGAAAGCCTTGGGTATGACAATGCCACCATCCGCCTTCGGGTGGCAGAGATGGCAAGTTATTTTGGCATTCAGAAGTGGTTTTATAAAAATGTATCGGAATTGTCAGGCGGACAAAAACAGCTTTTGAACCTGGCTTCCGTGATGGCCATGCACCCATCCTTACTGATCCTGGACGAGCCAACCTCCCAGCTGGATCCCATTGCAGCCTCCGATTTTTTGGAGACCGTGAAGAAGATTAATCGTGATATTGGGACTACTGTACTGCTCACCGAACACCGCCTGCAGGATATCATTCCGTATGCCGACCAGGTGTTTGTCATGGATGAGGGTACCCTGTTTATGGAAGGGACACCCCGGGAGATTGGAACCAAATTAAAGGAACAGCACCACGGCATGTTTTTATCCATGCCAGTTCCCATGCAGATCTATGCAGGGACAGACAGCGCCCTTACCTGTCCCCTTACCGTAAGTGAGGGCAGGCAGTGGATCCGGGAATATATAAAAGAAAAAGGAATAAAAAAAGAGAAAATCCAGCAGGCAAACCAAAGGCTGGAAAAACAAGGGGAGAAAAACGAAAACGAAACGGCAGGTTTTTTCGGGCATATAAAGCGCCAGAAAGAAAATACGCCCCCAGCCATCCAGATGAAGGATGTCTGGTTCCGATATGAAAAGGACAGCCCCGATGTCATTCAGGATCTGTCCCTGGAAGTAAAAAAAGGAGAATTCTATGCCCTGGTAGGGGGAAACGGAACCGGAAAGAGTACCACCTTATCCTTACTTGGACGAGTACACCAGCCGTATAGCGGCAGAATCTACCTGGATGGAAAAGATCTTCGTTCTTTTTCCGACCAGGAGTTATACTGTGGGTATCTAGGCGTTATGCCGCAGAATCCCCAGAGCATCTTTTTAAAAAAGACCGTACTAGAAGACCTCTATAGCGTGATCGGCGGAAGAAAAGAGAAGCCGTCTAACGAGTACCCCATTTCCATGAAAAAGGAAAAAGCCATTGAGGGGATTGTAAGCCTTACCCATTTGGAGGGACTGCTTGAACGCCATCCCTATGATTTAAGCGGCGGGGAACAGCAGCGGCTTGCCCTTGCAAAAGTGCTTCTTCTTCGCCCGAAGATCCTTCTTATGGATGAACCGACCAAGGGAATGGATGCGGAATATAAAGAAGAGCTTGGGAGCATCTTAAAGAAGCTGCAATCCCATGGAATGACGATTTTTATGATTTCCCATGACGTGGAATTTGTAGCCGAGTATGCGGACACGACTGGCCTGTTTTTTGAGGGAAATGTGGTGACAAGTAAAAAGACAAGAGATTTTTTCGCTGGAAATAACTTTTATACCACTGCTGCAAACCGTATGGCAAGAGGGCTGTTTCCAGAGGCAGTTACCGGAAAGGATGTGGTGTCATGCTTGACGAATCCCAGTTAGATAAATTTCTGGATGAATTCTTTGGGGAAGAAGAATCAGCTTCGGGTGCTGCATGTTTAAAGAACTCTGAAAAACAAAATCCTTTCCATCGAAAAGAAGTTCCTTCTGAAGAACTGGAAGAATACACCCTTCCGTCCGACGGAATAATTATCCGCCAGATGGAACGCCAGGGAAAGGTAAGCCGCCGCACCTGGTTTGCATTTGCGGTCATGCTGATCGTGGTACCGATCCTTCTATTCTTCTCTGTGAAGATATGGGGAGGGCGAAAATACCTGCTCTGCAGCCTGATCGTGGTAGTGGCTGCCATGCTTCCCTTTTTTATGATGTTTGAGGGCAGGAAGCCAAAGGCAAGGGAGATCATGGTGATTTCGGTATTAGCTGCCATTGGCGTAGCAGGACGCGCCGCCTTTTTCATGGTGCCAAGCTTCAAGCCTGTGGCTGCCATCGTGATCTTAACCGGGATTTCCTTTGGCGGCGAGGCTGGATTTTTAGTTGGCAGCCTTACCATGCTGATCTCCAACATGTTTATGGGGCAGGGCCCCTGGACACCCTGGCAGATGTTTGCCTTTGGCATGATCGGATTTCTGGCAGGGATCCTGTACCAGAAGGGGATTTTAAAAGCCAGGAAGTTCGATCTTTGTATCTACGGATTTTTAAGTGTCTTTTTAATTTATGGAGGCATTATGAATCCTGCCAGCATCCTGATGTCCTACGGATATATTACAAAAAGCAGCCTGATCGCCTACTACATTTCAGGCGCCCCCGTGGATCTGGTACATGCAGCTTCCACCGTGATCTTCCTATGGCTGCTTAGCCGCCCGCTTCTGGAAAAGCTGGAGCGGATCAAGGTGAAATATGGGCTGATACAGGAATCAGAGAACCGGTAATAGAAAATAGATGTAAGTGGAATTTGATTTTTAAAAGAAGGAGAAACGAAAAATGTTAAATCCCAAAAAGAAAAGGACTGGATGCTATCTTGCCGGAATTCTGGCGGCGGCAGCAGCCATCAGCCTGTTATCTGGCTGCGGTGGTGGGACACCGTCCTTAGAGGAAGCATTAAAGAAAACTGCTTCCTATGAACAGACAAGTATTCCCGCCCCAGCTTCCGATTCCCTCGGCGGAGAGTGGACGGTGATCGCACTGGCACGCTCCGGGAAAGCGGCAGAGGACGGCTATTACGAAAAATACAGGGCAAACTTAGAAAAGCGCGTCAAGGAGCAGGAAGGGGTATTAAGTGAAAACCGCTATACCGAGTATGCAAGGGCTGTCCTGGCTTGTAAGGCCATCGGGATCGATCCTTCCGATATTGGAGGGTATGACCTTATAAAGTCCCTGGAAGATTTTGAGGCTGTAACCGCGCAGGGGTTAAATGGAGCCGTGTATGCCCTTCTTGCCTTAAATGCGGACCGCTCGGACGTAGACGGGGAACTGGAACAAAAGTATCTGACCTACATTGTGGGACAGGAAAAGCCATCCGGTGGATTTTCCTTAGATGACAGTTCCGATACCGCAGATGTGGATCTGACTGCCATGACCTTACAGTGCTTAGAGCCCTATGCCACAGAGGAAGAAATCAGTGCCATCATTGACCGTGGCGTGGAATTTTTAGCGGATGCGCAGGCAGAGGATGGCGGTTATGAGGCGTATGGGGATAAAAGCTCCGAGTCCGTTTCCCAGGTAATCCTTGCGCTTAGCACGTATGGAATCGACTGTAACAAGGATGCACGTTTCCGGAAAAAGGAAAAAGGGCTTTACGACAACCTGATGGAGTATTATAAAAAAGATGGAAGCTTTTCCCATCTATTAGACGGGGACAGCGATCCCATGGCTACCGACCAGGCGTTTTGTGCAATGGCGGCATACAGCCGGTTTTTAAATTGCAAAACCAGTTTTTATGATATGAGCGATACCAATTGACACATAAGAAAAAGAACCTGGATCAGCCAGTAAAAAGGGCAGGAGGAAAGAAATGGCAGATAAGATCACACAGCTTCAGAAGGAGCTTGGAACCATTATAAAAGGAAAAAAAGAAGTTACGGATAAGATTATCATGGCAGTGCTGGCAAGAGGACATGTGCTTTTGGAAGACGTTCCTGGTGTTGGAAAGACAACCACAGCTTTGGCACTTTGCCGTCTTATGGGAATGGATTTTAACCGGATCCAGTTTACGCCGGATGTAGTTCCTTCCGATGTAACCGGATTTACCATGTACGAAAAACAGACGGGCAGATTCATCTACCGCCCAGGCGCGGTGATGTGCAACATGCTTCTGGCGGACGAGATCAACCGTACCTCCAGCAAAACCCAGGCAGCCCTTCTGGAAGTCATGGAAGAGGGAAAGGTAACGGTAGATAACGAGACACATCCGGTTCCGCAGCCCTTTGTAGTCATTGCTACAGAGAACCCTACCGGCTCTTCCGGAACCCAGATGCTGCCGGAATCCCAGTTAGACCGATTTATGATAAGCCTTTCCATGGGCTACCCGGATCACGAAAACCTGGTAGAGCTGCTTCGGGACCGGCAGACAAAAAATCCGTTGGAGAACGCGAAAGCTGTTATTACTAAAGAAGAAGTTGTTATGCTTCAGGATCAGGTACAAAAAGTATATATGGCAGATTCCATCCTGAACTATATTGCAACCCTTGCAGAGGCAACCAGAAACCATCCGATGATCACACTTGGTCTTAGCCCCCGTGGAACCCTGGCTTTATGCCGTATGACAAAGGCGGCAGCCTTCATGGAAGAACGGGATTATGTGATCCCGGAAGATGTAAAAAAAGTATTCACAGATGTAACCGCACACCGTATGATCCTGGATTCAAGAGCCAGATACCAGGAGCAGAGTGCGAAGGACATTCTGGAAGAAATTTTAAAAGATACATCGGCACCGAAGGTAGAGGGAGCATGAAAAACAGGATTTTACTACTTATATGGTTCATATTGCTTGCCCTGGCTGCGGTTTTTACCGGAGTCTGGGTATATGCCGTCCTTTTGCTTTTGTCCGCCCTTGCGGTAGTGGCGTTTTTGCTGCTTGGTTTCTTTTGCGGAAAAAAGATCACTATGAAGCTAAAGCTCCCCAAAGCTGCGGAACAGGATGGGATCTGGAAAGGAAAGCTTCAGATTGCAAATGAGTCTGTCCTTCCGGTATTTCTTGGAAAAGGCAGCCTGCATCTGGAAAATCATTTTACTGGGGAGCAGATGGAGCTTCCGTTTTCGTTTTCCCTTAAAGGAAGAGGGAAAAAAGCCATTGACTTCCAGGGAAAAAGCCAGTGGTGCGGTTGTATTTACGCCACCTTACACACCTGGCGCTCCTATGATTTCTTTGGTCTGGCAGGGCAAAAGAGGAAGGCGGGGCTGTCCGCTTGTACGGTGGTGATGCCCTGTGAGCAAAAGGAAGATTTTCAGTTTCTCACAAAAGAGGGCTTTGACATGGAGAGCTTCCGCTATTCGGGAGCCCGTCCTGGGGATGATCCGGGGGAGACCTTTGATATCCGGGAATACCAGGAGGGGGACAGCATTCGTCAGATCCACTGGAAGTTGACCGGCAAGTTAGATAAAATGATGATCCGCCAGAGAAGTTTCCCGGTGGATGATACGGTCCTGATCCTGGCAGAGCCCTATTTAAAGGAAAAAGCTCCAGCCGTAGCACAGACGCTTGGTGAAGTGTTTGCCACAGTTTTAAATAGTTTTATGGAACAGGGCATTTCCTGTCAGGCAGGCGTGTTTGACCACAGCACCGGACATTTTTACATTGAAAAAATACGCACCCGCGAGGATTATGAAACTATTCTCTATTTATTCCTCCGCCACGGAGGGGAGGGGGAAAAGCCCTGCACCATCACAGAATATCTTCACACTCCGGGACAACAAAGATTTGCAAATTATATTTATATTACGGGCGCACCAGAGGAAGAAGACCTTAGAAGGCTTCGAACCCGGGGCGAGGTAACCGTTGTAAGCTGTGGAACCACAGCAGATAAAGGAGAAACCATCACATGGAAGTATGGATCACAAGACAAGAAGAAAAACATAGAAGATACCTGCCCGGTATCCTGCTGGAAAGTTTCCTGATTTTTCTGGTAAATGGCGTTGGTACCTTTGCGCTTTTGCATACCCTGATTCCGTCTGTGAATGGGATTCCTTTTTTGGTGAGCGTCACTGTGACCGCCCTTCTCTGTGCCGTTCTTTTCAGGCTTCGGGAACATTTGGTTGCTGCGGTTTTCTCGTTAAGTGCAGCTGCCGGGATCTGCCTGTTTGCGTTCTCTGGCATGCTTTTAAACGGATTTCTTTCACTCTGGAACCAGCTTGCAGAAGTTCTTGGGAAAAAAGCAGGGATCTACCTTACCATCTACCAGCTGAAGGATTCTGGAAAAGCAAATGGGGAGCTGGCAGTTCTTATTTTCCTTGGCATTGCCTGTGGGCTGTTTGGCTTCTTAATCCTGAAGCTTCGGTGGTATGTGCTGCTCCTTCTTTTTGCGGCAGTCCTTCCGGTGGTTCTGGTAAAAACAGAACTGCTTCCAGATACCAGGCTTTGTCTTGGCTTTTACGCTGGAACCCTGTTAGAATTAAACTACATGACGAAAAATAAAGGGGGAAACTTAGGTAACGCTGCCGACGTGGCCGCTTTTATTGCCGGGGCATTTGGTCTTCTTCTGGTCTCCGTTTTCGGGGGCATGTTTCTTCAAAGCCTGGTGCCAAAGAATGAGTACCAGGACTCCCAGCTTGTGGCAAATGCCAAAGAAGAGGCATTAAGTGGACTTTCCAGGCTCCGCTACAAAGGGCAGGGGGCAAATTCCCTTCCAGATGGAAAGTTAAAGCAGACCGGAGCCTGGAGTGCGTCATCGGATACGGCACTTGAAATTACCATGGAGCACCCGGCTTCTTTGTATCTGCGTGGTTTTGTGGGAAGCGTTTATGACGGCTCTTCCTGGACGGAGATTTCCACGGAAGAGGCCTATGAAGAAAAAGACTTGTATTACTGGCTTCACCAGGAGGGCTTTTATGGAGAAACCCAGCTTCTAAATGCAAGAAATCTGATCCAGGACGATTCCCTCTCCAGTGAAAAAGGAATCATTTCGATAAATAATAAAACGGCAAGCAGTAAATACCTTTATACCCCGTATGAGCTCTCAGGTCTGCCAGACGGCTACACAGGCGAAAACGCCCAGGCGGACAGCACCCTGTACGCCAGAGGACTGTTTGGAGAAAGAACCTACCGCATTTCCTCCCTTGGAAATCTGGTAAGTGATTTTACCACCCTTGGGGCAAAGGTCTATCAGACATTGACCGCTGGAAATAATGCAGGGGATGGCGGCGCGGATGCCGTCAGTTCCTACCGAAGCCAGGAGAGTTATTACAATACCTTTGTTTATCAGAAAGATACCGCTCTTCCAGCGTCCTTAAAAACCCTGTTTCAAAAGGAACTTGGAGACGGCGGAAACCGTGACGAGGGACATACCGATTACTATACGGCCATCACCAGGATTCGTTCCTATCTGGAAAAGAACATGACCTACAGCTCCCAGACCGATGTATTTTCAGAAGACGGGGATTTTATAGAGAATTTTTTAACCACCTCCAAGATCGGACACAGTGTTCATTTTGCGACAGTAGCGGCTCTGATGTTCCGCTACTATGGCATTCCGGCACGTTATGTAGAAGGGTACTTAATTACCCCACAGGATATAAAAGGAAAACAGGCTGGGGACACCATTGAAATCCCAGGCACCAACGGACATGCCTGGACGGAGATCTATGTGGACGGGCTTGGCTGGATCCCTCTTGAAATGACACCTTCCTATTACGGGGTCATGGAGGAAGCCAACTTAAAAACCGGTCTGGAAGCCAAAGGAAAACTGGCGGCTTCGATCCCGGAGACAGAATCACAGCCTCCAGTGGAAGAGAACATCCGTACCAATTTCAGCCTGAAGCTGGCATTGTTTGGAATCGAAAAATTCCTTCTTCTGTTTTTGATCGTATTTGATACGTTTATGTTTCTGTTTATCCTGACGGTGATATTCTTAAGAGCGTTTACGAACCGAAAGAGAAGAAAGTGCTTTACCTCCCAGGACACCAAACTGGCAGTCCGGGCGATGGCTGGTTATGCCAGAGCGTTATACGAGCATGGCACACAGTATTCAGATGAGACCACATTACTCTATGAAAGAGTAAGAAAGATTGGACAAAAGGCAGCGTTTAGCCCCCATCCGGTATCGGCCTCCGAACGCCATGATACGGCAAGCTGTATCCGGCATTTAAAAAAGGAATTAAAAGCATCTGCAAGCTGGTATGACAGATGGATCATGAAATACATTGAAAGACTTTATTGACAGGAAAGGAGGCTGTTTATGAAAGAAAAAAAGAAAAGAAAAATACTGGCAGCGCTCATTCCTGTGGCAGTGCTTTTTCTGGCTGCTGTCGTTTTTGCACAGGGCGTATTAAAAAGTGAGTCCGAGGCAGTACCAAACCCGGTGCAGGGAATCAGTGCAGACAGCTCCTTAAAAGGGTATCTGGGAACCGGTTTTGCCTATGCAGGATCTAAGACAGATGGAAACGGCGAGGAAGCGGAAGAGCAACAGGAACAGGCACAGCTTCTTCCGGAAGAGACACCGACTCCTACGATCACACCGGAGCCGACAAAGGAACCGGTACCCCAGACGGTGACACCAACGCCTAAGCCGGAGGAAAGCGTAACGCCCACCCCACAGGCAACTGTGACAGAAACGCCGCCAGAAAATAATAACAATACTGACCAAAATCAAGAGAATCAAAGCAATAAGATAGAATATGATAACCAGGATGATCCCGACAATTCCGAGCAGCCCTCAGAAACCCCAGATACTGATGATAACCGGAACCAGGACGGAGCGCAGACTCCGGATGAGGATCTGCCACCCGTTACCCCGGCACCGGAAGAGCCGCAGATCACTGCGACACCTGCCCCTACGGAAAGTCCAGAGGAACCGGTAGAAGATAACTACCCGAAGATCGCTACAGACCTCACCGATGGGGAGACAGTCAATGCTTCTTATCGTACCTTTTACATCCAGGCAACCGATCACTATGGAAACAGCCTGGGTGCAGCGTCTGTTTCTGTAACTGGAAACGGACAGCAGCTGAGCTGTCAGGGACAGCCGGCGGAAGGCATTTTGGCTTATCGCCTGGAACTGGCAGAGGGTGCCAACACCATAGAAATCAAGGCAACCGATGAAGAGGGATATACCACCACACTTCCTGCGTTTACCTTATATAAGGGCGAAGATGCAGGACCACAGGTGGCAGGCTCTATCACCATCAGCATTGAAGCGGGTACGGTAGGACTTGGAACCATTCTTCCGGCAACGTCCATCGAATATTACCAGGGAGAACAGTTATCTTCGGTTCTGCTGCGGCTATTACAAAATACAGGTTTTGATTGGCGCAACAATGGGGATGCCACCAGCGGCTTTTACTTAAAAGCAATCGGAAGGGGCGGCATTTCCGCAAATGCAGCTATTCCGGATGACCTGATGGCGCACTTGCAGGAAGTGAACTGTCAGTTATCCGACCACGATTCCAACTGGCTTGGAGAGTTTGATTTTACCATGGACTCCGGCTGGCTGTATTCTGTGAACGGTGAATACATGAGTGTTGGAATGTCTTCCTATTTCCCAGCGGACGGGGATGAGGTAAGACTTCGATTTTCTCTTTATTCCGGTGCCGATGTAGGCGGCGGGGTAAACGGCGAGACATGGGGGGACTGGTAAATGAAAAAAAGATTAGTAATGGGAACCTTAACGGCAGCTCTGATTGCTGGAAGTGTCCCTTATGAGATATATGCACAGCAAGAAGTGATGATACAAAGCGAAGAAGGAGGACCAGAAGAGCCTTCGGAACCGGAACAGCCGGAGCCTGCTCCAAGTGAGGAACCACAGCCGACCATGGAGCCAGAGCCCACTGTGGCACCACAGCCGACCGTGGAGCCAGAGCCTACACAGGCACCAGCTCCAACTGAGACTCCACAAGAGCCGACTGCAACACCGGTTCCGGAGCCAACTACGGCACCAACAGAAACTCCGGCTCCAACCGAGATTCCACAGCCGACTGCGACTCCAACCCCGGCTTTGGTGAGCGTGGGACTTCAAATTGAGCCGGGAGATGCCAGTGGGGTGATACTGGATGCAGAGGGAAACCCGGTTTCTGCAGAAGAAAATGGACGGTATTCTCTTTTACAGGGACAGGCGTATGAACTTTATGTCCGTAAAGAAGGGTACCAGGAATTCTACCAGAAGATCACGGCAGATCCTGCGGTGACGGAATATACCATCACCCTTCTTAGCAGCAACACAGCCTTAAAGGGCTTGTATGTTTCCAGTTCTGATAAGTACGGAAAAGGGATCTTAAAATTAAGCCCGGACCTGGCACCGGATAAGGAAAAATTTGAGGCTTCCTACGATGGCGAACGGCAGAGCCTGAACATCTGGCCAGAAGTGGAGGATGAAAAAGCTTCTGTTAAGGTTTATGCCATCAGCGGCATCAAGGCAGGAACGGTAGAAAAAGATGAGACCATCACGGGAACGAAAGACAACAAAGACCGCCCTTACTGGAAGATCTTTTTTGCCGACCAGGAAAAAGTGGCGAAGGTCCGCCTGGAAGTAACGGCAGAGGATGGAACAACCAGGGACTATTATATTACCCTGAAACTTACCGATACGACAGCTCCGGTACTAAAAAAAATCAGTGCCAGCCGTATCTCCACAGATACTGCTTCCGCTGTCTATAAGACCTCTGAAAAAGGAACCTGTTATTACCAGGTGATTGAGGCAGGGGAAAAGGTACCCTCCTTGGATACAGGTGGGGAAGGAACAGAAGTATTAGCCGGAACCAATACCATTACCCTGACTGGATTATCCTCCGGGGAAAAAGATCTGGTGATCGTGGTAAAAGATGCAGCTGGGAATGTAAGCGATTCTTTAGTCATGCGGATCCCGGATATAAAAATAGCCGGTACCCCTGGAAACCTGGTGCATGGCTCCGACCATGGCGGAAATAAGTCCCAGGCGGCTATCCCAGGACAAAGCGGCCAGGGCTCCTTATCTAATCTAAAACTGGTGGAGGGATCCAAAGCAGGCGGTAAAGAGGGCGAGAAAACCACTAGGGAGATCAAGGCATCCTTAAAGCTCCAGGGGGAGAAACAGACTTCTTTGTTTGGAAATATCAAGACAGCTGATACCCAAAAGATAGAATCCCCGAAGTGGACAGAGCGAACTAGGAAAAAATATGCAAAAGATTTAAAGCCTGGCTATACCATAGCAGGGGAAAAGGTGGTGGAAAAAGTCACTCCTTCCCCGGTGGTGGAAGAAAAAAGTGAGGTATCAGACCGTTTTACAGAAGAAACCAAAACCACAGTTACAAATACAACTGGAAAGAACCAGGCTCAGGAGGAATCTTTTGCGGGAAGTGTAACAAGAGGAATCAAAAAAGCAAGTCTTGCAACAAAATTTCTTCTGGTGATTGCAGTATTGGAAACTGGTTTTGCCGTCTTTTTTGTAACGGCGAAGAAACGGTTTAAAAAGAGAAACAATAAAAAGCCAAAAATAACGGCGTAAGCAAAGAAAAGAAGGGAGAACTGAATGAAACCAACAATGAAAAAATGGCTGACCGGACTTTTGTCTGCGGCCCTGTTAGCTGGAAATCTTCCGGTGTATGCGGTAAACACGGCTTATGCCGCAGAAGAGGATGGATTTTTTACAGACGAGGCAGAGTCTTTTGAAGGCAGTTTAGAAGAACCTGAAGAAAACCCAGATGGCGGACAAAGTGAGGATTCATTTGCAAGTGTTTCTGAATTTACCGGGTTTACCTCCGGGGAAGCAGAAGAGGACTTTTCAGGGGAAGAGGATTTTGTGGCACCGGATTCCCAGGATGGGTTTGAAGGCGAAGCGGATCCCACGACTCTTTTGGAATCCGATATGCAGGATGAGGGCGGCTACCTTCAGAACCTGACTTTATACACCAGTCAGAGCGGAGTATCCACCGTAGCCCTGAAGCGTTCTGCCGACCTTGACGCAGAGTTTGGCGGCAAGGTTTATGTAGCAGAGTATGGTTCCAACATGGATTCCGCATCTTTTTGGATCACAGCAGATCTGGCTGGAAATGCGCCAGATGGTTCCGCCATTCAGCTGGAAACCACCGGGCTGGATGGACAGAAACAGAACCTGGAATTATCCACAAGCGCCTATAAAGACGGGACACGTTACAACGTGAGTGCCTCTGTCTTTTCCTCAGGAGGGAATGGCTCAAAAAGAGCACTTTATACCATTACCGCAGGAACAGAAGGTGACAAACAGGTTTACCAGATCCTGGTAGAACGCCGTCTTGACCTTTCCGATCTCAAGGCCTACCTGCCGGACGACAAAGACCTGGCAAAAAATATCCTTCCCAAATTTGATACCACAGGAACTACAAGGGACTACGAGACAACGGTAGTGGTTTCGACTGCTTCTTTACAGGTGGTTCCAAAGGCATTTTCCAGTAACTGGTATCAGCTTGCCATTTCCAGTGAAAATGTAACCACAGGCGAAGTAAAAGAGGTTCCGTTTTCTTCTACAGATACGGCTGTGAGCGTTCCACTGGCAGACACCGGTGATACCAAAGTGACACTCTCCATGTCAGAGGCAAACACCTATGCGGATCCTGCCCTGGCAGAAAAGACTTATACCTCCACAGGAACCTACACCATCCTGGTGCATAAAAGCACAAGTGACAAAGTAAGTTTCCAGGTAACCCCGGAGGATGCGGTCATCAGCGTATATGACAAGGATGGTGAGCGCCTTACCCCTTCCGCCGATTCCCTGATGATTTATGAGAATATCCTCCAGGGAGAAGCTTATACCTGGAACATCTCCAAGTATGGCTATATTTCTAAACAGGGCAGCTTTACCGGAGGCGAGGTTTCCGATATTACCGCAGAACTGGTAAAACAGGATGCCACGCAGCCGGAGATCACGGACAATGACTGGATCAATTTCCGAAATAGTGATACGAATAACGGCATTACCGGAAGCAGTACCCCGACCAGTGCGGATTCCACCCTGTTAAAATGGAACACAAGGATCGGAGTGGGCTGGGAGGCTGCCATCACACCACCACTGATCCTGGGCGGAGCAGTTTATGTAGCGTCTGGACAGTTTATCTATAAGCTGGATAAAAACACAGGGGAAATCCTTCAGACCAGCGAACAGCTCTCTGGAAACATGCAGTATGCCATGATTCCCCTTACCTATGCAGAGGGAATGCTGTTTGCACAGATCGGAGGCGGTCAGATCCAGGCAGTCAGTGCCACTTCCTTAAAGTCCTTATGGATCAGTGAGTCCCTGGGTGGTCAGACACTTTCCCCGATCACGTATAAGGATGGATATATTTACACGGGAACCTGGAACTCCGAGACTACAGCAGGCTCTTATTTCTGTCTGTCTGTTACAGACGAGGATCCATTCACAGGAACAGAAATTAAACACTGCACCTGGAAATACAACCATAAGGGCGGCTTTTACTGGGCTGGTTCCTATGCCTCATCCGATTACCTGGTATTTGGTTCCGACGACGGTTCTTCAGAAGGAACAGATACCAATTCCGCCATTTTATATTCTGTGAACACTCACACCGGACTGCTCCTGGACAAGATGACAAGCCATGGGGATATCCGTTCCACTATTGTTTATAACAATGGTTATGTATATTTCACCACCAAAGGCGGGTATCTGTACCGTGTGCAGATGAATGCAGACGGCACCTTTGGAAGCACCAGCAGCTATAACCTTGGCGGCATGGCAACCGCTTCCCCGGTTGTTTATAAGGGAAGGATCTATGTAGGTGTCTGCGGAAACGGTGGCCAGTTCAATTCCGATGGTGGTCACCATTTTGCAGTCTTAAATGAAACCGCTTCCGGGATTTCCCTGGCATACAACGTATCCATTCCAGGCTATCCCCAGGCAGCGCCTCTTCTGTCCACGGCCTACGAAAACCAGGATTATAATGGAGATGGACAGGCAGATGGAAGAGTCTATCTGTACTTTACCTACAATGCAAAACCAGGCGGTATTTATATGTTATCCGATGAACCGGGACAGACTTCCGGAACAGCCGTAGAGCTTTTCCGTCCGGCAAGTGACCAGCAGGAATACTGTATCAGTACCATCTGCGCAGACCGGGAAGGCACCCTTTATTACAAAAATGATTCCAATTACTTGATGGCTCTGGAAACCAACGGGGCCTATTTAAACAGCGTGACAGCCACGGCAGATACTGGAAAAGTGACCTGGCCTTCTGCCTTCCGAAAGGATACCTTAAAATATAACTTAACGGTAGCGGAGAATGCCAGCAAGGTAACCTTTGCTTTGAAAGCACCGGAAGGCTGTACCATAACCGTAAATGGACAGGCGTATGCAGGAAGCTTTGTGGCGGATGTAAGCAGCGGCTCCACAGATATAAAGGTAACCGTAAGCGGCCAGGGAAAGAGCCGGGAATATACCTTCCACATTTCCCAGGATATTTCTACGCCGGTTTTGGCGAACATGACGCTTAGCACCAGCAATACCTACTCCAATACGGCAAACCGGATTTCATTGTCCCCGGAATTTAGCAGCGTGACAACCAGCTACCGGGCAATCTATAAAGAGAGCAGGGAGTTTTTAAATATCTTTGCAGAACCGGCAGACAGCAGCGCATCCGTCACCGCTGTGGGAATCCGCGGTACCAGCAAGGTAACGGTACTTGGAAAAGTAACTGGAAGTGGCGCAGCACACAGAATTGCCATGTATTTTGATAAGACCAATCCAGATGCGGAAGCAGAGGTAAAAGTTACCGTAACCACAAAGTCTGGAAAGACAACGGATTATACGATTGTGGTACAGCGTACCGATACTCCATCCCCGACACCAACTGTAACTCCGGTTCCAGCTACCCCGACACCCGTTCCGCCGACTCCGACACCAACGGAAGTCCCGGAGGTATTTGGCCCCTGGACAACCGTATCGGGGGCAACCGTATTTGCCCCGGAAACCCAGAAGCGCACCAGCAACAAGGGAAAAACGGAAACCCGTACAGTGGGAAGTAAACTTACCTCCACCATCAAGGTAACGGCCTCTAGCATTAAGCTGAAGGTAAAACAGTCTACCACAAAAGTGAAGGTAACCGGTCTGGCAAATGGGGATTCCATCAAGAGCTGGACTACCAGCAATAAAAAGATCGTAACAGTGACCAGAAAAGGTACCATAAAAGGCTTAAAGGCTGGAAAAGCAAAAGTCACCATCACCCTGGCGAGCGGTAAAAAACAGGTGATTAATGTGACTGTTCAAAAGACGGCGGTGAAGACAACCAAGATCACAGGCATTGCGTCTAAGGCAACCTTGAAAAAAGGCAAGAAGCTGACCTTAAAGCCAGTCATCAGCCCGATCACCTCCCTGCAGAAGGTAACCTATACCACTTCCAATAAGAAGGTGGCAACCGTTACGAAAAAGGGTGTGATAAAAGCCAAGAAAAAAGGAACTGCCACCATTACGGTAAAATCAGGTTCCAAATCGAAAAAAATTAAGATCACAGTAAAATAAAAAGTGGAACAGGCAGCAAGGCCTTGCGGGGCTTCTGCCTGTTCTGCCATTTAAAAGAGGCAGGAGTAGCTTCGTAAAAAAGTGAGGAAAAAATGATATATATTAGCCATTTAGTTTTAGATGTTGACATGAAAGCATTGGTAAAAGAGTACGGAACCGGGATCGAAAGCATTGATTTTTCCATTTCGGATAACCTGGATCAGCTTTCGAATTCAATCAAAACGTACTGGGAGAAGATGAAAGAGATAGGGACCAGGGATCTGATTCTTCATGGCCCATTTCTGGATGTGAACCCCTGTGCATACGACAGCCTGGTGCGGGAAGCCACCATGACAAGATTCAACCAGTGCTATGAGGCGGGGCTTCAACTTGGAGCTAAGAAGATTGTCTTTCACTCTGGCATGAACCCGTATGTTTATTACAAAGAATACTGGGCGGAGCATGTCGCCAAATTCTGGCAGGAATTTATGAAGAACAAAACAGAAATAGAAATTGTTTTAGAAAATGTATTTGATGATGACTGGAGGCTCCTTTTGGATGTTTATGAGAGGGTGAACCAGCCGAACTTTAAGCTGTGCCTGGACATCGGGCACGCACACTGTTATTCTTCCCTGGATGTCAGGGAGTGGGCGAAAAATCTGGCTCCCTATGTAAGCCATGTCCATATCCACGACAACTGCGGAGACCGGGATTCCCACATCGGACTTGGAAGCGGAAACCTTCCCTGGCAGGAAGTGCTTGGCTATCTGCCAGAAACAAAAGAACGCACCTGGACCATTGAGTGCATGCAAAAAGAAGATATAAAAAGATGCCTTGACAGCCTGGCTGAAAAATAAGTTGTGGAACAGCACTATTGATAAATTGCTTTATATCGTCAGGAGAATATGGAAATTATGATGAGATGAGGGATAAGCCCCCGATAGTATGGATCTTTGGAACTATGCTGCCGGGGGGCTTTTGATTTACGGCTACTTATAAAACGCCAAGACACAGATTATAAACGGATCCTGTTTGTGTGCCAAATTAGGGCTGGAGGTTTTGAGAATAAAATAAATTATTTTTAGCAAGGATGCAACGGATACCGAAATTTTACGTGATATATAGTGAAAAAGGAATAACGAAACTTTGAAGGGAGGGCTCTAAAAATTTTTATTTACAACTTATAGGGAAAAATTTAAGAAAACGAGGTAAAAAGGATGAGTGGATTAAAAAAGTGGATGGCAATTATTATGACAAGTGTTACAATTATGGGAAATATGGCAGGGCAGGGTATCTCTGTAATGGGTGCGGAAAATGAAGCGTAGGAAGTAATTTCCAGTGGAAACATTTATGTAACAGAAACTGGTGCTAAGGAAAGAATTGTCAGAGTAAATGAAGATGGATCTTTTGTAACAGAACCAATTGAAGCGATTTCTTCCTATGCGACAAATGCGCCATGTGAACATCCGGCGAGATATTTAGAAGCTGTTGGTAAAAAGACAGATTTTCGAACAGTTGGAACAGCTGGAATCTGTTACAAAGAACGGCTGATTATCTCAAACAAATGTAATAAATGCCATCGTAGGGGGATAAAAACTTACACTCCATGGACATATTACAGTAAACATAGTTATCCGTTTTTGAAGAAGACCTGTAGTATTTGTGGATATAAAAAATAATCACGGTTAAGAGAAAGGAGCAGCATGATGAAACGAAAAAAGTTTTGGATTGGAGCGGCAGCGTGTATGCTGATTGGAACAGCTTCAGTGGCTGCCAGTTCTGGAGTTGAATTACATGAATTTTTCAATGCAAATGGAGAGAGGGTAATGTACCCGCTGGCCACATTTGACGAAGATCCGGATTTAAGCACCAGCGGACCACAGGATCAGGTATCAGTGGGGCAGATTATTGAAACAGAAGACGGAAAAGAAATAGTTACTGCGGTAGATGGTCAGGGAGCTTATATGACAGAAGTAATTGACCAGTAAATGGAAATGCAGAAAAGGAATTAGGAACGAAATATATTTCATTTCCTTTTCTGCAAAAAAAATAAAAAAATTACATTTTTCATGCGACCAATTAAAATAAAATACGTGATATAAGGTGAAAAAGGAGGATAGCTTAGGATGGATGATGCACAGATCATTAATTTGTATTTTGCCAGAGATGAAAATGCAATTGTAGAGACCAAAAATAAATATCAAAATATGTGTTATATAGTTGCACACAATATTTTATACAGCAGGGAGGATTCTGAAGAGTGTGTAAATGATACATGGCTTTTTACCTGGAACAGCATTCCTCCAAGAAGACCATCTATTTTGTCTTCCTTTGTTTCAAAAATAACAAGAAATACAGCAATCGACCGTTATCGGAAAAGAAATGCGCAGAAACGGGTGGATTCACATATGGAAGATATTGCTGGGGAAGTGGAAAAAATTGGAAGTGCAATTTCTTCTGATATTGAAATTTATTTAAAAAAGAAAGAACTTGTAAAATTATTTGACCACTTTTTATCAACGCTTTCGGAACGTGACCGGGATATTTTTATTAGACGCTACTGGTATATGGATCCTGTAAAAGCGATAGCAGACCGACATGCCTGTGGGGAAAGTAAGATCAAGTCAGTTTTGGCTCGTAGCAGGAAAAAACTTTATGGTTTATTAAAGGAGGCTGGCTATGAGGGATAATAAAGGATGGGATTTTTTAACGGCATTTGAGGATATAGATGAGAAATACATTTATCAGGCGGCGAAACCGTGGAAAGAAAATAAAATCGTAAGAGTCAAGCGCTACATACGGGTTGCAGCAGCCTGTATCATATTAGTGGCTGCTATTGGTGGTGGACTTACACATCAGAATGAGGTAAAAGCAGCCTGGTATAAAATGACTTCTCTTATTGGCCGGATTTTGGGAATTGAGAAGGAAACAGATGAATATGTGAAAACAATTCAAAAGACAATCGAAAAAAATGGAATTGCGGTTTCGTTAGAGGAAGTTGCAGCGGATGCAAAAAGCCTTTGGATTGCATATTCTCTGACTGATGAAAATGGCGAAAATGACATTTCCATGAGCAGCATTCAGGTCGCAGTTGATGGCGAGTCATTAGCGTTAGAAAATCAATATTCGCTTGATAACAGTAGCGGATCAGAAAAAGTGACTTCCAAATACTTTGCAGCGAAATTTAATCGAAGTAGAGCTGATCATTCCCAGAAATTTGAAATTCAAATAGGAACCTTCCAAAATCAAAATGAGCAGGTTGAAGAAAGGGATGTATATAGTTTTTCATTTACAGCAGATCCAGAAGCACTGCAGGCAGACACAAAAGAAATTGACATTCAAGTGTCTATCCCAATTGAGAAGGATCAGACGTTTTTGATTTCAGAAATGAAATATAATATTTTCGGATGTACCATTTCTGGATCATATTCCGATATGACGGAGGACGACGAATTTTGGCTTCGCGGGAAGGACGATTTAGGAAATGAATATGTTTTTAATCTCACTTCCTATGATAAACCGAATCTAATTTTTGAATTACAAGATTTGGGAATTTTGGATCATGCAAAACAGTTAACGCTACAGCTCTATCACTATTCAGGAACTACAGGAAAAACGGTTTCCTATGAGCAGAAAGAATCGGAAGATACTTACATAGAAGAAATAGGAACGGTATATGATGAAGACCAGGCACCGGAAGACTTGGCGGTTCCAGTTGGAGATGGTATTACCGTCGATTTACAAAATTAAATCGGAAATGTAGTGGAAATGGGAAGGAGGGGAGAAAAGAATCCATTTCTCGATTTAAAAATAGGATAATTACAAAGGAGGCTCTTTATGAGAAAAATGAAAAGTTTGTTGTGTGTATTATTAACCATGATTATTTCCCTTGGTAGTATGGTGACGGTAAAGGCAGATACTGAAATCAAGCCATATGAAAATAAGGAAAATGCTGTTTTACTGAAAAGGGAATACATTGATCTTGATGAAGATACGGTGATTGAAATTGAGTCTTATGAAGAAAAAATTCCGTCTCTTGCAAGAGCTGGATGGAAAACCACATCAGCCACAAAGACTTACCGGGTAAAAGATAAAAATACGAATACGGTGTTTGTAAAATATATTTTGAAGGCTACTTTTAGATATAATGGAAAAAAGGCAGAGTGCACAAATGCAACTCCTGACTGCAAGATTCTTGTACCTAATGTTTATAAGGTGATTACAAAAGATGCTTCAAAAGCAGGTGATGTTGCGCTTGGATATTTTTATTGCCAGCACATAAAAACTGGAAAAGGTGCTGGAGGAACATTTTCAATTAAGTGTGCCGCAAACGGAGCGGTCACTATTAGTTGATGCAGGAGAAAATAAATTTTGTTTCGTTGCTATAGAAATATAATGAAACATATAACGGAGAGAAAGATGGTTGTCGTTAGCCATCTTTTTTTCTTTTATGATAAGAATGCTTTATGCAACTTCGGAAAAACACGAAGGCTACATTGCAATTACCACGCTGGATTCCAAATATCCATTAAAAAGTATTTTAACATTTATCCGTGAAGTGGTTGAAACAGATGAGAAACTGAAATGTGATAAATACTGCCATCTTGGAGTAAAGCTGGTGAATAAGAGAGAATTTGGAGATAACAGATATGGAATGATTTGTGAGAATCCGTAAACTTGTATGATATATTTTTCTATCAGCCATTGCCGAAATGACATAATTATGGTATGATAATCCCATCAAAGGAGGTGCCTTATATGCCACAGATTATTCCGATTAAAGACTTGAAAAACACAGCGGAGATATCCGAACTTTGCCATAGAAGTGAGGAACCAGTTTATATAACCAAGAATGGATATGGCGATATGGTGATTATGAGTATTGAAAATTATGAAAGAGCCATGAAGAAGCTAAGAATGTATCAGGCGCTGGAAACTTCCGAAAGGCAGATTAAAGAGGGAAGCGTAAAAGATGCCAGAGAATCGCTTAGCGCAATGAGGGGGAAATATGGTTTATAAACTAATTGTTACAGAGCGTGCGGAAGAACAATTAGATGAATGCCTATATTATCTTGTATATCGGCTGGGGAATAATATAGCGGCAGAACATTTACTGGCATGTATAGAAAAAGCATATGATTGCCTGGAAGAGAACCCATATCAATTTCCAGAATGTCGGGACGCATATCTAAAATCCTTAAAATACAGGGAAGTTATTCTTACGGATATGTCCTACTTGATGATTGTCAAAGTAGTTGATTTGGAGGTATATATTATGGGGATATTTCATCAACTGGAGGATTACGGGAATAAATTGTCATAAAGAAAACATGTTTCGTGAAAAAAACTGATTCGTATTGGAATATATAGCAAATTTTGGGAAGTGTTGAAGAGACAGCACTTCCCTTTTTGGTGGAACATCAGAGTAAGCACGTTATGAATTTTTTCCAGAATACATGTAAACCGGATGGAATTGATGGGAAACTTATGAAGGCAACTACTCTGGTTTGTATGGCAGTGAAAGAAGTAATATGATTTCGTCCGAAAAATTGCAAGAAAGCCTTGCGCCATTATTGGTAGATTGATATTCTAATAGTAAGAGAAACAAATCTTCATAAAATAGACAGAACCGGAGGGCTGTTATGCAGGATTATAAAAGGGAAGAATACAAAGTATTTGAATTATTTGATAAGAAATGGGCGCTTGTGACAGCTGGGAATATACAGCATTATAACTGTTGTACGGTAAGCTGGGGAAGCCTTGGGAATATCTGGGGGACAGCTGGGAACAGTAGGTCTACGGTAACCGTATATGTCCATCCAGCCCGTTACACAAGTGAGGTATTAAAAGAAAGTGATATTTTTACTGTCAGTTTTTATCCGGAAACCAGCCGTAAGGCATTGGGATATCTTGGATCACACTCCGGACGGGATGAAAATAAAATAGAAGCAGTAGGTTTTACACCTGTAAAAATGGGACAGGGTGTCACGTTTGAGGAAGCAGAGTGTACATTTCTTTGCAAGAAGCTGTATCAGCACCAGTTCTCACGGGAAGATTTAGCCCCGGAAATCCAGGAATATTATGCGGCAAAACCAGAAGTCTATCCGGATTTTAAGGGTGGATGGCAGCCGCATTATGTATTTGTGGGTGAAATCATAGATGTAAGGAAAAAAGAAGAAAATCATGTTGAATAATGAGACATTTATGAAGTTGCCATTTTTTATATAAGGAAATGGGAAAACGGTTACTAAAAGACGATAGGTACAGGTTGAGAGGGAGAAAAGATGCTAAAGAAAATATTAATGCCAGTAACTGCTGCCATGTTGCTTTTGGTTTCACCAGTGACACTTTATGCTGCCGATAATACATCTGTTGGTGAAGTGCCAGCGAAATTTAACTTAGAAAGAGATTCCATCTTAGAGAAACCTAAGATGGATGGAATACAGCTTACCAGTGAGGATCTAAAAGGGCATTGGCTGGCAGCAGAGGTAGAAGATTTTAATGCGGCAGATTTTGATTCGAATGGGGACTGCCATATTACGATCTTCCAGAATGGAAAAAACAACGATCTTTGCATTCATCCAGATGGATCTTATGAATCAGAAGAAATAGAGGATGAAAAAATTGATCAGTTTCAAGTCCTGAAATCAAATGATTTTATTTTTTACTATAGTTTGGTTGACGATTCTTATGGTGGATTTCTGTTTATGAATGGGGAACAGTCGGACCGGGCGTATGTGATTGAGGCGGAATCAGATTTGTATTTGTCTGAAGACAAATTTATATTGATTGAGAATCAGAAGGCCTACGATTATGAACTGATCGAGAATACCATTCTCTGCCTGGATGAGAATGAAATTATGGGACTGGAAGTAATTGCCTATTCACCAGATCTGGTTGTGTGTAGAGATATTCAAACGAAAACAAGTGGAGTTGGGGAAATGAGTGATCTTATAGTATTTGTTCGGGAAAACGCTCTGGAGGCAGAATAAAATGTGCGGCAGGTATTATATGGATGAGGAAACTTATTTGGATATCCAGAAAATTGTATCTGAAGTAGAGGTATCTTTTGGGCGAGAACTGATAACTGGCGACATTCATCCCACAGAAGCTGCACCTGTAATTGTAAGCCCCGCTCATAAAAAACTACAGTTGTGTAAAAAAGCCTGGGGGTATCCTGAATGGCAGAATAAAGGCGTCATTTTTAATGCCCGGGTGGAATCGGTGACAGAAAAAAGAATGTTTCAAAATGGAATCCATTATCACCGGACCGTGATTCCTGCTGCCGGATTTTATGAATGGAGTAGGTTAAAAGAAAAAAATACATTTTACCGGAAGGATAGAACCCCTCTTTATTTGGCTGGATTTTATGATCGGTTTGGTAAGGAAGATCGGTTTGTGATTTTGACCACTGCAGCGAATGCTTCCATGAGCCCTGTTCACGATCGGATGCCCCTGATTCTGGAAAAAGACCAGATTATCCCCTGGCTATGGGATGAAAAATGTGCAAAAGAAATTCTATCCCAGACACCGGCTCTGCTGGAACGGTATGTCCCCTATGAACAGCAGAGGTTATTTTAAATAAGAAAATACGATTTTAAAAGTGGCTGCTATGCGATAAAACCAGGATAATCAAAGTTCTTGAGGGTTTGCCAAACTTGTTGAGGGTCTTTCGTGAGGGTTTCACTATAAAAACCCTCAAGTTTGCCCCTCACGAAGAGAGACCCTCAACAAGTTTGATTATCCTAAAACCAACCTGGCATAGTAGCCTTTTTCTATGTATTCGTAACGATCGGAGCGAAAAAAGAAATTAACAGGTGTTGTTTAATAGGTTTTGTCCCGATATTCGGGGCTAAAGGGATTTTGGAGAAGATTACCACTTTACATTCTGCCTTGGAGTAGATATAATAAACAAAAAAGAACAAACGTTCGAGAAAAGAGGCGGGAAGTGTGGAACGTACCATCTTACACAGTGACGCAAATTGTTTTGTGTGACTTGAAAGTCACTACATTTATTGTCTTACCGTAAGGTGTAAGACCTGCTGTTCCGTCAGTTGAGTCTAATATCTACAAAGTAGCGGGTAACTGCTATGAGGAAAC
>NZ_CAXUBQ010000018.1:0-101388 GCF_964249465.1 Ruminococcus sp. Marseille-P328 | reverse complement strand
TTGAAGAGACCTTAAAGCCTAACCATTCTTTTTACAAAGAGGTTACCAGCCTGGAGGAAACACTTCCCAAACTGGACATACTCTATATGACAAGGGTTCAGAAAGAGCGTTTCTTTAACGAAGAAGATTATGTCCGGTTAAAGGATACCTATATTTTAAACCGCGAGAAGCTGAATCTGGCACAGCCGGATATGCCGGTTCTCCATCCTCTTCCAAGGGTGGATGAGATTGCCTCAGATGTGGATCAGGATCCAAGAGCCGCTTATTTTGACCAGGTACAAAACGGAAAATATATCCGTATGGCACTTATTATGGCGCTGCTTGAAATCCCGGATCCGCTGACAGGAAGGACGGTGCTGTAATGTTAAAGATTGAATCTATCCAAAATGGAATTGTGATCGACCATATCCCGGCTGGAAAAGGAATGGATATTTACAAGTTATTGGAACTGGACTCCCAGAAGCAGTCCATTGCCCTACTGCAGTCCGTAAGAAGTGAAAAATACGGCTGTAAAGATCTGATTAAAATAGAGGGGCTTACAGAGCCTGAGCGTCTTGAAGTCCTTGGTTATTTAAACGATGGAGTCACTTTGATCGTAATTCGTGATGGAAAGGTGGTAAAAAAATATCATCCTGTTCCGCCAAGAACTTTAAAAAATGTAATCAAATGCAAAAATCCCCGCTGCATTACCAGTACGGAAGCAAACTGCGAGCACATCTTCAAATTGTCCTCCAGTGGAAAATATAGATGTATTTACTGCAACCAGGAAGCTTCCCTCTTAAGATAGAAACTACCAAACTCTCCCTTGTATGTCGCTTAAGAGGAAAATACCCTTTAGGTTTATTTCTATTCCTAAAGGGTATTTAAAAAAATATTTAAATGCATTAGCAGTCATGGCAATAATAGGGATCGTCTTTTCCAGTTCATGGGAACTTCTGCGGATTGCTTTCGTTGCCTCATAGCCATTCATAACCGTCATCTGCAAATAAAGTCGCATACAAGGATCCAATCACACCCGCACCATAAATCAATATTCTCATAAGAAACATTCCTCTTACCCCAGTGCCACATCCAGGATCATCATCAAACTAAATCCAAGTGCAAAGAAAAGCGTACCAATATTCGAGTGCTGTCCCTGAGACATTTCCGGGATTAGTTCTTCAACCACGACATACAACATGGCCCCTGCTGCAAAGCTCAGTAAATATGGTAATGCCGGGATTACCAGCTGTGCAGCAAGAATCGTCATTACTGCTCCAATCGGTTCAACCACTCCTGAAAGTACACCTCCCAGAAATGCCTTTCTTTTACTTTCACCCTCTGCCCTAAGCGGCATGGATATAATCGCTCCTTCCGGAAAATTCTGGATAGCAATTCCAAGTGATAAAGCAAGTGCACTTGTTGCTGTAATCTGTGCATTTTCAGCAAGAAATCCTGCATACATTACACCAACTGCCATACCTTCAGGGATGTTATGCAATGTAACTGCCAACACCATCATCGTAGTACGGCCAAGTTTGCTTTTCGGTCCCTCTGCCTGATCACTTCCAACATGAAGATGCGGAATCAAATGATTAAGTGCGAGTAAAAACAATATACCCATCCAGAACCCAACAACTGCCGGAACAAACGATAAAGTTCCCATATTCTCAGATTGTTTAATTGCCGGAATCAGAAGACTCCAGATTGAAGCAGCAACCATTATACCTGCTGCAACCCCTGCAAGTGCACGTTGCACTGACTTGCTAAGTGTTTTTCTCATAAAAAACACGCATGCTGCACCTAGCGTTGTTCCAACAAATGGAATCAGTATACCTTCAAAAATATTTATTAGCATAAAATTTCCTTTCATATATGCTCGAAAAAATTTATTGGCAAAAGTAATTATCTTCAGCGATATAGTATTTATTCTATAGCTTGTTGATTATATTCCCTAATATCTATTATTCTATAATTTGTCATATTTTTATCATGTTAGACAAAACTAACTATCTAATTTAAAGGAAACCGTGCAAAAAGCAAGCTGTAATTTCACACGGTTTTCTTGTACTTAAGTATATCATTTACGTAATCATGTAACAATAGAATTTTTTCAACAATGCTTTGATTTTTTTCTGGACAATTGAAGTCATTGTCTAAAGAGTACATATTTAATATTCTGCAGCAATTTACAAAAAGCCGGAAGCCCGGTCAAACCAAAAATCCTGTTTTTATTTTTTTCATATAAACTATACAATTTCTCACATTCCATACAAATCCATCCTGCTTCGCCTGTGTATAGCGGATATTTTCGGTTCTCACAGTATTCTGCTTCATAATTTCTTATCATTTCCAAAAGGTTATTGATATCCCCCATCTGCGCAGCAGCCATTCCTGTCATTGCCCACAAAAAGCCATTTCTTTTTTTAGTCAGCTTCTGCCACTGAAACCTTTCTGTAAACTGCTCATATAATATCTTTTGCTTTTTCTTCTCTTTTACCGGAAATTCATAAATCAGCGGATAAATCTGAGCAACTCCATCCGGATAAAATTCTTTCTGGTGATACAGATCACTGTTTTCAATAATTCTCCATCTTTGATTTGCATCATCCCAGAATAGCTTTTCTATCTGTGCCTGTAGCTTATTACGCATTTCACGGATTGCCTGCACATCCTTTAGTCCTGCATGTTCTAATTCGTACAGGCCTTTCCATACTTCCAGATTATCCATCAGATAAACTGTTGTATTTTCTTCTGAGACCTGTGTAATTCCATCCTGCATCAGGCTTTGAATCTTTTTTAATGCAAGGCTGATTCCCTTTTTCCAGTATTCCGGCAGGTCTGTACTTTCTGTCTTTTCCAGATATTTTCCCATAAGAAAAAGATACATACCAAGATACCCGTCTTCGGAATCAGCCCTTTCTTTATAAATAAGTTTCCCACTCTTTTTCCTGTAGATTCCCATTTTTCCATCTGTTTCCAGCAAAATCCCGGTATGCCAGTCCAGATACCTGCCAACAGCTTTTTTCTCTGTTTCAGTAATGGGGCAGTTCTTTGTTTCTGCCAGAAGCCCCAGTGCAGCCATATATGCAAAGTATGGATTAACATCTCCGGCTTTACTTCCATTCATGTAAAATTCACCCTCAGGCCCCTGATTTTCAAGAATCCACTTTTTTTCTCCGGTCAAGACTGTTTCCAGCCATTTCTGCCGGGCATCTATTTCTTTTCTCAGGTTCTGATAATAAATGAACATAAGTGAAATTCCCACAGTTATGCAAAATATAATAAGTTTCATCACGTTCTTTCGATGTTTTACTTTTCTTCTGCATTGATTGTGTTTATGCTCATGCATCTATATTCTCCAGGATTTTTCTGATTTTGATACATGCAGTCCCATCACCATAAGGATTTCTGGCCTCACTCATCCTTCTGTAAATTTCAGGTTCTGTAAGAAGCTGCCTGCATTCTCTGTAAATATCCTCCATTTTCGTGCCTGCAAGCTTTAAGGTTCCTGCTTCCACACCTTCCGGACGTTCTGTTGTATCTCGCATGACCAGCACAGGTTTTCCCAATGCCGGAGCTTCTTCCTGAATTCCGCCACTATCAGTCATGATCAGATAACTGGCTTTCATCAGGTTATGAAATTCTACCACATCCAGTGGTTCGATCAGGTGTATTCTATCACATCCACCGAATTCCTCATCTGCGATTTTTCTGACCTGCGGATTCAAATGTACAGGATAAATAACCTTCACATCTGTAAATTCCTCCACGATCCTGCGTATAGCCCGGAACATATCACGCATGGGTTCTCCCAGATTTTCCCTTCTGTGTGCTGTCACAGCAATCAGTCTGCTGCCTTTTGCCCATTCTGTTTCCGGGTGATAAAAATCATTTCGCACCGTATAGTGCAAAGCATCAATTCCTGTATTTCCTGTGACAAAAATCTGCTCTGGATCCTTACCCTCTTTCAGCAGTGCATCCGCTGCTTTCTGGGTCGGTGCAAAATGCAAGCTGGCAGTAAGTCCAATGGCCTGCCTGTTAAATTCTTCAGGATAGGGAGATTTCATATTATAAGTACGAAGTCTCGCTTCCTATCTCTATTTTTGTGTATGCAATTTTTTGTTCCTGTAATAAGATATGCTCCCAATATAAGAATTTCTACACTGAGAATGTAGCGTCAAGTTAAAACATTTTGCTGTCCGGCATATTTATTTTTTGTTGTCTTTTTTTGATCACCCCATTTATTCCCAGTGTATTTTCATTTTCAGAGTACATACTAGCAATGTAACATCAAACAAAACAACAATTAACCAAGGAGGAAAATGATTATGTCAAACAATACTTCTTCTAACAAAGCAGCTGTACCAGAAGCAAAGGGCGCATTAAATCGTTTCAAATTTGAGGTTGCAAATGAGCTGGGTGTGCCGCTTACAGACGGATACAACGGAAACCTTACTTCCAAACAGAATGGTAGTGTAGGTGGATATATGGTGAAAAAGATGATCGAGGCGCAGGAAAGATCCATGTCCGCAGGACAGAGCGGCCAGAGTGGTCAGTACTAATTCAAAAAACGCCTGATTAAGTAAAAAAATACAGGGTATTACTTACTCCTCAACGAGAAGCAGGTAATGCCCTGTTTTGAAATAGATCTTTTTTGACGCTCTAACCTTCTGATCCTGCGTTTTCTATTATACGCTCAGTTTCTTCTCCATGATCCAGCCGCTGATTACATACAGCACTGCCGCAATGGCAAATGATGCTGCAATATACAGGACAAAAGTAAGTTCCATACTTTTCAGAACCGGAATGAGATCCAGCAGCTTCCCAATAACAGAAGATATTACCAGGAAGATAAGGAAGCCGGCGATGCCGCTGCCTTTTTTGCCTGCAAGGACACTGGCGGATAAAATCACGGACAGGTCAGCATTCACAATGAAGACGATCCAGCTAGCCAGAAGACCAAAGAAATAGAAAGCTGCTTCTGTAGGAGTAAAAGTCACGGACCAGTTTAATTCCATAAAGGAACTTACCAAATTGATCATCTCTTTCAGACCACCAATGTAAAGAGTTGCCACTGTCACGTCAAGAGCTGCCAGCGCTGCAAAAAATGCGCCTGCCATGATAATGGAAATTCCATTTTCCAGGATCTTGGCTCCCAGAATCTGATAGCTGCTCTTTGGCGTGAGAAATAACATATAACTCTGTTTGGTATTCAGGTCACGATGGAGAACATTTACACTCTCTATACCAATGTAGATAACACCAAATATTGTACACATGACCAGGAAAATAATTCCCATTGCCAGAATATTATCCTTTTTCCAAAATACACCTATTAAAAAAGCAATTTCTGCCACTGCAGTGATCACCAACAGAACAAGTTTGGAAAATGCGGTTTTCCGAAGCTCATATTTCATCAACTTTAACATACTTCTTCTCCTCCATGTCCATAGATTTCACGGTACAGATCCACTACGGATTTGTGTTGATTGATCCGAAGCTCCTCTACCATGCACTGATTTGCCAAAATACCATCTTTCATAAAAATGGCTGCATCTGCTACACGTTCCAGTTCGTCTACGAGATGACTGGAAACTACCAGTGTCACATCTGGATCTATGGCTTCCAGAATGCTCTTCATGATCTGGTCTCTTGCAAGAAGGTCAATGCCGTTCAACGGTTCGTCAAGCAAGTACAGCCTGGCCTCCCTTGCCATGGTAACTGCAATTTTCAGCTTGGCCATCATACCAGAGGACAGTTTCTTCGCTTTCATGTCCTCTGTAAGCTCCATTCGGGAAATCATCTGTCTGTATTTCTCCATGGAAAAATCTTCGAAAAAGTCCTCATAATATTTTCCCACATCTGAAACTGTCATCCAGTTGTAGAAATAAGGCTCCGTGGACATATAAGCAATTTCTTTTTTACTCTCTTTTCCAATGGGAGTTCCCTGATAAAGGATCTCACCGTTGGTAGGCTTTACAAGTCCTGCTACCATTTTCATCCAGGTGGTCTTGCCGCTTCCATTGGGGCCAAGCATGGCGTATACAAGGCCTGGCTCCAATTGTAAAGATACCTGATTCACAGCAGTCTTACTGCCGTATTTCTTCGTTACTTCTCTGCTCTCTAAGATCATTTTTATACACTCCTCGTCATTCCGACTGTTCTTTCTCCAGAAGTCCGATTGCCTGGGCTCTGGAAAAGCCAAGCTGCTCCATTCCTTCCAGAAATTCCCGGATCAGGGCTCCTGCCATCTCTTCCTTCAGCTGCTGCACTCTTTCCGGATCTTCTGTCACGAAGGTTCCCATCCCGCGTCTGGTAAAGCAGACGCCTTCCATCTCCAATTCTTTATATACGCGGCTGACTGTATTGGGATTAATGGTATATTCTACCGCCAGATCCCGCACAGATGGAAGCCTCGCACCAGGAGACAGCTTGCCTGTTACAATATCCTGCTTTATAGAATTTGCTGCCTGGAGATAAATTGGCAGCGATGAATTATATTCCATGGTTACCTCTCTTTCTGTATCACTGTCATAGCTGTATAGTACACTGGAATTGTATTTTCGTCAAGTGGTTTTTTACATTTTTTCACATAAGGAACAAAACAGTGTTTCCTGTGCAAAAAAAGAACATTGCATTTCCCTGCAAAGGAAATGACAATGTTCTCTTTTCTATTTCTTTTAGAATTCTTTTTCATTTTCTTCGTTTTCCATCTGCGCCTTGGCTTTTCGCCCGATTCCTGCATTGCTGTTCATAATGCTGGCCCTGGTGATCTTGTCGTTTCCAAATTTCATGCGGATGGCATCCATCACTGCATCCAGCTTCTGGCGCTGTTCCTTTTTCGTACAGTCCTCAAACAGGGACATCTGTTCGAATCCGTCCTCAGTAAGCCCGGTAAGTGCCACACCGATTAGACGTAATGGCTGCCCCTTCCAGAACTCTGCGAACAGTTTTCTGGCATTTGCGTAGACTTCATCGGTTACATCCGTAGCACTTCCAAGCTTCATCTGATGGGAACGATTCTTAAAATCCAGAGTGCGGAAGGTGACAGAAATACAGGTACACTTCTTTCCTTTCCGCCTCATTCTGGTGGCTACCACATCGCATTGTTCCAATAAAATAGGCTGAATCTGCTCCATAGATATAATATCATCATTGAAAGTCTTCTCCACGCTAAAGCCTTTACTCTCCTCCGGCACTTCCAAAACCGGAGAATTGTCAATGCCTCTGGCGTACTGGAAGAGCTGATGCCCGGTCTTTTCTCCCAGAAGTGCCTGAATAGTGGACTCACTTTCCCGAGCCAGTTCCCCAATGGTGCGGATTCCGAAATCAACCAACTTCTTTTCCGAAGCTTTTCCCAGAAATAACAGATCTCTAATGGGAAGAGGCCACATTTTTGCCGGAATTTCTTCCGGGAAAAGGGTGTGCACTTTATTTGGCTTCTCGAAGTCCGAGGCCATTTTCGCCAGCAGCTTATTGGTGGAAATTCCCACATTTACTGTAAATCCAAGCTCCTGATAAATTTTGTCCTTTATCTCACAAGCTGTGGCTACGGGATCTGGGTAGATCAGGGAAGTTCCGGTCATGTCCAGAAATACCTCATCAATAGAAAAGGATTCCATTGCAGGAGCATACGATTTACAAATTGCTTTAAATGCCTGGGAATTCTTCGTGTAAAGGCGAAAATCACTAGGGACCACTACCAGATTCGGGCATTTTCGAAGTGCCATTGCCACGGGCTCACCAGTCTGTACTCCGTATTTCTTGGCAGGAATGGATTTCGCAACTATGATTCCGGTACGCGTCCTGGGATCACCGCCTACTGCAGACGGAATTTCCCGCAGATCCGGCTCACCTGCCTTTACTCTGCTCGCTGCCTCCCAGGAAAGAAAAGCGCTGTTCACATCAACATGAAAAATCAATCTTTCCATCTGATTCTCCTTCTTTCGTATTTTCCTTTATTTCCGAAAATTCTGTGATAGACTCAATATAGCACGTCAGAAGGAAATATGTCCAGATTCTTTATGTATATATTACGCAAATACGGTAACACAAAAAGACTGTAAAAGTTCTAAACTGGCTGTCATAGCGAAAAGCTGCTGCGAAAAAGGTCACCTTTAGTTCAGATAACTCAGAATATTGTCATTATCCAATGTGAACAGCTCCAATTGCGCGGATATCCATTGGATAAACGTTCTCTCTGCCAACATACTGGGAAATGTATTCTACATAATTCTCCATCTCATTTTCCGGTACAACAGCTGCAATAACACCGGCAAATCCGCCGCCATGTACTCGGCAGATACCGCCGCCGATCTTGTTCAGGAACAGCTGGGTAAGAGCAAGAACCAACGGGATCTTCTGCTCGTGGCAGTCTTTCATGCAGTAGCAGTTCTGAAGCAGTTCCCAGGACGATCTTCCGGATTCATCCATCAGCTTCAAAAATTCCTCGTAATCTGCCTTACCAATTGCCTCTGCTGCCCGTTCTACACGGGAAGTCTCTTCAAAGAAGTGAATGGAACGGAGAATTGCTCTGTCGTCCTGAATCTCGTTTACATGTGCAAGCAGATTTTCAAGAGTAGTCTCATGAAGAAGCTCTGCACCAAGTACCTTGGCTGCTGCTTTCATCTCACCTGGAATCTCAGAGTATTCCTGGCTGAGATCTGCATGGCCTTTTCCGGTGTTTACAATTACCAGTTTGTGACCAAATTTTCCATAGGAGAAGTCCAGCTTGCTGTATTTCAGATCATTTCTGTCTGCAAAGTCGAAGAGAACCGGACCACCAACTGCACATGCCATCTGATCCATCATTCCGGAAGCTTTATCCCAGTATACGTTCTCTGCGTACTGACCAATCTTTGCATAGTCTGTGTAAGTCATCTTGCTGTCGTTAAAGAAGTAATCGATGATTACGCAGATCAGCATTTCAAAGGATGCAGAGGAACTTACTCCTGCTGCTGCGATCACGTTGGTGCTTACATAGGCATCAAAACCAGCTGTCTGAAAGCCATTCTTCTTCGCACCTTCCATCATACCGGCAACCAGGGCAAAGGTTCCTTTCGGATAGTTGGCTCTGTTGATCTTGTCAAGATCAACTACGATCTCATCTCTGTAGCCTTCACTTGTAATGTGGATCACGTTGGTTCCATTCGGTGCAGCTGCGCCGATGGTATCCAGATTGATACTTCCTGCGATTACCTTGCCGCCGTTGTGGTCAACATGGTTTCCGATGATTTCTGTTCTTCCAGGGGAAGTAAAGAAATCTGCATGGTCATGTTTGTAGATTCTGGCAAAGTTGTCTGCTAGATTCTGGAAACGAGCTGCGCAGGCACTGTTCTCTCCATAGATTTTCTCAAGGTTTGCTTTTTCTGGTAAATTCATGGTCTCATTCTCCTATTTTTGTTAATATTGTTATAATTTTACATTCTGTACTCCAGCTGCCTCAGTGCATATTTTCCGCTTCATCTGTGCTTATCCGGATCTCTCATCAAGTTAATTTCATTTTACATGCATTTCCTTTGCATTACCTTAAATAACTTGCGAAAAACAAGTAATATATTGCGTTTTTATCTTTAACAGATGTATAATACAGGTAAATTTATGCGTTTTATTGTAGTTCTCTATTTTTGAACATATGGAATTCTATACAGTCCACAGGATATGAAATTTTTTCTCGGGAGGTTTGGCATGCAGATCATAACCAATCAGTTTCAAAAAGAATTAAAACAGCACGGCAATGAACAGTTTCCATTCCTGGTCAGCTACCAGAAACTTTCAGAATATGAGTCTGGTTCCTTTATGTGGCACTGGCACCCGGAAATAGAGATTACTTATGTGCAAAAAGGCACTATGTGCTACAAGGTCAACCATATGGTTTACCACTTAAAAGAAGGAGATATTGTATTTAACAACTCCGGTGCCCTTCACTCTGGCACAATGGAAAATCAGAAGGACTGCGCTTATATTCCTGTAACCTTTGATTCCAGGCTGATTTATGGATTTTTCCAAAGCACTGTCAACAGCAAATATGTAGATCCTATCATTCAGGATTCTATGCTCCCTGCCATCTGTATCGACCAGAGTGAGCCCTGGCACAAGCCTTTTCGCGAATATCTTCTCCGCATTATTGATCTGGATGAAAAGAAACCGGATTTTTATGAGCTGGACATTACCATCTGCCTGCAATCCATGTGGCGGCTTCTTCTGGAGCATATTACCTACGAACCCCAGGCTTCCAGGGAAAACTCTCTGGAATACGACCGAATCAAGAAGATTCTGTCCTACATAGAAGAAAATTATCAAAATAAGATCACCTTAAATGACATCGCCGGACACATCCACCTGTGTGAAAGCGAATGCACCCGGCTTTTTAAACGTCATATGAATACTACCTTGTTTGCCTTTTTGCAGGAATATCGAATCGAGCGCAGCCTGGAGTTTTTGCAGGATGACCAGCCTGTCAGCGCAGTGGCTGACAAGGCTGGATTTTCAGATCCCAATTATTATTCCAAAGTTTTTGCCAAAATAAAGGGATGCAGTCCCCGGGAATATCGAAACCATAGATTTTAAGTTGAACTGGTGGTTGCTAACTTATTTTCCAATTATTGCACCAATATCTGATATAATATGATCGGTGAACCGTCGGTGGGGATTCCGGCTGCCCAGGCGGTTCCGGATTTAACCCTCTGTCTGTTAAAGCAGTACATTTCTTTAATACCGTAATTTACATAAGCAACATACCATATAAAAATTCCCATCCAGATAACAGGAAAATCTGAATGGGAATTTTTTATAGCATATTCTCTTTTTCTTCCGGATAAGCCACTCCCTCTGGAAGAGGATCCCACTCGTTCAGACCAAGGCTCTGTTTGAATTTCGCCTGTTCCAATGTAAGCTTCGGGGTATCCTCCTGCAGATATTCCATCAACTCATCAATTCCCTCTCTGGTCACATTATTCACCATAAAAATGCGTTCACATCCAGCGTTGATCAGCCATTGTCTCACCATAGGGATATTGGCATATGGTGAATCAATTTTTGTGATAATGCCAATAAGAGGACGAAGGATAAAAGAGCGGCAGCTTGCACCAAACAGATTAAATGGCTCATCTGCAGCCTGCACAATTGCCACCACATCTGCCTCAAAGGAAAAACATGCAAGTCCTACACTGAATCTTTTTGACTCTGCATACTCCCCCGGAGAGTCAATGGTATCGTCATTGGAATTGGTATATTGTGTTTTTATATAATGAAGCTCCTCGCCTTTTAGTGCCTGCGTCAGTGAGGTCTTGCCGGCTTCACTTCTTCCCATCAAAAAAATTTTCTTCATCGAATTGTATTTCCCCTGTTTTCAATAAACCTTACTTGTAAAAATACAGCAGTGCAGTATTTTTACATTTGCATATCATAATATCGTATCCATAAGCTACTGTTCCCGCAGCCATAAGGTATCTGTCAGCTTCTGTGAACCGCACATGTTTTAAAGCCTAACTCTCTGTCAAAGAAACGTACGACCTCTTCCACAGCAGTCTGCACCTGGGACAATCCTCCTGTAATGATCAGAGAACCGCAAAAACGATCCATAAACCCGATCTGTACATCTGCACTCTTCATAGCAACATCTGCAGCTACCACAACCGCTTCCCAGGGAGTAAAACGGATCAGACCAATGGATTCTCCTGTGTGGTCTTCCCCCTCATGAACTCCAATATGCAGTCCCAGATTTTCATAAATACAAGATTGGGAAGGACTGATCACATGAGCAAGACAAACTTCCTTTCCCGGTACACGCACACGAGTCATACGAAGCTTCTTCCCCTTCAGATGTTCATAATCATCATGGAATAGCATTTCCAGCAGCTCTTCCTTCGTTATTCGCTCCATGCTTCTACTTCCTATCGTTTCGTAATATTGCAGACCACATATCCCAGAGAATCCCGGAAATAATTTACGATCTCAGTCATTGCAGACATTACATCAGAAATCTCTCCTGTAATGATCAAAGTCCCTGTAAACCGGTCTGCAAATCCAAGATAAACATTACCGCTCTTCACCGCAATATCAGAAGCGATAACTGCGGATTCCGGAGGTGTCATATTCATGATTCCAATTGCAGAGGAACGATAATCCAGCTGCGGATTCAACCCAAGCTTCTGATAAATGATCGGTGCCGGTCCTCCCATTACATGGGCAAAAGTAATCTCCTTACCAGCCACAGTCTCCTGCACGATTCTGATCTGTTCTCCATGTTCATTCGCCATTTATATGAATGCCTCTCTTTCAAAAAAATATCTTCACGTTATATTTGATTTTACCATTTATGAGAGCAAATAGCAAGCAAAACCAACATATCAGTCAAAATTCCTAAACATTTTTCGAGAAAAAGTGTGGTTTCTTGAACATTATGGCATTAAATGCCTTTAAAATAGTCAAAAATAAAATAGTGACAGATAATCCGCAGTGTGATAAAATAATTTTCGCTTCCAGAGTATGTAAAAAAATGCAATCTGCAAAATGTGCGTTATATTTTGTGGGAATGATTTTTCAAACAGACTCTGACACACTCTAATATGTAAGTAATTTAGTAACACTTTTTATTTACGATTTCTATATTTCTCAATAAGGAGTTTTTTATGGAAAAAGATATGACAAAAGGCCGGCCTTTGCCGGTAATCCTGAAATTTATGCTTCCTCTTATTATTGGAAACATTTTTCAGCAGCTCTATAATATGGCAGATACGATTATTGTAGGACGCTATGTAGGCGCGGATGCCCTTGCGGCAGTCGGATCCACCGGAACGATCATGTTTCTTACTGTGGGCTTCTCGCAGGGAATCACAGCTGGTTTCTCCGTACTCACCGCTCAGCGCTTCGGAGCCAAAGATACCGAAGGGGTAAAGATCAGTGTAGCTAACGGAATTCTTCTTTCCCTGATTTTTACCGTAATCATCAGTTCTTTAAGTTTGCTGGGCATGCGCCCTCTTCTGAAGCTGATGAACACACCTGACAACATTTTTCAGGATGCATATACCTACATTATGATCATCAGCGCCGGAATCATCGCCACTATTTTTTACAACCTGTTTTCCTCTTACCTGCGTGCAGTTGGAAACAGTAAGATTCCGCTGGTATTTCTTGTATTTTCCGCAGCTTTAAATGTAATTCTGGATCTGGTACTGATTATCAATTTTAAAATGGGCGTTGCCGGAGCAGCATGGGCAACCATTATTTCTCAGGGCGTTTCCGCAATACTCTGTTTGGTCTACATCTATATACGTATGCCTTCTCTTGCCCCAAACAGAAGACATTGGAGGCTTCACGGCCAGGAGAGCCGTAACCAGCTGGCTATGGGAATTCCTATGGCATTGCAGTTTGCAATTACAGCTTCCGGTACCATGGTCATGCAGTCTGCTATCAATCTTTTCGGTTCCGATGCCGTTGCCTCTTTTACGGCAGCCAGCAAGGTACAGAACCTGGTAACCCAGGGAATGATGGCTATGGGACAGACTATGGCAACATATAGTGGACAGAACTTCGGAAAGGGTGATATCAAGAGAATCCGCCAGGGTGTTAAAGCGTCTCTGGAAGCTTCTGTTGTATATGCTCTTGCAGCAGCCGTGCTGGTTTGTATTCTTCTGAAACCAGCTCTTGGACTTTTCTTCACTGGAAATGTGGATATGAACAGCATGCTTCCATGGGCAAAAACTTACATTTATATGAGTGTGATCTTTTACATTCCCTTAAGCAGTATTTTCGTATTCCGAAATACCATGCAGGGCTGCGGATATGGATTCCTGCCTATGATGGGTGGTGTTTCTGAATTGGTTGCACGTCTGGTTGTAGCAATGATTTCCATGGCGGTAGGAAGTTATGCACTTGCATGCTTCTGTGACCCGGCAGCGTGGGTTACAGCAGCAGTATTTACCGGTGTTTCCTATCTTTTTGTCATGAAAGATATCCGCAGGAAATACGAAAGACCGGAAACTGCTACTTCCGAAAAATAATCATTTCGGATGCGCATGGCAATCTTCTATGCGTTTCGTAAACGCCAAAAAACAAATCATATACTAAAAGGAGATGTTTCGATTATTTCGGACATCTCCTTTTATGGTTACCGGCCAGCTTTCTCCGGTAATTATTTTACAAAAGCTCACCTGCAAACAATAACATTTAATTGTCTAATGAAAATATATATTCCAATGGAAGCAAATGTATTTCCTCATATACTGCCTTTTTATCCTCTTCAACGCCTCTTCCATTTCCGCTTTGAGCTGGTACTTTAATACGAAATGCCGGCTGTTTTTTCGTTTGAATATAGTATTGTTCCGGGGTTCCCATTCCCTTAAATTTTTCCCTGGCCGATTCGGTCATCTGTTCCCTTTCCAGATGATAGGAAGAAGATTTCTGCATATGTCTTGCCAGCCGGTAGGATTTCGGAAGACTTCCCACTCCCTGCTGACAGTGATAATAAATGATTTCCCTTCCGGATTGAGCAAACGTCAAAAGTCCTCTTCCATCATATTCCTGAATGATCCGGATCAATGCCTTTGTCTCATTCTCGCTGGCTGGTTCCTCTCCCATACGTGAACGGATATAATGAACCGTTGGAAAATTATGTGAAATATCCATTCCACGGGCATTATATCCAAAATCCTCAGCAGGAATGCTTTGCATACGAAGCATTTGACGGTAAACTGGATTTCGAATAGCACCAAAGCCATTCTGGCGGATTTCATAACCATCCGGGTTTAAAATCGGAATCAGACAGATCCTTATTTTATCAAGGAGTTTTTTCACTTCATAAAATTCATCCAGCTTCCAGCCGCATTCGTAGGCCCTGCAGTATTCTCCTGCCATTTTCAGAAGAAGTTCCGGCAAAAGAGCCTGAGTTCCATTAATTCCAGCCACACAGAAGATCATCTGTGCGCCGGTGCCAACTTCCAGCATTGGGATCATTCTCTCGTCATGACTGTTTCCAATCACGCGAAACTGGCAAAAGCTGCTGTAGCGTCCAGCTATTTCCCATAAAGAATAATATATGTTTTCAAATGACAGCGATGTTTGTACCATATCTGCATCTGTCGGTTGTACTTTCTTTTGTATATTTACTTTCGGCATGTCACTGACAGCCGTTTTATTCTGTGGGAACAATTCTTTTCTGACTGACAATACGCTTTCTGACAACATATTTTACCTCCTGCAGCAGGAAAAAACTCAGGCGGCATTTCATCTCTAGAGCGTGTTTGAAAAATCATTCCAACAAAGTGTAACGTACATCTTGCAGAAGGCCTTTTTTTACACGCTATAGCCTGTCCCCCCGCTGCCTGTATTATTATATGCAAAAAGGCAGGTCAAAAGACCTGCCTAATGTATGTTTCTTATTATTTTGCTGTCAGAAAAACTTCTGATCAAAATGCATGGTTATTCATATGCCATAGATTTTCTTAGATTTCTTTTTTTCTCTTTCTGACGATAACATAACCTCCAGCTACCAGAGAAAGACTTGCAAGCATCATCATAGTGGCAATCGGGGAGTTATCGGCTGTTCTCGCGTTTGTTGCAGATGTAGAACCGGTATCGCTGTCTGTTCCGTCATGGTTCTCTGCATCATCGCCATCTGTTCCATCTCCATCGCCGCTACCTGTTCCGTTATAATCATAACCGCCGGAACCAGAACCGGCTGTTGCAGTTGGCGTGATTGTGCCGGATGGAGTTACTGTGAAGTCGATTGCCTTGGACTTAAATTCTGTAGGGAGAGCTTCCTTCACGCCGGTAGCTTCCCATTCGGATCCATTGTATATGTACTTCTGGAAGAAGATATACATTCTAAAGGTCTTCGCCTGCTTGATACCATTTACATTTCCGATAGACCAGCTCTTCTGATATCCGGTGTCAATGTTCTTCGCGGACATGCTCCAGCCATACGGGATCCACTTGGTATCACCTTTGATCGGGTTTGTATTGTCAGTTCCGGCGCCAGTTACTGTGAAATTGTACATCTGCTTCGGGTAGAATGCCAGTGCTTTTTCAAGACCTGTTACCTTGCTTTCGCTGACAGACGGGTTAATGGTTGCACGAGTAGTTGGCGTCGGTGTAGTAGTAATCGGAGTTTCTGTGGGAGTGCTTGCTTTCGCCTTTAATGTAAGTACAAGTGGCGCAACTGCTTCAAGTCCCTTGGAATCCTCAGCATATACAACTACTTTAATGGCTGTATCATAAGCTACATCTGTCAACTGTACACTTGCAGAGCTTGCAATATCTCCAGAGCTCTTATAATTGCTCTTTACTGCTTCGAATCCAGGTGTAGAATCAGATTTCTTCACCCAGGTCACATAATATCTTCCTCCAACACCAGCATCATTGGTATGGAAGGTCAGATCAACAGTATGCTCATACGCCTTATTCCAGGAAATAGAATCTGCGGTCAGCGTCATAGTACTAACAGGAGCTGTAACAGACTCAAGTGCTCCAGTCTGGTTGTTAATGGTATACTCTGTAGTGTCCAGATAATGAACATGTGCCAGAATATTCTCCATAGTAGTAAGTGCAGTACCATTCGCATCCGTACCGACCTTTACAATAATCTTTCCGGCAGCTGCGTCACTTCTTCTTACCTGAAGGTCTGCTGTTTCAGCAAGCTGGCCAATTGCTGCGATACATGCGTTATCACCGCCTAAAACAATACTGTTATCATTAAGACCATCGTCCTTGTTATCCTTTACAATTACGGCGCCGGAAACACGGATCTCGCCCAGACTGTAAATAGCTCCACCTGTAATTTCAGCAGCTTCATTTACAATACCTTCAGACTGGTTTCCTGTGATAGTACCACCTGCCAGTCCGATGCTTCCGCCAGAATTACAGATTGCAGCTCCCGGCGCACTGGTTCTGTTTCCTGTCAGGGTTACACCATCGGACAATCCGAAGTAACCGCCCTCCACAGAAATAATGGAGCCTGTTGCATCCCCCTGGTCAAGTGCTCCTGTTACAGTCAGACTTAAAACAGTCTCACCCTCCTTGCCTGTACCAAACTGGAAAGAAGTGGACTCATCTTTTACTTTAAACATATCTCCTAAAAATCCGGCTGCACGTTTAATAGTAGTTCCATCCGCAGCTGCTGCAATAGAGATATTCTTATTCTGATCGATCACAACAGTCTCACTGATCTCTACAGTTCCGGTTACAAGGATCTGGGTAACTTCACCATCCTTGCCAATATTAACCGGGGCTTCCGCAATTGCCTCTGCTAATGTGGAATAGGATGTCTGGGTTCCATCTGCTGCCTTCAGGATAATCTGACCAGTGGTCTCAGGAGTAGGGGTAGCACTCTCCTCTTCCTCCAAAGTCAGCTCAGCAGTATCTCCGCTGTTAAAGCCATCATCCACAACCGCATCCGCTGCCTGAGCTGGTTCTGCTGCCGGTGTGTCTGCAGCTGCCTGGGTTGGTTCTGCTGCCGGTGTATCTGCAGCTGCCTGGGTTGGTTCTGCAGTCGGCGTATCTGCTGCCTGTGCAGGTTCTTCCACAGGTGTATCTGCTGCGGCATCTGAAATATCCTGCACTGGTTCAGCTGCTGCTTCTCCTTCTTCTGACTCTGCGGCAACAGCTACTGTGTCCTCTATTGTCACGGTCTGGGTATCTGCCTCTGCAAATGCCATTGTCACCGGAGACATTCCGGCTGCAAGGCTTCCCGCCATAATGAATACCAAAAGTTGCTTTTTCTTCATTTTAAAAAGTCCTCCTTATAAATGAGTCCCCCATATTAAATATTAACATCGAAGTCTAGTATAACATATCTCAGTTCAAAAATCAAACCTAAGGACGAATCTGTCCGTTTCCATAAATGATATATTTTGTGGAAGTAAGTGCCAGAAGTCCCATGGGGCCACGGGCATGAAGCTTCTGGGTGCTGATTCCGATCTCGGCACCAAAACCAAACTCAAAACCATCCGTAAATCTTGTAGAAGCATTCACATATACAGCAGCTGCATCTACTTCATCCAGGAATTTCTGGGCATTGTTGTAATCTCTGGTAATAATTGCCTCTGAATGGCCTGTATTGTAGCGATTGATGTGGCGAATCGCTTCATCTGCAGATCCAACTACTTTTATAGAAAGTATATAGTCCAGATATTCTGTACCCCAGTCTTCCTCAGTGGCAGTGACTGCGTCTGGGATCAAAGCCTTCGCTTCCTCGTCAGCACGCATCTCCACATTCTTTGTCCGAAGGCGCTCTGCAAGAACCGGAAGGAAAGCATCCTTCACTTTCTCATGCACCAGAAGAGACTCACAGGCATTGCAGACACCCACCCGCTGTGTCTTGGCATTCATCACAATGTCTGCCGCCATCTGAAGATCTGCGCTCTCATCCACATAAATATGGCAGTTTCCGGTACCAGTTTCGATTACAGGAATCGTGCTGTTATTTACTACTGCTTTAATAAGACCTTTGCCTCCTCGTGGAATCAGTACATCCACATATTCATTCATCTTCATGAATTCTCCGGCAGTCTCTCTTGAAGTATCAGAGATCAGCTGGATCGCATCTTTCGTAATTCCATTCTCATCCAGGGTTCTGCGGATGCAATCCACAATAGCAGTATTGGAATGGATGGCATCACTACCACCCTTTAAGATCACCACGTTGCCAGTTTTAAAGCAAAGGGCAAAAGCATCTGCTGTCACATTTGGTCTTGCCTCGTAGATGATTCCGATCACTCCAAGAGGGACTCTCTTCTGTCCAATGAGAAGTCCGTTGGGACGTTTTTTCATCCCGGTCACTTCCCCGATAGGATCTTCCAGTGCCGCAACCTGACGAAGCCCCTCTGCCATGCTTGCAATTCTGGCTTCTGTCAACATCAAACGGTCTACCAGTCCTTCTGGCATCTGATTCTTCCTGCCATTCTCTACATCAATGGCATTTGCTGTAAGAAGTGCTTTCGAATCTGCAACAAGGCTGTCTGCAACAGCCTCCAGAACCTGATTTTTCTTAGCTGTATCAAGGTTTCGAAGAACGATTTCTGCCTCTTTGGCATTCCTGCCAAGAGTTTCCAGCATTTCATTCATTTATAAGTCCTCCCTCCGGTAAACTTTACTCTGTGCCACAATGATCTGAGGACAAATGTCCGTAGGTTCTGTGGGCACCAGATCAAGGATCTGAAAATCAAAAGCCACTGCCAGTCTGGTAATATCAGGATGTTTTTCTAAAAAGCGGTCATAAAAGCCGCCGCCATATCCCACTCTGTTGTTCTCAGGATCAAAAGCTACACCAGGCATGACCATAAGAGCATCCTCCCACTTCACGATCTCGCCTCTGACAGGCTCCGGAATTCCAAAATATCCAGGCTCTAGCTGAGAAAAATCAGTAAGGCGGTAAAAAATCATATCCTTTCCCACAACCTTCGGGACTGCCACTTCTTTTCCTGCTTTCCAGGCTTCCTCAATGATATATCTGGTCATTACTTCATGATTGTAATCTGCATAAGCCAGAATATGCTTAGCCTTCACAAACTCTGAGAGTTTCAGCACCTGATCTGTAATCTGATGGCTCCATTCTTCTACCTGCGCATCGCTGCACTGCTTTCTGGCTGCAAAAATCTGCTTTCTAATGAGTCTTTTTTCTTCCATATCTTTCTCCAAGATTCACAACCGTACCATCGGCTTTCTTTACATCAATATTATCCAGCTGATTTCTAAGGTTCATCTTAATGGTGGCAATATACTCCTTGCGCAGCTCTGCCTGTTCTTTTTTCTCTTCTTCTGTAAGGCCTACGCTCTGTGCCTTATGGTGAAGGGTGTTGATTCTGTCGATTTTTGTGCTGTCCATAATATACTCCTCCTGAGAATGTTCTGTGTAATTTTAATTTATACAAAAACTTAAAGCAATTGTAACTGTGAAGATACTGAACAGTTACAGCAATTTTTCAATATAATCGATCAGGAAAAACTCTTCCTTTTTCTTTCCAACAAACAATGTACCGCAGGGGTCGCCCTCCACAATGCGGTGAATATTATGAAAATCGCCGCCATTGGCAATTACCATGTCGGTACCGGCAGCTGTGGCAATTCTGGCAGCTGTAAGCTTGGTAGCCATTCCTCCAGTGCCCACTTTACTTCCGGAGGAGCATTTTCCCATGTTAAGAAGTTCATCGTCCAATGTTTCTACCGTGTCAATAAATTTCGCATCTGGATTTGTATTCGGATCATCTGTAAAAAGTCCGTCTATGTCTGACATAAGGATCAGAAGATCTGCCCCTATAAGAGCAGCTACCACTGCAGAAAGGGTATCGTTGTCTCCGAATTTTTCCAGAGACTGAAGCTCATAGGTGGAAATAGAGTCATTCTCATTAACAATAGGGATCACACCCATGGATAAAAGCTCATTAAACGTGTTCTCTGCATTTTTGCGGTTGGCGTTGTTTACCATGGTATTTTTGGTCATCAGGATCTGACCTGCCATCTGATTGTATTCTCCAAACAGCTTCTGGTAAATCATCATAAGTCTGGCCTGTCCAACCGCTGCACACGCCTGCTTCTGACGAGGCTCCTGTGGCTTCTCTTTAAATCCAAGAGCTGCTGCTCCAACAGCGATGGCTCCTGAAGATACCAGAACCACATCCTTACCCTGATTTCGAAGATCGCCCAATTCCCTTACCAGAATCTCCAGTTTCCGAAGATTCAGCTTGCCAGTTTCAGCATGGGTAAGAGAGGAACTTCCAATCTTGATTACAATACGTTTTTTATCTTTCAGTCTTTCCCGATCATTCATTTTATTTGTCAACTCCGTTATTATGTTTCCATGTAGTTTTCATACATATCAATTTCTTATCTTACATCATTTTTTTCATTTCGTCCATGGTTTCAGGTAAACAGTTCTTAATTTCAGAAAAATTTCACATTTTAACGTGTAGAATTATTGTTTCTGTAAAATATTGCATAGTCTGAAAGAGCTCTACCGTGTTTTGATCGTCCTATCACTTTTGCAAATCAAGTCAAAACGCGTTCATTTGCATCATGCGCTCGTGCAGACAGGCTCTAGAGCATGTTTTTCACGTAAATACAAAAGAGGAACGCCTTATCTTATGACGTCCCTCTCCATTTTTAATTTATTTTACTGTAAAGACACAGAACCTACAGAATCATTCAGCACGATCTCGACCCATGTTTTTCCAGGATTCAGCTGAATCTCCTGATTATTGGAATCATAATAATGAGTGATTCCCCACTGGGAATCCTTTGTCCAGTGGATGTCGATTGCCTTGCCTCTGGTGATGTATTTGCCCTCACCTCCGGACTGGGTATCTACGTTCAGATAACCATTTGGATCATATGGAACATAGTTGGAATACTGTAAAATAATATTCTCACATGTCAGCTGATTACCTGTGTTCTGGTCAATATGCGGTGCATTAAACTGGAAGCGGCTGTACTCCTTAGTCTCTGCATTGTACTCAAACCACGGATGGTTATAAGCGAAATTATCAAGCTTCACAACATTTGCAGAAACTCCGTCATCCAGGGTTGTCTCAGTTCCTTCCGGTGCAAACTGGAAATGACCATTATAGTCCTCTTTATAATCCTGGCTATAGCCCTGGCTCTGGATTCCTGCCTGAAGATGGGAGAAATCAGTGTAAGCATTGTGCGGTGCTACACGGTCAGTGCTGCGATAGTAAGCATTTCCAAGTGTAAGTCCGTTCAGATTGTCGATCAGGTGCTGGTCCAGATACTGAAGTGCATATACAGCCTGTCCATAATGAGAATAGATGGCATCATACTCATTTGCATAGAACAGGAAGTAATCACGGCAGCTTCGCACAGAACCGATCCTTGGAATATTGTCATAGTCCTCGATGATCGCCATGAGACGGGTGATGCTTCCCTCTACCGGTGCTTCATAAATGACTCCTGCGTTCTCAGTTCCGCTCTGTGGAGCGCCATTGGTATCGTTGCCAAGCATAACTGCGATGGGACGTCTGTGGCCAATGCCGACAGATACATCCTCTCCGGTAAGATAACTCTTCACGGTATCTGTCCCGGCTTCCTCTGCCTGTACCGCTACTGTGGATCCTGCAAGTGCGCAGGAAAGCAACATTCCTGTGAGAAGTTTAAATATTTTTTTCTTCATGTCTTCTCCTCCTTATGCATATATATTTAACCTTCTAACTGAACAGAAACTGCAGAAACCGCCACTTATAAATACATCCGGAATGGTAATGCCACCTGCTGATGACATCACCTTATATGAAAATCAGTCGCTTTGCAACTGCCATCCGGAACTTTCATAGTAACTTATTCACGGCAAACAGCAAAAGCCTCTCCAGCTATAGGGTCATGCACAAAAAAATTTAACGGGTAATTCCAAGTTCCTCCAGTGCCTTCGCCTGGCGTGCTTCCATATCTGCGGCTTCCTCCGGAGTCATGTGATCGTATCCCAGAAGGTGTAGCATACTATGTGCAACTAGGAAGCAAAATTCCCTCTTTACACTGTGTCCATACTCTTCTGCCTGGGCAGCAGCACGTTCTGCAGAAATCATAATATCTCCCAGAAGAAGCTCTCCACTGTCAAGATCAAAGCAGGACTCATCATCTTCAGCCACAGAATAATCTGCCGGTGTCTCAAATGGCAGCATTGGAAAAGAAAGAACATCAGTAGCTCTCTCAATGCCACGGAACTCTGTATTTACCCTTTTAATCTCTTCATTATCGGTGAGAACCAAATTTACCTGTGCATCCCATGGACATTTCTCCATGTCAAGCACCTTCTCTGCAACCATCTTCGCAAGCGCCGGACAGTCAAGTCCAAGGTCAAAATCGGTCTCGCATTCGTATTCTATTGTTACCAAAACTTATTCCTCCTGTATGACATCTGCCTGATTTCTCAAACAGGCGACACCATATGTTCAATTTTACTATTTTGTTTGAATTATTCTGTAAAATTCACATTTCAGTTTCAAATTAATCTTCCCACAGGATATTGATTGTCATTTACTGAAAATTTTGTCCTGGCTTCCCAATTACCGGCTTGTCCGCCGAACTGCCCGCTTCTGGGTCTTTTCCTGGGCTTTCGCTTCCTCTTTCTCAAATGCTTTAACAATGTCCTTCACGATCTTGCAGCGGACAACATCACGGTTCGTCAGGGAAATAGTAGCAATATCGTCTACATTTTTCAAAATAGAAGCACACTTCTGAAGTCCGGAATCCGTCTCTTTGGAAAGGTCGATCTGTGTTACATCGCCGGTAAGAATCATCTTAGAACCAGTACCAATACGGGTAAGTGCCATTTTCAAAATAGGAAGTGTGGCATTCTGGCTCTCATCAATGATGATCATACTGTTATTCAAAGTACGGCCTCGCATATATGCAAGAGGTGCAACCTCAATGATTCCCCGTTCTCTTAACTTCGCAGCCTGATCTGGCCCGAATACGTCATTTAGTGCATCGTAAAGCGGCTTCAGATAAGGATCAACCTTCTCCTGTAAATCTCCCGGAAGGAAACCAAGCTTCTCGCCCGCTTCAATGGCCGGACGGCTGAGAATGATTCTCTCAATCTCGTCATTCCGGTACAGCTCTGCCGCATAAGCAACTGCCAGGTATGTTTTACCTGTACCGGCAGGTCCGATACAGATAGTAACCGTATTGTTCTTCAAAGCAGTGATATAATTTTTCTGTCCAATTGTCTTAGTTCGAATTGGAATATTCTTATAATTCAAAGTCACTGCATCCCCCAGCACCTTGCGGGTGCTGTCTGCAATATCCTCCTCGCTGTCATCCTCTTCCTCGGTCTCATCCAGAAAACGATGGATCATATCCACGGAAAGCTGCTGCTGTTTTTCAAGAGCTTCCTTCATGGCTTCAATAATATTCACAGCTGAATGTATCCTGCCGTCATTAGTCCCACTTACGGTAATGCAGGAATTTCTCTGGGTAATGGATACGCCAAGACGATTCTCAATCACCTTGATCAGCTTATCATTGATTCCAAAAAGCTCCTGTAAAATATCTAATGAGTCAATCTCTATATTCGTGGATTTCAAAAACTGCTCCTCCTTGTGTCTGTTCAAAAATATCTCTGGGTAAAAGTATACCACTCTAAAGATTGTTTTTCAACACTTATGATTCCTGACTGAATTCTATATTCTGCTTCTTTCCGCTTTTTTCATCTACTGTCAATGTACCCTGCACAGTACAATTTGTACTGTCAAATGTGACTGACAACCGGGAATCTGCAATTCGGATTCCTTTATTCAGAAGTTTTTGTTCATATATTCTCAGCTGCTGTACTGCTTTCTTCTGAGCCTGTTCTTTCGTGTAAACTGTGCTCTGTATCTTATAAGGTGTTCGGGTGATTTTTCCCAGGGAAAAAGGAAGGACGAAATTCTCGGTAAGTTTCCAAGGGATTTCTTCCGTTGAGGTTATATATCTGGATTTTTTTCCTGTATCTGCGCCAAAAACGAAGTCACCAACACGAAAATACCAGCTGGTTTTTGAAGTGCCGCTTTGAACCTTTTTTTCATAGGAAAGGGGGACCTCCTGATAATAAGCAATCTGATGGCGCACATAAATGTCTGCGTCTGCCGGAACGTATTCCACACGTACAACCTCCTGGCTGTCATTCAGGATTGGCACCTCGCCAGATACCAGAATATCACCCTGTTTGCAAATGTCTCCAGTTTTAACAAGTGGAGTTCCATTTCTGATAACCATATTCACAATTTTTCCATCCAGGTCGGAAATCAGATTGCATGGGGAGTTGGTTTGCTGGATATCTTCTGTGAGGTTTTCTTCCTGAATGGTAAGAAGAAGCCGGGTACCCTGAACCCTGGCAGAAACAAAAGTAATATCCGGGTAGTTTTTCCTGAGAAGGTCGGCAATCCGGGTACAGTTAACCTGATTTTTACGGATCCCATGGGTAATTCCCTGCTGGTCCAGAAATTCCAGAAGCTGAGGGGTGGAATTTTTTACATTTCCATCAATGTGGATATTCCAGATGTGGCCAGAGAGCCAGAGCAGCAAAACCACACAAAGAAGTAACCCGGCTGTAAAGCACTTTCGTTTTTGGATTCTGAGCAGTAAAAACGGCAGACCTCTTTTTTTTAGAATATGGATACGGACTCTGGTCTTTCTATGTATGGGAAGGAGTTTTCGGAAATCATTTATGGAAATGCGAGTTGTTATGTTTTTTTCTGACAGATAACGGATTCTTTCCAAAGAGACAGCTCTGGCGTGGCACAAATTCAGGAAGCGTTCCAGCTGGTCACCGGATACTGAAAGTTCTAAAAATCCATGGAGTATTTTTTCGGGGTTATTCATTTTAATCTCGCCTCCATTTATATTGGATTTACGATGTACTGCCGGACGGCAACCGAATTCAGGTAAAATATACCGCAAACCGGAGCTTGCAGACTGCGGGAATGATTTTTCAAACACGCTCTAACATTACCGACAAAATCTGCCCTTTTATTTCCATTTCCCAAGTAGTGTAATGAAATATTTCCAGATTTTTCCCTTGAAGGATCACGCGTCCCTGGCAGGTAACCACGATTAATTTCTCGCTTGTATAGGATAAGATGCTTTTATAATTTTCAATCTGTACCTGCGACGGTCCGGTAATCGTTATAATAGGGGCTTTACAGGACAGGTCACCAGGAAGTTCCATAGCTGTCATAAAACGTTCTGATACAGACATAAAAAAAGCCTCCCGGTCTTTATCTCTAGCTTATGCGGGAGGTTTTCTTTTCATTCTGATTTACAGTTAACAGATCACGCTCTCTGGCGAAAAAGCACCAGAGAAAACCACAGAATGGTATTTCCGCCAAGATTATATTCCATGGAATGATGCTCTACCAGCTCATTTACCACTACACCGTGACTTTCCAGGCAGGGATGCATTTTCTCAGGGAAGCGACAGGGCTTTCCGTCTAAATAGGCACAATGCTCGCAAAGATCGCAGGATTCAGTGGACAAGGTAAATGTCTCAAATCCCTCCCCTTTCAAAAATCCGGCTACCTCTGTAGTCAGCTCCTCGTGAGCATCTCGGGTAGCAAGCATTTCCGCCATGTTCATCACATCGGAAACCTCTGCCACACTGGAAAAAAGGATTCCATTTGGATAACTGTGGATTCGCTTCCCACATTCTTCCAGACTGCCCACAGCAGGGGGACAGGCCCAGGTAGTGCCGTAACGCTCACACTCCTGTTTGCAGATGATCCGCACCCGCTCTCTTACCTCTATTTCAGCAGTATCCACAAGGCGGTATTCATAAATGGGATACTGAGATATAAATTCTTCAAAACGATCGGTATTTAACATGTTATTCCTCTTTCGAATTATTTATTGCTATTTAGCCCGCCAAGGGGGATCCTTTCAGCGTTCTAAATATCCAAAATACTTAATCTATCAAATCCTGCTCTGCAAATAAACTGGATACCACAGACGAATACTCTGACAGATGCTGGGATTTCTTGATTTTCTTGGCATATTTCTCATAATTTGTAAAATTAACGGCCATATAGCTCCATAATTCTTTCATACGGAACAGCACATTCCGTTCGCCGGAAAGAAGTTCCCGATACTCTTCGAAAAGACAATCATGGAATTCTCTTACTGTCTTTTTATCCTGACGAATGCCTTCCCGGATCTCAGTTACCAGCCCCGGATTCGTGATCAGCCCTCTTCCATACATGAAGCAGCAAGTGTCTGGAAAACGCTCTGTAATCCGCTTATAATCAGCTGCAGAAAACAGATTCCCATTATAGCAAAGTGGCATTTTCAGACGGTTTACAGCCTTCTCATAAGCTCCGAGCCGCGGCACTCCGCGATACATATCTGTCTGAATCCTTGGGTGGATGATCAGTTCATGAATGGGATATTTTTCATAAATGGCCAGCAGATACTCCCAGTCTTCCTCGTAGTGAGTTCCAATTCTGGTCTTTATGGAAATTTTCATATCAAGTTTCGAAAAAATCTGATCCAGGAACTGATCCAGCTTCTGGGGCTCTGCCAGAAATCCGGCACCCTTTCCCTTCGCTGTAACTGTTCCAGAAGGACAACCAAGATTCAGGTTCACTTCCTGGTGTCCGTAATCATCTTTCAAAAGCTGGGCAGTACGGATAAAATCATCTGCATTGCAGGTCAGGATCTGGGGAACCACGTACATTCCCTCATTCCGCTCCGGTGACACCTCGCAAATTTCCTGGAAGCTCAGGTTTTTCTTCGGCTTGGCAGAAATAAACGGAGTAAAATATTTATCCATGGGATGATAAAACCGGTGATAAGTCCGGCGGTATACAAAGTTTGTCACGCCCTCCATAGGGGCCATGTAGTCTTTCATTTATATCCTCGCATGTCTTTTTATTCAAATCAAGGGGGGGGATTTTCTCAGCTGCTTTATTTAGAGCTTTCACCATGCAAAAAATTCCTTAAATTCTTCGAGAAACTTTTTCATTTTCTTTTCCTCCCTTGGTTTGATATAGCCAATTATACACGTTTCTCCAATTTTAGACAATGCCCTCTTAAGTGTCAGCTGCTATTTTTTCTCTAAAATCTATACAATAAAGAACTTTACCCCTAAATCCAGCAATGCACGGCAACCATCCCATTTTCGTTTTCTAATAGTAATACAAATGTCTTTCCTGAAAATACAATTTTGTCTTGCACTCTGTTATGGTACTGTGATAAAATAAATAGGATTTTTAGCATAAACCTATTGGTTTGGCATTTTGATAGAAAGAAGGCTTACTTACGATGAATTTTTCCAAAAGACTGAATTTATTTGGAGATGAAATTTTTGCCGCGCTCAATGAAAGGCGGCTTGAACTTGAGAAACAGGGAAAGAAGATCTACAACATGAGTGTTGGAACGCCGGATTTCCATACACCGGATCATATTAAGAAAGCACTGATGGAAGCTGCTGCTGACGATCAGAACTGGCGTTACAGTCTCCGCGATCTGCCTGAGCTTCTGGATGCGGTCTGTGCATATTACAAGAAGCGCTTCCATGTGGAAATCACACCGGATATGGTAATGTCCGTTTATGGCAGTCAGGAAGGCATGGGACATCTTGGCATGACTTTATGCGACGAGGGAGACGTGGTTCTTCTTCCAGATCCGTGCTATCCGGTTTTCGCAGCAGGAAGCAAATTAGGAGGCGCAGTTCCTTACTACTACCCGCTTGTAGCAGAGCATGATTTCCTGCCATATGTAAAGGATATTCCAGAAGATGTGGCTCGCAAATCCCGTTACATGGTAGTCTCTCTTCCATCCAACCCGGTAGGAAGCATTGCCACACCAGGACTTTATGAAGAAATTGTTGCATTTGCAAAAAAATACGATATTTTAATTATCCATGATAATGCATACAGCGACATTATCTTTGATGGTGTGGAAGGTGGAAGTTTTCTTGCCACTCCTGGTGCGCGGGAGGTTGGTGTTGAGTTTTTCAGCCTTTCCAAATCCTTTAACGTAACCGGCGCCAGAATCAGCTTTCTCATTGGAAATCCAGAAATCATCTCTGCTCTTAAAAAGCTTCGCAGCCAGATCGATTTCGGTATGTTCCTGCCAATCCAGAAAGCTGCTATCGCTGCTCTTGAGGGACCTCTGGACAGCGTAAAAGAACAATGCAGACAATACCAGGCACGCCGTGATGCTCTATGCGACGGACTTGCTTCCATTGGCTGGGAGAAGCCAAACGGCAAAGGAACTATGTTCGTATGGGCAAAGCTTCCGGGAAAACGCACGGACAGCATGGCATTCTGTATGGAATTAATGGAAAAAGCCGGTGTCATCGTTACTCCTGGCGCAAGCTTTGGTCCTCATGGGGAAGGATATGTGCGCTTCGCGCTGGTACTTCCACCAGAGAAAATCAAAGAGGCTGTGGAATCTATCCGTACAAGTGGAATTTAAGTACCACTTCCAAATTTATCTTCAAATATATTGCAAGCTTTAACAAACCGTACACCACACGTTTTGCGCGTTATGGCAGCAATCACCAGAAACTTACACAAACGTCGGCTTTAGGTTTTGACTGATTGCTCGTGTAAACTAATAAACTCCCGGATGTTAGCTGCCTCGAACATGCTCTAACATCTGGGAGTTCTTGTGTCTGTAATTATCATTTATGGAACTTTACAAAAATGAAATCTCATTATTTATGATAAGGCTCATGATTCATAATCCGATATCCCCTGTAAATTTGTTCCAACAGAATCATCTGCATCAATTGATGCGGAAACGTCATTCTTGAAAAACTGAGCTTATAATCTGCCCGTTTCAAAACAGCATCAGAAAGCCCAAGTGATCCTCCGATCACAAAGGCAATGCTGCTTTTTCCCTGAACGCCTAATCTGGCAATCAGGTCAGAAAGCTCTACAGAATCCAGCATTTTACCCTCTATAGCAAGTGCAATCACATAATCTGTATCGCGAATATGGCTAAGAAGCCGATTGCCCTCCGTCTCTTTGATCTGACGGTTCAGCGCATCGGAAGCTTTATCCGGAGTCTTCTCATCTGGCACCTGGATAAAATTCAACTTACAGTAGCGGCCAAGGCGCTTGGCGTACTCTGCAATTCCGTCATTCAGGTATTTCTCTTTAATTTTTCCAACTGTGATAATACGAATTTCCATTTACACCTCAAAGTCCATTGCTACACGGTCGCATACATTTGGTCTTACGTAAGTGTCCGCAACATGAACATGATTCGGATTTACTGCATAGGCAGCCAGTGCCTCAGCGCTCTCCAGCTCAGTGATCAGGCACAAATCACGTGTGCTGGATGGAAGAAGGTCTGTAACAACCTCTGCCTTAATGAGCCCTGGCACAACACCAACCAGACCTTCAAGATGTTCTTTGATCTGTGCTTTTAATTCAGGCTTCTTCTCCTCAGGAATCTCTTCTTTAAATGACCACATTACCATATGTTTTACCATTTCTATTGTCTCCTTTACATGTATTATATTTTCTTAACTATTACTCCAATTCATACTTCTGATAATCCGTCCTCATAGTTTATTTTAAACGTATTTAGACAGGCTCTGTGCTATTATTCATATACAAATTTTCATAACATGAATTAATTTCCTATAAATGTTCTTCCACATATGACTGGAATTCCTCCATAGACATAAGTACCTTACGTGGCTTGGTGCCCTCTTCCGGTCCTACAACCCCTGCATCGCACAGCTGGTCCATAATACGGGCTGCGCGGTTAAATCCAATCTTATACATTCTCTGCAGCATACCGATGGAAGCCTTTTCCTTCTCAATAATGAACTTACCCGCCTGCTCGAAATAGACATCCCGCTCATTGCCGCCGGAGCTTCCGCCAGCTGTAAGAACCGCATTGTTCATCTGCTGTTCAATCTTATTGTCGTAATCTGTCCGTGGATTTTTATCTGCAAGGAAATCCACAATATTGCTGACTTCGTCATCTGAAACAAAGGCTCCCTGCAGTCTGGCAGGCTTCTGGTAGCCCTGCGGATAAAACAGCATATCTCCTTTACCAAGAAGCTTCTCTGCGCCGTTCATATCCAGAATGGTTCTGGAATCCACACCGGAAGTAACTGCAAAGGCAATACGTGACGGCATGTTCGCTTTAATAAGACCGGTAATAACATTGACAGACGGTCTCTGGGTAGCAATAACCAGATGGATGCCTGCAGCACGGGCCAGCTGGGCCAGACGACAAATAGCGTCCTCCACATCCCCTGGTGCAACCATCATAAGGTCTGCAAGCTCATCTACGATAATGACGATCTGACACATTTTCTCAGGGCGCTGCTCTCCCTCCGGGAACTTCATCTTCTCAATCTTGCGGTTAAACTCTTCCAGATTTCGTACCCCATACTCTGCAAAAGTATTGTAACGGTTACTCATCTCATTTACTGCCCAGTTCAGAGCTCCGGCAGCTTTCTTCGGATCTGTGACAACTGGAATGAACAGATGCGGAATACCATTATAAACACTAAGCTCTACCACTTTCGGGTCAATCATGATCAGCTTGACCTCGTCCGGCTTGGCTTTATATAAAATACTGATAATAAGTGTATTGATACAAACAGATTTACCGGATCCGGTGGAACCTGCGATCAGAAGATGGGGCATCTTGGCAATATCTGCCACGATCGTCTTACCCTCAATATCTTTACCAGCAGCAAAAGCCAGCTTGGATTTGGCATTCATAAACTCCGGGCTCTGGATCAGATCACGGAGCATAACCGCACTGTGTTCTTTATTTGGTACCTCGATACCTACAGCTGCTTTACCCGGGATCGGAGCTTCGATACGGATATCCGGCGCGGCAAGATTCAGCTTGATATCATCAGAGAGACCTACGATCTTGCTTACCTTTACACCCATTTCCGGCTGCAGCTCATACCTGGTAACTGTAGGTCCGCAGCTTACGTTTGTAACCTTGGCATTTACTCCGAAATTATACAGGATTTCCTGTAATTTCTGAGCTGTCTTTCGAAGATGGGAATCAGAGTCTCCCTGGGATTTCCCATTTCCACGTTTCAGAAGATTCACAGGCGGATACTGATATTCCTTTTTCACCGCCGCTTCCTGGGTTTTGATCTCATGCTGGATATTTACAATTCCGTTGGCAATCTCCTGCCTGGAAGACTTAGGATTCTTCGCCGACTGACGGGAAGTAGTTTCATCCGAAACTCCATTCCCCGCTGCCATTTCGTCAGAAGCTTCAGAAAAGTGGAAGCCAGAAGTTGCCGGAGATCCATGGGCAGCACCACCTGCTGCGCCAGAAGTATCTCTCGTCAAAGCAACTGCATTCTGCATGGTAGCCATAGCTTCATTAAAATCCACTCCATCATAACTGTTTTCTTCTTCCTCTGCCTCAGCTGGTTGGTCACTGCTAACTGGATTTTTCATATAGACAGTACCGTCCTCTTCCGTGGTATCCTTTTCCATAGAATATGACGGTACAGGATCATCTTGTCCAGAGGAGGCGCTCGTATTCAGATCTGGCTCGTCTGACTGCTCTGGCTCAGAACGGTGAATTGCAAACTGCAGCTGTGTTTCCTCCTGTGATTCTCTGTCATCAATTGACAGATCATCATCCTGGACCCGATACTCACTGATATCCACATACTTTCCTGTATTAATCGGAAGATTCTGAGCAGAAGCACTCTCGGAAAATTCTCCATTCACTGTAGTCATATTCTCCAGTGATCCTGCATCTCCCGGATTCATGGCATTCTCTGGATTTAAAGGAAATTCCTGATCCACAGATTCCCCGCTTTCCTCGGAATTTCTATCTTCAAATAAATCTGTCCCTGCAAGAAAGCTTGTAGAATCCAGGTTTTCTCCTCTTCTGCCCCGGGTCTGGTTATTTCCACGCATTCTCATCCGGGAATTTGCCCTGGAATCATTTCCAGCTGTCCTGGAAGCCTTTTTCCCTTTCTGTTTGGCTGCCTTTTTCTCAAAACGGGATGGTTCTTCCACCATATCTGAAGCAATCCCTTCTTCGGCAAGTGCAGCTTCCAGCTCCTGCATCCTTTTCTCACGGCGCTCCTGGGCTGCCAGCTGGCGCTGCTGGACTTTCAGCTGCTTCTTCAGCTGACGCTCCGGTGCTCCCTCCTGATAGAGCGCCTGCTGCCCCTTCACAGCTTCCAGGATCTTATCATAAACCTTATACAAAAATCCCAGGAAAGAATGCTGCGTGATCAGGATCAAACATACCAGGATCACAAGTACAATGATCACATAAGCACCGATGGTTCCAAATGCGGAGATTGCAGAAATACAGATTGCGCCTCCAATGGCTCCGCCACCAGTACGATACTCAGAACTGATCCTGTAATATTCTGCAAGAGTTGTACTCTCTGTATAGCCTTCTGTAAAAAGCTGCGCCAGTCCACAGCAGATCAGAAACAGAACTGCGGCGGCGGCTGTTTTTTTATAAGCAAGCACATTTCCCTTATTGGAGATCAGAAATGCTGCCATAATAAAAAGTACAACGGGAAAAATATAAGCCATCAGTCCCATTACTCCCATGAGTACCTTGCTGATGCTTCCTCCGACATTTCCACCAAGTCCGACACAACTTACCATAAGAATGATTGCTGCCGCCATCAGCACCAGAAGTATGATTTCCGTCTGAAAGCCGCTGGATATTGACTGCTTTCCTGCTGTATTCTTTTTAGACTGGGTACGTGCGGAAGATTTTTTCTTCGCGGATGTACCACGTTTGGTTGTTGATTTCTTCGGCGTATTAGACGCTGCCATTAAAAAGTTCCCCCTTCATCAGGCAAATTTGTAACCGATCCGTGTTTCTGTAAGCTTTCCTGCCGGACAGTTATGCAAAATTGCTAATAAGCGCTATGGCTCCTGCCACAAAACAGTAAAATGCGAAATAGCGCAGTTTCGCATGCTGCAAAATGCGGAGCAGATTGCGTATCATAAAATATCCAACTACTCCCGCCACGATCATACCAAAGACATAGGTAAATCCAAGAGACACACTCATCTTTGGCGTGGTAAACTGTCCAAGCTCCAGAAAAAGAGAGCCCAGAACTGCCGGAATGCTGATAAGATAAGAATATTTCACTGCAAATTTCCTGCTGAAACCGCATAATAAGCCTGCACAAATCGTCATTCCACATCTGGATATACCTGGAAATACGGAAATCCCCTGACAAATTCCAATCCACATGGCATTGTCATAAGTCACATCTTTCGGTGTCTTGATTCCACCGATATTACTGAGGTCTGTCACAAGAAGAAACACTCCTGTCACAAGGATACATGCTCCTGGAAGAAGCGGGGAAATCGCCGCTCTTGTCACCAGTCTTCTGCAAATGTATCCAAGCAATGCTGTGGGAATAAATGATACAGCCATAATCGCTGTAAATTTACGGTATGTTCCGTGCACCACTCTGGCATAGTGGAGATTCTCACCGGTTTTCCTGTTGTGAAAATAGATATTTACATTCCCGATTATATCCATGATCATGCCCAGAAGCTCCTCTCCGATCCGGCGAAGATCCTCATGGAATGCAAAAAAAACTGCCACCATCGTGCCTATGTGAAGAAGCACTTCAAAAAGGACTGCAGTGTTTCGTGTAATTCCCATTGCATTTTCTATGGCTGCCAGATGTCCGAAACTGCTCACAGGAAGAAACTCCGTGATTCCCTGAACAATTCCTAATAAAATCGCCTGTAAAACTGACATATTCAATATTTCCTTTTCTTTGGGATAAGACGGGCCGCGAAAACCCGTCAAGCGTACTTATTATACCACAAAGCAGGCAAAGATACAACTTTAATCGAACGACTGTTTTGTCTGCAGATTGCAGGAATGATTTTTCAAACACGCTATAATATATAGAAAAAACCCTGCCTGAGATTTCAAACCGAAATCCCAGACAGGGAACTCATACCTTCTTACTTCTCAGAAAAAAGGTGCATATATTTGTTACTGTCCATTTTGAGGCCAGCAGCTTTTATTTTGCATATTTGCTCTTAATATACTCATCGATGCCGCGTGCACCTGCTTTACCTGCTCCCATAGCAAGGATAACAGTGGCAGCACCTGTAACAGCATCTCCACCAGCATATACGCCTTCTTTTGAAGTCTTACCAAACTCTTCGTCAGCAATGATACATTTTCTCTTGTTTACATCAAGACCGATGGTTGTAGAAGAAATCAGCGGGTTCGGGCTTGTACCAAGGGACATGATAACAGTATCAACGTCGATGGTAAACTCAGAACCAGGAATCTCAACAGGGCGTCTTCTTCCGGAAGCGTCCGGCTCGCCAAGCTCCATACGGATACATTTAATACCGGTTACCCAGTCTTTGTCATCTGTAAGGATCTCAACAGGATTGCAGAGAAGATCAAACTGTACGCCCTCTTCTTTTGCGTGATGAACTTCCTCTTTACGTGCAGGAAGCTCTGCTTCTGATCGACGATAAATAATATGTACCTCTGCGCCAAGACGAAGTGCAGTTCTTGCAGCGTCCATAGCAACGTTACCACCACCAACAACAGCAACCTTCTTGCCATGTGCGATCGGAGTATCATAATCCTCACGGAATGCTTTCATAAGGTTGTTACGTGTCAGGTACTCGTTAGCGGAGAATACACCGTTAGCCTGCTCACCCGGGATTCCCATGAACATAGGAAGTCCGGCACCGGATCCGATAAATACAGCCTCAAAGCCCTCATCTTTAAGAAGCTCGTCGATTGTTACGGATTTACCAATGATAACGTTGGTCTCAATCTTAACACCCAGAGATTTTACGTTCTCAACCTCTGCTGCAACTACTTTGTCTTTTGGAAGACGGAATTCCGGAATACCATAAACAAGAACTCCACCAGCTTTGTGAAGTGCCTCGAAGATTGTTACATCGTAACCCATCTTTGCAAGATCTCCGGCGCAGGTAAGTCCGGAAGGACCGGAACCGATCACTGCAACTTTATGTCCGTTCTTCTGTGCAGCCGGAACTGGTTTGATACCATTCTCCTTCGCCCAGTCAGCAACGAAACGCTCCAGTTTACCAATGGAAACAGCTTCCCCTTTCAGACCGCGGATACATTTACCCTCGCACTGTGTCTCCTGAGGACATACACGTCCGCAAACAGCCGGAAGAGCACTGGACTCACCGATGATCTGGTAAGCTTTTTCAAAGTTTCCTTCTTTTACTTCATGAACGAAGCCTGGGATATTGATAGATACCGGGCATCCTTCCATACATTTTGCTTTCTTACAGCCAAGGCATCTGTTTGCTTCTTCCATTGCCTCTTCTTTATTGTAACCAAGGCAAACCTCTTCAAAGTTAGTAGCACGAACCTTAGGAGCCTGCTCTCTGACTGGTACTTTCTTTAATACATCTGCCATTATTTGTCACCTCCACAATGTCCGCATCCGCCGTGATGGGTATCGCCTTCCTGAAGCTTCAGAAGAGCACGTCCCTCTTCGGTCTTATACATCTGCTGTCTCTTCATGGCAAGGTCGAAATCAACTTTATGTCCATCAAATTCCGGTCCGTCTACGCAGGCAAATTTCACTTCGCCGCCAACCATTAAACGACAGGCTCCGCACATACCGGTTCCGTCTACCATGATCGGGTTCATGCTGACAACTGTAGGAATGTTCAGTTCTTTTGTTAACAGGCAGACAAATTTCATCATGATCATCGGTCCGATTGCAACGCAGAGATCATACTCTTTGCCCTGATTCTGCACAAGGTCACGAAGTACATCTGTACCCATACCTTTACGTACATAAGAACCATCATCTGTAGTAACATACAGATTACATACTTCTTTCATCTTGTCCTCAAGAATAAGGAGATCCTTTGTCTTGGCACCAACGATCGCATCAGCGGTAATGCCATGCTCGTGAAGCCATTTCACCTGAGGATATACAGGAGCTGTACCAACACCACCTGCTACGAAAACGATTTTTTTCTTCTTAAGCTCTTCGAGATCTTCATGGCAAAGCTCAGATGGCTGTCCCAGAGGTCCAACAAAATCTTCGAAGTAATCGCCTGCTTTCAGCTGGGCCATTCTGGTTGTTGAAGCACCAGCCGGCTGGAAAACGATTGTTACAGTACCTTTCTCTGCATCATAGTCGCAGATTGTAAGCGGAATTCTCTCTCCTACTTCGTCCATTTTCACGATGACGAACTGGCCAGGCAGACAATGCTTAGCCACACGAGGAGCTTCCACATCCATAAGAAAAACATTTGCAGAAAGTTTCTCTGCGTTGAGTATCTTATACATAGTTCCCTCCTGAAGTACTATATTTGTTGCTGCTCACTCCGCGGGCAGTAACCTATATTTAACCGTCACTTCATGTATATGTCCGCTGTATGGACACTTGTGTCGGTCATATCCTATAACACTATAGCACAAAAAGACAGGTTAGTAAAATAAAATTCTCCTGTTTTTCTTATATTTTTTCCAAAAAATGTATAATTTTTCATTTTTCAGGGGATTTGCTTTTCTCTTTCCCAATTAAATCATATAATTTCCCAAGAGCTTCTTTCATTCCTCCAACTTCATCGATTAGACCTTCTTTCACTGCCTCCGGACCTTCTAACATAGTTCCCACATCTTTTACCAGCTGCGTAGTGTCCAGCATTAGTTCTTCCAGTCTTTCCTGGGACATGTGAGTGTGACTGGAAATGAAGGTGGTGATCCGGTCCTGGATTTTCTCCATGTTGCGGTAGGACTGGGCGACGCCAATAAACATGCCATTTGTGCGAACAGGGTGGATCACCATGGTGGCACTGGGAACTACAAAAGAATAATCTGCAGATACAGCCATGGGAACACCAATGGAGTGACCGCCTCCAAGTACTAGGGACACTGTGGGCACGCTTAAAGAGGCGATCATCTCTGCAATGGCAAGACCAGCTTCCACGTCACCGCCCACAGTATTAAGCAAAACCAGAAGCCCGTCCACAGACTTGTCATCCTCGATCATGGCAAGCTTTGGCAAAACATGCTCATATTTGGTAGTTTTGCTGTGAGACGGCGCCGATTCGTGCCCCTCTACCTCACCGATGATCGTCAGAAGTTCCACTTTGTATTTATTGGAATTCTCATTTAAAATAACCTGTCCCATATCACGGATCTGCTTATTTTGCTGTTCTTCTTTTTCTACAGATTCTTTTTTTTCACTTTCTGCTTCATTATCCTCTCTTTGCTGCATAAAAAATACCTCCACACAATCGTATGGAGGTAGTATCTGCAAATCTGATTAAATTATTCGTCCCAGTTATGCCATACATCTGTTACATCGTCGTCATCATCCAGAAGATCAAGGATTCTCTGGATATCCTTAAGGGATTTCTCATCTGTCAGTTCAACAGTTGTCTGCGGGATCATGGCAACCTGTGCCTCAAGAAGCGGAACACCTGCGGCCTCAAGAGCCTCGCGTACTGCACCTAAATCATCCGGAGCAGTGAGAACTTCATAGCTGTCCTCTTCTTCGTTGAAATCCTCAGCACCTGCATCAAGAGCGGTCATCATCAGTTCGTCAGCGTCCATCTCGCACTCTTCCTTGTCGATGATGATCTGACCCTTCTGATCGAACATATAGGATACACAGCCCTGGGTTCCAATGCTTCCGTTACCCTTTGTAAAAGCGTTTCTTACGTTGCTGGCTGTACGGTTCTTGTTATCAGTCAGAGTCTCAACGATGATGGCAACACCATTCGGACCATATCCTTCGTATACAGCTTTCTCATAACTGTCTGCGGAATCAGCACCGGCTGCTTTCTTAATACCACGCTCAATGGTATCGTTTGGCATGTTGTTTGCCTTTGCCTTTGCAATAACGTCACGAAGCTTACCATTGTTGTTCGGATCCGGACCACCTGCTTTAACAGCCATTACGATCTCACGACCGATGATGGTAAAGATTTTTCCTTTTTTAGCATCATTTTTTTCTTTCTTGTGCTTTATGTTTGCGAATTTTGAATGTCCTGACATTTCTTATCCTCTCCTTTTGGTTCTTTTTTTATCTTTTCGGCCCGCACCTTTCCGATGGTTTTGTTGCCAAGGGAAAGAATTCTGAAACGGTAGCCGTTTACAACAATTTCTTTATCCAGATCATCTTCTGTGGGAATATGTCCAAGAAGATTCGTCAGATAACCATTTAAGGTCTCAAATTCCACTTTACCGAAATCAATTCCAAGCTCTTCCGCTACATCTTCCAGATACGCCAGTGCGTCAATGATCACACTGTTATCCTTCTGCGTCCGGAACGTACTGTCGTCTTCATCGTATTCATCCAGAATATCTCCTACGATTTCCTCCAGAATATCTTCCATTGAGACAATTCCTGAAGTCTGTCCATACTCGTCCACTACCACTGCCATATGAATTTTCTTCATCTGCATGGATTTGAAAAGATCACTGATTCCCCTTGTCTCCGGAATAAAAGAAGCTTCTCTGATCAATCCCGGCAGATCCTTAAGGGGTTTGAACTTCGCCCAGGAATTCCTGGTGAGAAATTTCAAAGCATCTTTATAATGAATAATTCCTACTATATTATCTATCGTCTCTCTAAATACAGGATAACGGGAATTTCCTTCCTCAAGCATGGTATCCACAATGGTCTGAAGATTGTCCTCCTCATCAAATGCGATCACATTCTTGCGATGCGTCATAATGTCCTTGGCTTCAGTGTCCGTAAACTCCATGATATTCTGGATCATCTCTGCTTCGTTTTCCTCAATGACACCCTGCTCATGGGCTTCATCTACAATGGAAATGATCTCTTCCTCCGTCACCGGATCCTCTGACTGATTAAAAGCAACACCAAATGGCCTTGCTGCCAGCTTGGCAATAAAGGTTACGCACATAGTAAAAGGATACAGGATCCTGGTAAAAAATCCCACAATCTTCATATACCGATATGCATATTTCTCCGGGTGATAGGTTCCGATTCTCCTGAATGTAAGAATACCAAGAGACGCAAGCAGAATGATCACCAGTGCAAGCACCAGGATCAATGCAGCCAAATGCTTTATGTAGGGATGAAAGGTCTCGGTAGCCCATGGAACGATAAATGCTCCGAAACAGACTCCGGAAGCCATAACAATCAGCGGAATCGCATTGACAAATGAAACAGGATTGTTGATCAGGGAAAGAAGAAAGACTGCTTTCTTATCTCCTTCCTGCGCCCGTTTCTCCACTTCGTTTTCGCTCAGATTGTGCACTGCAGCTGAAAATCCATAAAAAATACCATTCAGCCACAAAAGCAATAATAAAATGACAAAGCCCGCCAGGGGCATACTACTGCCAGATTCCATATATTAAACCTTTGTTCCTCCTAGACAGCGTTACTGCTTATTACCTTCGCAGTAACGAAAACATACTGCTGCTTCCTTATTCCACAGCAGCACGAATGTGCAATTGCGGCAGTCAATGCCGCTGAGACTTTACAACTATATCACTAAAGTTTCTTTTCGTCAAGAGAATGTAAGCTCCAGGCTGATTTCAAGAGCATGGTTCACCTTGTCAAGCATAGGACCGTCCAGGTGACATACTTTATCTTTTAATCTTCTCTTGTCAATGGTGCGAAGCTGTTCTAACAAAATTACAGAATCTTTTTCAATTCCATAGGCCGATGCATCAATCTCAATATGGGTGGGCAGCTTCGCCTTGTTCATTTTGGATGTAATCGCTGCGCAGATCACGGTAGGACTATGTCTGTTGCCTACATCATTCTGAATAATAAGTACCGGTCGGATACCTCCCTGCTCGCTTCCCACCACGGGCCGAAGATCCGCATAAAAAATATCCCCTCTTTTAATTACCACACAATTCACACTCCGTTTTACTTTTACTTTTCTGAAAATAAGTATTTCCAACTTTTTTCATGTGTATACATGTGTGGTATTTTTCCCGTAATTCGTTACGGGTTCTTATAAAAGCCGGTAACGGAACCCTTTCCGTCTATATTGTTCTTACCTGACGCATACCTGCAAAAGGCTTTCCAAAGGATACGCGTCACAATTTGTCTGGGTATGCTCAGTCAAAATATGTCAGCTCGCCGCACTCTTTCCCATCGCGGATATAGATTCTTGGCACACGTTTGCTGATATTACATACAAATTCATAAGAAAAACGGCCGGACAGATCTCCCAGTGTATCTGCACTGATAACCTCATCCCCATCTTTTCCAAGCAGTGTCACTTCATCCCCTGTCTTTACATCCGGGATTTCTGTCACATCTACCATAAACTGATCCATACAGACTCTGCCACAGATCGGCGCTTTTTTTCCATGAATCAGAACCCAGCCTTTATTAGAAAGCATTCTTGGGTATCCATCTGCATATCCAACAGGAATCGTCGCCATCTTTGTAACATGATCTGTCGTGTAGGTTCCACCGTAGCTTACCTGGACCCCCGGCTCCACATCTTTCACGTAGGAAACATGACTCTTTAGGGACATTACAGGTTTCAGCATTACAATGTCTTTTTCCACTTCCTCAGAGGGATAAATTCCATAAATGGTAATTCCGGCACGGACAATGTTCAGGTTGGCTTCCGGTACACGGATTATTCCGGCACTATTGGAACAATGATGCAGTGGAATATGGATTCCATTTTTTTCCAGAAGATCCGAAAAATCAAGATATCGTTTCAGCTGAACCATTGCCGGGGTACGGTCGTATTCATCTGCTCTTGCAAAGTGAGTGAATAAACCTTCAATTTCCACATTGGGAAGAGCTGCAATTCTGCGGATTTCCTCCAGACTCTCTTCGCTGTCCTTAAATCCGATCCTGGTCATGCCTGTATCCGCAGCCAGATGGATCAGACCTTTTTTGCCCGCTGCTTCAGCAGCTTTGTTAAATTTCCTGGCAGTCTCATAATCACAGACGGCCATGCGCACATCATTTTCAGCAAGTTTCTTATAATATTCTTCAAATACCAGTCCCAGGATCAGAATCGGTCTTGTGATCCCGGCTTTTCGAAGCTGTAATGCCTCCTGGGCTGTAGCCGCAGCAAATCCCCATATATAATCAAATTCCTCAAGCATTCTCGCAATAGGTACTGCACCGTGACCATATGCATCCGCTTTGATCACTGCGATGATCTTTGTTCCCTCTTTTATGTTCTTCTTCATCTGTTCAAAATTATATCTGATTGCATCAAGAGAAATCAATGCTTTGATTCTGCTGTATTTTTCCATAACATTTTCCTCGATTTTCTAAATTTATCAGAGCATGCCTCAAAAGGCGTTCTGCAAAATGTACGTCACAATTCTCATCCTTTACTCTGAACTTCTGCCAGTTTCAAAACTTCCGGCAGGGCTTCGATCATATCCTTCGCCGTCATGCCGTGAGATCCTTTTTTCTCTCTGGCAATATCACCGCAAAGACCGTGAATATACACCGCCATGGCAGCTTTATAGGAAAGTTCCTGTTCTTCCTCACAGCTTAAATACATGCAGAGAACAGATGCGATAATACCGGAAAGCACATCTCCGCTTCCTGCTGTGGCCATTCCCGAATTACCAGAAAGATTCAGATACAGCTTTTCATTCCGGTCAGTCACTACTGTACATGCGTCTTTCAGTACCAGAACACCGCCACTTTTCTCTGCATACTGATAAGCACGGGCTACAGGGTCTTCCTTTAGTTCTGATACATTCAAGCCGCAAAGACGGCTCATCTCGCCCATGTGGGGTGTGAGAATGGTCTGTTCCCCTATGAATTTCATCCATTGTGGATGCATTGCCAGAATATTCAGACCATCTGCATCCAGTATAACAGGTTTTCCTGCTTTTGCTCCGTTTTCCAGGAACCAAAGCATTCTTTCCTTTCCTGAGCCTTCTGTTCCAAGTCCTGGACCGATCACCAGCACATCACACCAGTTTAAATTTTTCTTATTGGCTTCCTCATCAAATTCGCTGGTCAGCATTGCCTCAGGCAAAAGGCTCTGTAAAGGAATCCGGTTCTCTTCCACAGTCTGGATCTTCACCATCCCGGCACCTCCATGAAGTGCTGCACTGGCACTCAGACAGGCTGCTCCGCACATTCCCTTCGAACCCGCCACAAGAAGAACCTTGCCAAATGTTCCTTTATTTCCCCATGGTTTTCTTGCCGGAAGAGTTTTCATATCAGATTTTTCTATATGCCAGGCAGCCTTGCTTGCAAGCTCACTGCCATCACGGTCCCGGTCATAAATTCCAATATCCGCCACCACAGTTCTGCCAGCATAAGCTCTTCCCGGATATAGACAAAGCCCACGTTTTTTATACGCAAATGTTACGGTAAGATCTGCCTCAAAAGCAGTTCCAAGAACAGCTCCCGTATCTCCATGAATGCCAGACGGAATATCCACCGCTGCTTTATATGCAGGAGCTTCATTCATATGGTCAATTATCTCTTTGTAATTCCCGGTAATCTCCCTGGAGAGTCCAACGCCGAAAATTCCGTCTACTATAACAGTATATTCATCCCATACAGGGTTATTCATTACCGGTACCTGGTAGCTCATGGCAATGTCCCACTGGTGTCGGGTTTCTTCTGTCATTTTATCCGGATTTCCTGCAAGATAAATCTCAGAACGGATCCCTGCCAGATGCAGAAGTCTTGCAATGGCAATGCCGTCACCTCCGTTATTGCCAGATCCGCAGACGGTCAGAATCCGTTCTTTTTTCAAATTTCCAGAACCGTTTTTCTTTTCCAGATATTTCCGGATCTCTTCTGCTGTGGCAAGTGCTGCCCTCTCCATGAGAACCAGAGAGGGAACATGCATATTATGAATGGTGCCATGGTCAAGCAGCTTCATCTGACTGCAGGTTACAACTTTTTTCATAAGACCACTCCTAATGCAAAACTGCCGCCCGGTCTCCTGTAAATCCTTCAGCGAGACAAGCAGCAGTCCTCTTTGACTTTTATTCTTTGTTTTCTTTATGTTCGTTACGATACTGGCTTAAGTTGTAAGACAGAGCCATCAGGCTCTCGGACAGATGAACATTCTCCACGATCACATCCTCCGGGGCGTCAAGATCTGTATGGGCAAAATTCCAGATTGCCTTGATTCCATTGTCAATAAGAACCTTCGCCATCTCCTTGGCCTTATTCTTCGGCAGGGTTAAAATAGCAATCTCCACCTGATTCTCCCTGATAAATTCCGGGAGACTGTTGATCATCCGAATCTCAATCCCGCGAACAGAAATCCCCTCCAGAACCGGGTTTATATCAAAAATTCCAACCAGACGGAAGCCACGTTTTTCGAAGTCTCCATAATTGGCAAGTGCCTGTCCCAGATTACCTGCGCCCAGGATGATCATGGGATGAATGGTGTCCAAACCCAGTATTTTACCAATTTCTGTATAAAGATATTCTACATTATATCCATATCCCTGCTGTCCAAAACCGCCAAAATTATTTAAGTCCTGTCGGATCTGTGAAGCAGTCACATGCATTTTTTTACTCAGGTCGTTGGAAGATATACGTTCCACCTTCTCTTCCATCAGCTCCCCCAGATAGCGATAATATCTTGGCAATCTCTTAATTACCGCCTTTGAGATCTCTTTTGCATCCAAAATGTTCCCCTCCTTGTTTCCGCTGCCTGTATTTTTCCGCTAAAAACGCATCGCGGAACATTACCTGTAAACGGCAGCCCGCGTAACACTATGTCAATTATACCGAAATGTTATTTTCTTGTCAATTAAAGTTGTGCAGAATTACAAATTTTTGCAAATTTTTTTGTGATTTGACAATTATTCTTTCAAAAAATAAATTTTTCAAGTATAATATACTATTGAACATTCTAATAATGCTGTTTCTGTGTATACAGAACCGCCTTTTTAAGGAGGAACTTATGATTTTATCATGTCAGAGCATCTGCAAATCTTTTGGGGAAAAGGTGATCCTGCAGGATGCTTCTTTTCACATAGAAGAACGGGAAAAGGCCGCTCTCATCGGCAATAACGGTGCGGGGAAAACAACTCTTCTTCGTATTATCATGGAGGAGATTTCCGCGGATTCCGGTCAGGTGGTCATTGCCAAGGATAAGAAGATCGGTTATCTGGCCCAGTACCAGGATATCCACGGTCATCACACCATTTACGAAGAACTGATGACCACCAAGCAGTACATTTTGGATATGGAGGACAAGATCCGTTCTCTGGAGCAGGAAATGAAATACGTAGCAGGAGACAAACTTGAGAGCCTGATGAACAGCTACACCCGCCTGACTCACCAGTTTGAGCTGGAAAACGGCTACGCTTATAAAAGTGAAATCGTAGGTGTTTTAAAAGGTCTTGGATTTGAAGAAGAAGACTACGGCAAACAGATTGAGAACCTTTCCGGAGGTCAGAAAACCCGGGTTGCACTTGGCAAGCTTCTGATTTCCAAACCGGATATTCTCCTTCTGGACGAGCCTACCAACCATCTGGATATGGAGAGCATTGCATGGCTTGAGACCTATCTTCTCAACTACCCGGGCGCTGTATTTATCGTTTCTCATGACCGTTATTTTCTGGACAAGGTAGTTACCAAGATCGTGGAGATCGAGGCTGCCCAGATGAGAATGTACGAAGGCAACTATTCCGCTTATGCCCTGAAAAAAGCGCAGCTGCGTGACGCCCAGTACAAGGCTTACCTGAACCAGCAAAGAGAGATCAAACATCAGGAGGCTGTTATCTCCAAGCTCCGCTCCTTTAACCGCGAGAAATCCATTAAGCGTGCTGAGAGCCGTGTAAAAATGCTGGACAAAATCCAGCGCATTGAGAAACCAATTGAAATTGATAACCAGATGCGTATTTCCCTGGAACCACGTTTTATCAGTGGAAATGATGTACTTACTGTAGAAGGACTTTCCAAGGCTTTCCCAGGACAGACCTTATTTACAGATATTAATTTTGAGATCAAGCGCGGAGAGCGTGTGGCTCTTATTGGAAACAACGGCACTGGCAAGACTACAATTTTGAAAATTCTTAATGGAATCGTAGCAGCTGACACCGGACGGTTTGCCCTTGGCTCCAAGGTTCAGATCGGTTATTATGACCAGGAGCATCATGTTCTGCATATGGAGAAAACTATTTTCCAGGAGATATCAGACACATATCCGACTCTCACTGAGACTGAAATCCGCAATATGCTGGCTGCTTTTCTTTTTACAGGAGATGATGTGTTTAAGCTGATCTCCTCTCTCTCTGGTGGTGAACGTGGCCGTGTTTCCCTGGCGAAGCTGATGCTCTCAGAAGCCAACTTCCTGATACTGGATGAGCCTACCAACCATCTGGATATTGCATCCAAGGAGATTCTGGAGGAAGCACTGAACAGCTACACAGGAACTGTCCTCTACGTTTCCCATGACCGTTATTTTATTAACCAGACTGCTACCCGCATTATGGATCTGACCAACCAGGCCATTGTCAATTATATCGGTGATTATGATTACTACCTGGAAAAGAAGGAGGAGATGACCCGGATTTATGCTCCTGTTCAGGAGACCGCCGCTCAGGAAGTTAAGGAAAACGTCTCTGAAACCAAACTCACCTGGCAGCAGCAGAAAGAGGAACAGGCTCTGAAGAGAAAACGGGAAAATGAGCTGAAGAAAGTGGAAGCACGGATTGAAGAACTGGAAACAAGGGATAAAGAAATTGATGAAACCATGGTTCTGCCAGATATCTGTACGAATGTGGCAGAATGCACGAAGCTCAGCCGGGAAAAAGCTGCTATAGCAGAAGAACTGGAAGGGCTTTATGAGAAATGGGAGGAGCTGGCATAAATTACCAGTAACCTGCTCTTTTGAGCCTTACATTTCATATTTATTTCAAAAACAGGAACGAATTTCGAATATAAATATCCGAAACCGTTCCTGTTTTTTATAACAATATTAACATTTTTACTTTAAACAACTTATTAAAGCTGTCTGTTTTATTACATGGCCTCAAGCTTCTCTCTGATTGCAAGAATAAACTCGCGGCTGTTAAGGACTTTTACATCTTTTAAAGAAGTAATCAGTGCCAGGTCTTTGGTCATCTGTCCGCCTTCGATAGTGGAAAGGGTTGCTTTCTCCAGTTTATCTGCGAACTCTATAAGCTCCTGATTCTGATCCAACTCACCTCTTTTTCTCAGAGCACCGGTCCAGGCGAAGATTGTTGCTACAGAGTTGGTAGAGGTCTCCTCTCCTTTCAGATGACGATAGTAATGTCTCTGTACAGTTCCGTGAGCTGCCTCATACTCATAATATCCATCCGGAGAAACCAGTACAGAAGTCATCATTGCCAGAGAACCAAATGCAGAGGAAATCATGTCACTCATAACATCCCCGTCATAGTTCTTACAGCCCCAGATAAATCCACCTTCTGCTTTCATTACACGGGCTACTACATCATCGATCAGACTATAGAAGAAAGTAATGCCTGCGGCCTCAAATTTTTCCTTAAACTCAGCTTCATAAATATTATGGAAAATTTCTTTAAATTTGCCATCGTATGTTTTGGAAATGGTATCTTTGCCGCCAAACCACAGATCCTGTTTCGTATCTAAGGCATAATTAAAGCAGCATCTTGCAAAGCTGGTAATGGATTTGTCCAGGTTATGAACACCCTGGATCACGCCTGGAGTATCAAAGTGATGGATCAGCTCCGTTCTCTCCTCGCCGTCTTCTCCTTTGAATACCAGCATAGCATCTCCTGGTTTATCAATGTACATCTCGGCATTCTTATATACATCGCCGTAAGCATGACGGGCAATGGTGATAGGTTTCTTCCAGTTCTTCACACATGGCTCGATTCCCTTTACCACAATGGGAGCACGAAAAACAGTTCCATCCAGGATTGCACGAATAGTTCCGTTAGGGCTTTTGTACATTTTCTTCAGATTGTACTCAGACATTCTGGCTTTATTCGGGGTAATGGTGGCACATTTAACAGCAACTCCGTATTTCTTGGTGGCTTCCGCTGCATCTATAGTTACCTGGTCATCAGTCTCATTTCTGTATTCCAGTCCAAGATCATAGTATTCTGTCTTCAGATCAATAAAAGGAAGAAGAAGCTCATCCTTGATCAACTGCCACAGAATTCTGGTCATCTCGTCCCCGTCCATCTCAACAAGAGGGGTCTGCATTTGAATTTTACCCATTATTACCTCCTAGTATATATTTTGTGGTAACTGTGAACTGTGTCCGCAGCAACCCTATTTTAACGTAATTCCAAGTCTCTGGCAAGTCTCTGCTACAATTGCTTCCAGTTCTGCATCGCAAAGCACAGTAACACGGCCTTCCTCATACTGCTGGTCAACCCAGGACTTGATCATCTTTACAAGCTCACTGTTCTTATCAACCTTCTGGTCACCCTTCAGCCGATAATGGCTGTCGATCCAGTGTGCGATTCCGGCAGCTCCGGATGTATTGGAAACGGCAACCTCAACCGGGCGGTTCAGGAATTTCTCGGTATCAAATACGTTATAGATTTCCTCATTTTTCAGAAGTCCGTCGGCATGGATACCAGCTCTTGTTACATTGAAGTTCTTTCCAACGAAAGGAGTTCTTTCCGGTATGTGGTAGCCAATCTCTTTCTCATAGTACTCAGCAAGCTCTGTGATAACAGTTGTATCCATACCTCCAAGGTTTCCGCGAAGTTGTGCATATTCAAATACCATTGCCTCAAGAGGTGTATTTCCGGTACGCTCGCCGATACCAAACAAAGAAGTATTAACACCACACGCACCATACAGCCATGCTGTTGTGGAGTTGCTGACTGCCTTATAGAAGTCGTTATGTCCATGCCACTCGATCAGTTCAGAGGGAACGCCTGCATGAACCATAATACCATAAATAATACCAGGTACAGAACGAGGAATCACGGCACCAGGATAGTTAACGCCGTAGCCCATGGTATCACAGCAGCGAACCTTAACCGGAATGCCGTACTGCTGGCGAAGCTTCATCAGCTCAAGGCAGAATGGGATAACATAGCCATAAATATCAGCTCGTGTAATGTCTTCAAGATGGCAACGGACAGAAACACCGATTTCCAGACATTCTTTTACAATACTTAAATAATGCTCCATCGCCTGTTTACGTGTCATTTTCATCTTATAAAAAATATGATAATCGGAACAGCTTACCAGGATACCGGTCTCTCTCATACCCATATCGCGGACAAGCTGGAAGTCCTTCTTATTCGCACGGATCCAGCTGGTAACCTCAGGGAACTCATAGCCTCTCTCCATACATTTCTCAACAGCATCACGGTCTTTCTTGCTGTAAAGGAAAAATTCAGAAGCACGGACCCTTCCTTCCGGTCCGCCCAACTTATGAAGGTAATCATAAATCCTTACGATCTGCTCAGTGCTGTATGGTGCTCTGGACTGCTGGCCATCACGGAATGTCGTGTCGGTGATCCAGATATCATCTGGCATATGATGTGGAACGACTCGGTCGTTGAATGCAATCTTCGGTACTTCAGAATATGGAAAAAGATTTCGGAATACATTGGGAGTTGCAACATCCACAAGCGGATACATATGCTCCTCTAACTGAAGCAGGTTTGTGTGGCGATTCATAGAAACACGTCTGTTTTCCATAGATATTTCCTCCTCATCTCTTGGAACTCTTGCTGTCCATTTTACTCACTTAAAGCGGCTTCGTCAAGTGCTTTTATACTGTAAAGTGATAATTCTTTATCAAAGTTTGTGTATTCTTTTTCGTACATTTCTTCAAATCACTTAAGCAGAAATCCTTTTCACACAATTGGCTGCTTTTACATTTTCAGAAACTTTCTGCGGTTAAATTTCCCCCACCCTTGCAGGTTTTGAGGCAGTCCCATATCCTCTGCGCTATTCATCAGCATAGTTTTGATATCCGTATTGGTAAGTGCAGGATTTTTTTCCAAAGCACAAGCAATAGCACCTGTCACCAGAGGCGTAGACATAGAGGTGCCGCTTTTCACACCATAAGAATAAGGTTTTCCAGGCACGCAGGACATGATCTTATTTCCAGGCGCCACAATATCCGGCTTGCACACGCATTCCGCCGTTGGTCCTCTCCCTGAAATAGCACTGCGCCCTTCCAACAAATCGCTGGAGCCCACTGTGATCACTTTTTTGCTGCTTCCCGGAGCTGTGATACTGCCCGGCCTTGGTCCCTGGTTTCCGGCAGCTGTGACCACTACCACTCCTTCATCCCACAGCTGCTCCACACTTTCCAGAAGCCTAGCATGGTTTCTTTTTGAGTTACAGGTAGTTCCCACAGAAATATTTACCACCCGGATCCTGTACTGCTGCCTGTATTCCCGAATCCACCGAAGAGCCCGAAGCACGTCATCCTGGCTTCCATTTCCATAACGGTCAAGCACTTTCAGGGCAATGATTCCGCAGCCAGGTGCTGCGCCTCTGTATTTTCCCATGGAAGCAGTGCCATCTCCTGCCACCAGCCCGGCTACATGGGTGCCATGTCCATTATCGTCATAAGGCCACCTTTTAAAAGCCAGGAAATCATAAAAAGCCCAGATCCTGCCAGTAAAATCTATATGCTCATAAATCCCGGTATCCAGAATACACACACCGATTCCTTTTCCGGTATAAAAGGATTTTTCCATTATTTTCCCCGATAAAAAGAAACTTATAATAAATTATGTTTCCATTTTCCAATCTGCTTTAAAATTATAGACAATTTTTGAAATTCTCAAAAATTTTTGTCGCTTTTTCTGAGCGTATATAGTATAATGAAAATACGCATAAATTCGTATTTATAAAAGGAATTTTCCAGTAATATCAAACAATTATTTCAGGTGACAAAATGGAGTAAGTCACAACTATACATGAGAGGACGAAAATACTATGGAAAAAGACAACAGGCAGACTCCGGAGGACAAATTTCGCTATTACTCCGGAGCTATCAGACGTGACATGGGGAACCTGCTTAAGTGGCTGCTTCTGGCAGTGGTGGTAGGATGTATAGCGGGAGCTTTCAGTACTTTATTTTCTTTTGTGCTGAAGGCAGTGACCGGTTACCGCAAGGCACATCTGTGGACCTTTTTTCTCTTGCCCCTGTTCGGACTTTGCATCGTATTTCTTTATGAAAAATTCGGAAAAGACGATGGCGGCACGAATCAAGTCCTTTCTACAGTCCGTTCCCAGGATGATGTGCCCTGGAGATCCGGTCCGCTGATTTTTATTTCGACTGCATTGACACATCTTGCCGGTGGTTCAGCAGGACGTGAGGGTGCAGCTATTCAGCTTGGTGGCAGCATTGCCAATCTTCTTGGCAGATGGATCCATCTTGATGAGGAAGACCGTCATGTGATCGTTATGTGTGGTATGAGTGCTGCTTTCTCTGCACTATTTGGCACACCAATGGCTGCAGCTGTTTTTTCCTTGGAAGTGGTCAGTGTAGGGGTTATGTATTATACAGCTCTTATGCCCTGTATGATCGCATCTTTGATCGCATCCCGTTTTGCGGCTGGTATGGGCGTTACGCCGGAAGCTTTTCACGTAGTAAATATTCCTGCACTTTCTCTGGAAACAGGGCTGAAAATGGGCGTTGTAGCCCTTGGATGTGCAGTGATCAGTATTGTCTTCTGTATTATTTTAAATGAGACAGCCAGATTCTACGGCCAGTTTTTTTCTAATAAATATGCACGGGTAGTGGCCGGTGCCGTTCTGGTTATTTTTATTACACTGATTCTTGGAACTACGGATTACATGGGAGCCGGTGCTGAGCTTATTGAGAAAGCAGTGGAGACCGGAGACACCGATTATATGGCTTTCTTCTGGAAAATGCTCCTTACCGCACTGACTATGAAGGCTGGTTTTCGCGGAGGCGAAATCGTTCCGTCTTTCTGCGTAGGCGCCACTTTCGGATGCATGGCAGGACAGCTGATAGGGCTTTCTCCCTCCCTTTGCGCAGCCTGCGGAATGGCGGCTGTTTTCTGTGGTGTGACGAACTGCCCGATTACTTCTATTCTGATTGCCTTTGAAATGTTTGGCTTTAAGGGAGTGTCCTTCTATCTGATCGCCGTTTCTATCAGCTATGCGGCTTCCGGATATTATGGACTGTATAAAGATCAGACAATTGTATATTCTAAATACAAAGCCAAATATATAAATAAACACACAAAGATGTGACAAGCCCTGAAATGATAATATTCATTTTGCAGAGATTTTTTCGAAGCTCTATCCTCTGTCAAATGTTCACTACCTGAAATTTGCAGGAATCCGCGTTGCGGGCGTGGCAAAGCAACATCCAAAACATTCCTGTAAAATATAAAAAACGGCACACAAGCTGCCGTAAAAAGAAGGGGGTACATTTATGAACCTTGAAAAACTTTTTCACCTGAAGGAAAACCACACTGACGTGAAGACCGAAATCATGGCCGGTATTACCACATTCATGACCATGGCTTACATCCTCGCTGTCAATCCCAACATCCTTTCCGCTGCCGGAATGGACCGGGGTGCAGTCTTTACTGCTACTGCACTTTCATCCTTCATTGCAACCTGCCTGATGGCACTGTTATCCAATTACCCGTTTGTCCTGGCACCTGGTATGGGACTGAATGCATACTTTGCATATACCGTAGTTCTTGGCATGGGTTATTCCTGGCAGCAGGCTCTGGTTGCTGTATTTGTGGAAGGTATCATCTTTATCCTGCTTTCCCTTACCAATGTACGTGAAGCAATTTTTAACTCCATTCCTATGACACTGAAACACGCAGTTTCTGTTGGAATCGGTCTTTTCATCGCATTTATTGGTCTGCAGAATGCAAAGATCGTTGTAAACAATGATTCCACACTGGTAAGCATGTTCTCCTTTAAGGGCTCCATGTCAGATGGTTCTTTCAATTATCTTGGAATCACTGTTCTTCTTGCCCTGATTGGCGTACTGGTTACCGGCATTCTTCTTGTAAAGAATGTAAAAGGCGGTATCCTGTGGGGCATCCTTATTACATGGGCGCTTGGAATCCTCTGTCAGTTTGTGGGACTTTATGTTCCAAATCCGGATGCAGGTTTCTACAGTCTTCTCCCGGATTTTTCCAATGGAATTTCCGTACCGAGTATGGCTCCTACCTTTATGAAAATGGATTTCGCAGGAGTTTTCTCACTTGACTTTATCGTTATCATGTTTGCATTCTTATTTGTAGATATGTTTGATACTCTGGGAACTCTGATCGGTGTTGCTTCCAAGGCAGACATGCTGGACAAAGACGGTAAGCTTCCAAAAATCAAAGGTGCTCTTCTTTCCGATGCTGTTGGTACTACTGTAGGTGCTATGTGCGGTACTTCTACTGTTACCACATTTGTTGAGAGCGCTTCCGGTGTTGCAGAGGGCGGACGTACAGGTCTTACTTCACTTGTTTCCGCTATTTTGTTCGCACTTTCCCTGTTCCTTTCCCCGATCTTCCTGGCGATCCCTTCCTTCGCCACAGCTCCGGCTCTGATCGTGGTTGGATTCCTTATGCTGACCTCTGTTACCAAGATCGACTTTGACGACCTTACAGAAGCGATTCCGGCATTTATCGCAATCATTGCAATGCCGTTCCTGTATAGCATTTCCGAAGGTATTGCACTTGGTGTTATCTCTTATGTTATTATCAACGTCTGTACTGGAAAAGCTAAAGACAAAAAGATCAGCCCGCTTATGTATGCACTGGCCGTTATCTTTGTTCTGAAATATGTATTCCTGTAATAACAGAATGAAATAATTGTACGGTTTGCAATAACATTATTCACGGAACATCACCTGTAAATCGCAATAAATAATCCTAAAAATCCCCCTGCCATGGAACCACGCTTTCCTGGCAGGGGGATTTTTCTATAACACTACTTAAGGGGGTATAAGGTAGATTACATCTGTGAAATCATCTCGTAAATCTGTTACTGTTCACTTTGCAGTCAGTAACCACTTCGCGGAACATTAGCGTTTTACATTGAATGCGCTCATTCCCGGATATACTGCTGCATCTCCAAGCTCTTCCTCGATGCGGAGCAGCTGATTGTATTTTGCAACACGCTCTGTTCTGGACGGAGCACCGGTCTTGATCTGGCAGGTATTTAATGCTACTGCAAGGTCAGCAATCGTAGTATCCTCTGTCTCACCTGAACGATGGGAAGAAATTGCTGTATAGCCAGCCTTATGAGCCATCTTGATTGCCTCAAGAGTCTCTGATACAGATCCGATCTGGTTCAGCTTGATTAGGATGGAATTGCCGCATCCAAGAGAAATACCTTTGGAAAGTCTCTCTGTATTTGTTACAAACAGGTCATCACCTACCAACTGCACTTTATCTCCCAGTTCTTTGGTAAGCTTCTTCCATCCTTCCCAGTCTTCCTCATCAAGCGCATCCTCGATGGAGATGATCGGATACTTGTCAACCAGCTTTTTCCAGTGGTCAATCAGCTCGTCAGATGTGTAAACAGTACCGGCCTTTGGAAGCTTGTACTCGCCAAGTTTACCAGTCTTCCACTCAGAAGAAGCTGCGTCCATAGCGATCATAAAATCTTTTCCTGGATCATAGCCTGCATTCTTAACAGCCTCAAGAATTGTCTCAATTGCTTCTTCATCAGATTTCAGAGCTGGTGCAAAACCACCCTCATCACCAACAGATGTTGCAAGTCCTCTTGATTTCAGAATAGCTGCAAGAGCATGGAAAACTTCTGCACACCATCTTAAGCACTCTTTGAAGCTTGGTGCTCCAACTGGCATGATCATGAACTCCTGCACATCAAGTCCTGAGGAAAGTGCATGGCAGCCGCCGTTTACAATGTTCATCATCGGTACTGGCATACGGTTTCCGGAAATACCACCGAGGAAACGATAAAGCGGGATATCAAGGGATGTTGCAGCTGCACGGCAGCATGCGATGGAAACAGCCAGGATTGCATTTGCACCAAAGTTTGATTTGTCCTTGGTTCCGTCAGCTTTGATCATCGCCTTGTCAATTGCATAAATATCGGATGCATCCATTCCTGAGATTGTGTCGTTGATGGATGTATTAATGTTCTCTACAGCCTTTGTAACACCTTTTCCAAGGTATCTGTTCTTATCATTATCTCTAAGCTCCAGAGCCTCAAATTCGCCTGTAGAAGCGCCACTGGGAGCAGCTCCTCTGCCGATGGTTCCATCTACCAGATAAACCTCTGCTTCTACTGTAGGATTTCCTCTGGAATCCATAATTTCTCTTCCAATGACTTTCTCAATTTCTAAGTAATCCATGGTATGTATACTCCTTTCATTTTTCAAAGGAACTCCTTCGCAAACTGCTTCCCGGAAAAGTCCAGCCGCAATCCGCATCATATTATGTCAGCGGTCTTTCTGCCATAATAAGGAGTCCAAATGATTTACACCGTTAGGTTAGCTATTCCTAACTATGTTGATTAGTATAGACTAACCACGGCAAAATTGCAAGGATATTATTTGATAATATTTTTCACTATATGTACGTGGTTGGTTTTCCGGTCATGCTTCCACAATGTATATTAATAACCGGGAAACAGCATAGTCCTAGAGCGTGTTTGAAAAAGGCTTTCTGCAAGATCTACCTCACAATTTGTGGGAAATTTTGCCCGGATGAGGGCACCGTAGCGGGCTACGGCAGCCGAATTCGGGTGGAATATACCGCAAAGTAAGGCGTGCAGATTGCGGGAATGATTCAAACACGCTCTAGTTCAGGTAATTATACACGATACTGGAAATTTCCTTGATTCCGTTTATGCCCGTATATTCATTTGCCATGGAAAATATCACGATCACATAATCCGTCTTCTTGCCATATACAATTGCAGCATCATGCTGGTAATTGTCTGTCTCCCCTGTTTTATTTCCTGATTTCACACCAGAAGGCAATCCTGCAGGAATCTTGTAGCGGCGCTCCTGATTCAAAAGCAGGTTTAACATCTGCCTGGAGCAGGATCTGGAGACAGCTTTATTTTTATAAATCTTTTTCAGCAGTTTTCCCACGTCTTTCGCGGAACTTCGATTACTTCCAAGGCCATCGTTCTGATAATAACTGCTGCTTGGATGAAGAGAATGATGCACTCCCGTGCCCGTATACCCCTGCTTTTTCAAATACTTGTTAATATAATTACACCCTGATGAAAAACTGCCATTTCCAAGCGTCCTTACAAGCTCATTATAGCACTCATTGTCACTAACCGTAATCATACTGTTCAGATGACTTTTCACTGTTCCATTCAGGTTGATCCGCTTCTCACTGCCGCTGGCATAAACTGCTTCCATAACAAAAAGCTTGATCACACTGGCCGGATACATACTGATTTCATTAATAGACAAAATATCCCCTGTTTTCAGATTTTCCACATACACAGACCAGTTGCCGCTGTACCCATTTACGGTGGACTGGAGTTTCTTCTTCAGTTTTCCCAGACGTACCTCTTCTTTGGCACATTTCCTGCCCTCTTCATTTACATACACATTCTCTGAAACCATCTGACTTGTAGCGATTGTTCCGTTGGCTGTAAGATAATAGCCCTTATACCAACGGTTTGTGTACAATTTTCCATTTTTATTTAATGCCAGCTTTTTCCCTTTAATGGTAATCCAGCCTGCATTCTCTTTTCCATTTTTCTTCCCCTGTATAAATAAAACGAGATAGAACTTAACTTATTCTCACTCTATAAGATTCGCAAATTTATCGCCATATTTCTTTTTACTAATATACGCCATTATAATTCCTAAAAGAATCCATCCACCGACAATAATCCATTCCTGCCAGACCAATGTACAATTCGTCTCCGGAATAATATACATGGCGGACATGGTTCCTGACATAATAACTGCAACTATTCCTACAAATTTGTAGTGTTTTACCTTATATGGTCTCCTCATATCAGCTTCTTTCCTTCTTAAAACTATAAAGGACAGTGATACAATGCAATAAGCAAAACAGCAGGCAAAATTTCCTGCATCAACAATCCACACAAGCATTGACCGGCCAAAAAACGGGGAAATAACTGATAATGCCCCAATTAACAGCAATGAATTCACAGGTGTATTGTATTTCTTATGTAGTACAGCAAATTTCCTGGGAAGCATATAGGAAACAGACATAGAATACAAAGCTCTGCTCCCGCCAATTAGGAACGAATTCCAACTGGTAACAATACCGCAAAGACCACCAATTATCAGGACTTTAGCCATATTAGCATTATTAAATGCAATACCCATTGCATCGGCAGTTACAAGACCGGTGGCAGAAAGCATTGATGTCTTGATCTGTTCTGCATTCATAACATATCCAACAGCCAGAACAACCAGAACATAGAAAGAAACCGCCATAATGATAGAAAGAATCATCATCTTCCCCAATTTTTTCAAAGGAACATTAATTTCTTCAGCTGCCTGTGGTATAACATCAAATCCAAAAAGAAAAAAAGGCGTCATTATAGCGACCTTTGCAATATTTTGAATAATTTCGCCATTGGTGTCTCCAACCAATAACTGATTCTGAAGATTGTTTACGTTTCCTGAATATGCAGCTCCTGCAACCAGTGCGATCCCTACTGCCGCAATTACACAAGTTAATATTTTCTGAAATCTTGCAGCTTTCTTCATTCCAATAATATTGAGGAATAGAATTAACAGCGCCATTCCAATTGCAATAAGCAGCCATGTAAAATATATATCAAATCCGCCAACCGAATATAAATATCCTCTGGCTATTTTAGGAAAAACATATTGAAGGATAGTTGGAAATGATACTGCCTCATAGCATACAACGCCAATGTAGCTTAAAATAATAGACCATGTACATATATAGGCTCCAATAGAGCCAAATGCCTTATAGCTAAATACATGTTCACCACCACATTTCGGCATTGCGGTAGTCAGTTCGGCATAACACAAACCTACAAAGTAGATCATAATACCGCCAATAATAAATCCAAGCACCGTTCCAAGAACTCCACCACTGGTAATCCACTGACCAGAGGACACAACCCATCCCCATCCAATCATAGCACCAAATGCTACGACCAAAACATCACCCGTGTTGAGCACTTTGCTAAATTCTGACTCTCTATTACTCACTAACATCCTCTCTTTCCTTAATCCTGTGAGATTTTTATACCGTCATTCTTTAATATGGATGACCTCCAATTCTCCCAACAAGTACTTTTTTACCATCTCCAACCTGATTATCCATCCACGAAAAATATATTCTAAGATTTGAATGACGATTTAACAATTTCAAATGTGGCTCGCAGACAACTTCCTTTTTGACTGATTTCTGAACACCTTCAAGTTCTTCATAATATGTAAATGGAAAAACCAAATCAGCTTTATGTTTATGATCCGGAGAGCATGCTATTTGTTTCGCCGTCAAAATAGCCATAGCCTCTTTTAAATTATTTCTGTACTTGTTGTACAACTCAACTGCTTCATCGTTTAACAACGCCAGACAATCTGTAATTTCTCTTGTATGTAAAGTAAAATTGTCGATATATTTCATTCCCGATAAAATATTATCTGCAAAACAACTATTGCAAAAACAGGAATCCATAAATTCTCGATAATCTTCAACCAAAGTAATACTTGCCAAAATATCTCTTCTTTTTTGAATATACTGCTTTTCATCACTTACAGCTTCTTTAAATTCCCCCAATGACACCTTTATTTCCTTTTTCTCAAAACAGTCCTGTTCTCTTTCAATTGAATTTCTATTTATAAACTCTCGTATCCGTGCTCTGTCATCTTCACTTCCCTCGCCGCTTCCAGAATAAAGCCAGTCCATGAATAATATATCATCTTCTACTTCCTGATCCCAAATATCATCATCTATAACAATATACTCATCTACATTTGCACAGTAAGCATCTATTTCCATAAGATTTCCAATTTCTTCTGTTCTTACCTTCATATTTGCCTTCGAAATGGTGTATGCAATACTTTCTGCTATCAGTTTATTTTCTATCTGCATTCATTCTCCTTATTGATAACAAATCCCTTAAATCCTGGCTTTTCTGGTCAAAAAATCCCTTCGGCCATTCTGACAGCTCTCCATTCTGGTTCACATTAATTTTTTTTATTTCAATATGTTTATCTTCTGTTTGAAAAAAAAGCACTTGCATATCTTCTGTTTTTTTTAGATATGCAGCCTGTAATCTTGAGCCATCAATTATATGCTCACTGTGGGTTTCTATAATCACCTGCACACCAACAGCAGAAATTATCTGCAAAAATTTACCAATCCGACTTTGAGCAGCAGGATGTAAATGTGCTTCAGGATTCTCCACGACCAATACTGCCGATTCATTCACCGTACACCAAAGTGCAGCTGTAACCACAGAGAAAATATAACTGATTCCAAATCCCGTCATGGTCGGTAAAACGCCGTAATCAACCAATGAATTTCTATATCGTATATCTGTGCTTACTTTCGCTAAATCTGTTGTAATAGAGAATTGAACATCTCCTAGAATTATATTCATCCATTCTTCAACCTGTGTAGAAAACTTACCTACAGACGAATTTGCTCTTGCTCCAAGAGGTACCTGCCAGTTCATCAAGTCAGCTCTATCCACTAAATACGCTGCATTAGATCCATCCGGCAAAATATTTAAGTTACCACCTGCTGGATAAGACACTCTTGGTCCTTTTCGTTCTGCATTCAGATAACAAATCCGACTGGTTAATTTTTCAGAATTTTTCCAAATAGCTAAGTTCAGAGGATATTCAGGTTTTAATTTATAACGAATGCTTACACTATTTTCATCCTCAATAACATCAATCCCCATGTCCCCATTTGAAATTGGGATTCCATTCTGCGCTATTACTTCTCTCGGATTTCCCACTTGTATTCCCAATATATCACTAATATTTACCAAACTGCCAATGTTTAGCGGAGCTGCTGCATAAGCTAACAGAAGTGCCTGTAGTACAGACGATTTACCAGCTGCGTTTGCTCCAGCCAAAATATTCATTTTCTTTAACGCTATTGATAATTCAGGAAAGCATTTATAATTTTTTATTTGAAAACTTTTTATCATGATTGATCTCCTAATATCTGCCGAATCGTTTTCAGTGCTAACAAAATGTTTTTTCTGGAACCAGTCGATGTTGTTACAGCATAAAAAAAATCATCTTTTTTCGCCAATTCCATCTTATAAGAATCATATATTTTAACTGCATGACTCTCAATCCATTTATAGGGCTTATTTAAACATATCAATACCACTGTCCAACTAGTAAATAAAGACGCATTAACTCTTTTTTGACCAGGTTTATTAAAAATATCATCTCCTAAAATCATATGTGCCTGTTTCATTGCTTTTTTAAAATCAGCCAGTATTCTATCGTAATCATGTTCTATACGCAAATTTAATTCGGAAATCATAGAATCCATTGTATGTCTCAAACCGTAATAATTTACAAGTCTATCATGCTCCCAATCGTAATGATACAAAACAGTTAATAAGCGAAGACATAATTCCTGTGCTCCCATCCGTACATCATTAATACTATAACCTGTGGCAGTTTTGAATTCCTCACAGGAAGACATTTCTTTTAAAAGCCCTCTCACCTTTGGTTTTGCCATAGCATTTCTTATTTCCTGTGGATTAAGCTTCAGTCCACAAGTATTTATTCTGTTAAATATATCAAATTTGATAATTTGAGGACAACGTGCATCCAATATGTTTACCAGCAAAACCGTTTCCATAATATAAGACTGGTATAACATTGGAAGCTCTCTATAAAGCATATTATTGCAATTAGGATAATATTGCATTTTTCCCAAAGGAAACTTGTTCTGAACAAACTCATGGATTGTAGTTAATCTTTCTACACCATCAATAACACTCTTATGCCCATTTTCATCTTCATCAAAACAAAATGAAGAAAATTGCATACGCAATAAAATAGATTCTATCAGTGCCGTTTTCTGCTCTTTATTCCATACGCAATTTCTATGATATTCTGGATGTAAGTTTAGCAAACCACTTTCAATCCAGTTTTCAATCTGGAAAATAGTGATCATCTTCTGCTCAATTCGAATATCTGCAATATTATAAGGACCACCTGTATTTGTATCTATATCATCTATATCCTGCTCTTCAATTCCAATATAATCCTTTTCAAAATTTTTCTTAGCTTCCAGATACTCAGTAATTTTATTCACTCTTAGCTGTTTCATTTATACGTCACCTCAAAAAAAATCCCATGGAAACACTATCTTCATTTAAGATAATGATACCATGGAATTGTAAAAAAATCTATAAAATTTGGCACCTGTTAAAAGATCAATCTCATAATCATGTTACAGTTACAGAGATTTTTATGAAGCATACCTTATATAGCGGCTGATTGTATGATTGATATCATAACTTCCATTACCATACACACCACGATACCAGCCCGCAAACTGAGCTTCCGGATCATAATATGCTCCATCAATCATTACCCATCCATGTCTGGTAAGACCATCCGCAGCACCATCTCTTGTACCAGAAACGCGACCAAGAACTACATACGGATTATATCCCAATTCTCGTGCCATCGCTGCAAATGTGCAGGCAAACCCATAACAATCTCCACCGCCTGTAGTAAGCATGTTATATGCAACCTCACGCTGCCATCCTTTTTTATTCAGATCCGGCCAGTATGTTGAATAATAGAAATTTCCACTGCTGGTAAGATATCGCCAACAGGAATAAAGCTTTTCAGATTTACTCATTTCTGTAGTCGTAATTCTGGAAATTATAGTCATAAGTTTCATCTTTAGTTTGGCATTTAAATCATTTTTGGCATATCCCTTGCTGTTAAAGGTAACGTTTGCAACCGTTTTGTTTTTTGTCAGACGTCCTTTAATGTCGCCTCTGTAGAGTTTGTTTCCGATTTTGAAAAATCCTTTTATTGCCTGTCCTTTTTTGTTTACATAATATAATTGCTTTCCTACTTGTACAATTTTCGACTTTGATGGCTTGAGCAATCTTCCCTGGAGATCAAAAACATATGTGTATTTTCCAATTTTTGTTCCACCAACTGCTGCTGTTCCATCAGCTTTAAAATAGTAACGTCTTTTCTGAATGGTTTTCCATTTACTTTTCAGTTTATTGCCTTTCTTATCATAGAAAAAGTATTTTGTACCTTCTTTTATAAGACCGCTTTTCTTCACTGTCACTGGCTGAATCTGAATTGTATCAGAAGCACCTCCATTTTCTGCCTGAACAGGTACTGTGCAAACAGTTATTACAGATATCGCGGCAATGGCAAGAATTTTTCTTATCCTTTGCATACTTTCTTCCCCTTATGTACTACAATATTCAAATCAGTCTTTCAGACGGCAGACCATTTCCCAAAGCGCCGTTGCAGAGTTAAAGTTCTCCGGAATAATATCTGCCGGAGTAATAGCAATATCAAACTCATCCTGAAGTTCGCTGACAATTGACAAAATTGCAAAAGAATCAAGCAAACCATCATCAATCAGAGTATCACAGGTTTCATAATCTACCCCTGGCTTAATATCCTCAAGAATTTCTATTAATTTGTCCATTTTTGTTTCCTCGCTTTCCAATTATCGTTTTTGCACAAATACCTGCTGAAGCAGGATACATTTATTTTCTAATTACGAGCATAACACAAATCCTAAATCATTTCAATACGAAGAAAGCTTCACTTCTTTATACGTTACTGTTCAGCTAATCTGTGTTGCCAGAAGTTTTCTGTTAATTTTTCCATTCTGATTATGAGGCATTTCAGGTAAATGATTGATTTTTCTTGGCTGCATATAATCCGGTAATTTTGACCTTAATGTTTTTAGCAATGTTTTATCGTCAATTGCGCCAGAGTAGAATAACACAATTCTCTTTTTAGCCGAATCAAATACACAACAATTTTCATCTACTCCATCAATGCTGCTTACATTTGCCTCAATTTCGCCGAGTTCAATTCTTCTTCCCATATATTTGATCTGGAAATCTTTGCGACCATAGTACTCCAATTCACCATACTCATTGAAACGTACCAGATCGCCCATTTTATATACTGTTTCCGGATAACAGGAATTCAGTGGATTCTGAATAAATACTTCCGCGGTCTTTTCAGGATCTTTATAATATCCATATCCTACTGAATTTCCTCTGACAACCAACTCACCAACACCTTCTGTTATAGGATTGCCATGCTCATCAATCACAAGAACATCACAATTGCTGTACGGAATGCCGATTGGAAGGATATCTTCATCTTTAAATTCCCGGTCTACAATATAGTAAGTACATCCATCTGTAATCTCAGTAGAACCATATGCATTAATATATACAGCATCCGGAACCGCTTGCTGCCATGCCTTCAGCTGTTTTATTGGCATAACTTCACCGCCGAAAACAATGAGTCTGATTGCTGACAGATCTGCTACAGAAAATGCATTTGTATTAGCTATCATGCAAAGTGCAGATGGAACCCAGCTAAGTAAATTAATCTTATTTTCGTACAAATATTGAACCAGATAAGCTGGGAAAAGAAATTTGCTTTTGGGAATCAGGTAAGCATGTGCTTTGGCCGCAATTGTTCCATAAATATCAAGAGCCGTCATAACATAGTAAAACGGAACCTGAACACCCAGTACATAGGTATCGTCCATTTTATAGTCTGAAACCAATGCAACTATGTAACTGGTGATTGCTTTATGAGGTGTGACTACTCCTTTTGGAACTCCTGTCGATCCAGAAGTAAAAAGGACATAAAGCACATCCGTCTCCAGAATCTTTGCTTTACTCTCTTCAATTGTTTCTTCAAATATTTCAGAATCATTTAATTCCTCTGTAACAATAATCCTGTCTTCACAAAAAAACTCTTTTGCATTTTCAAAATGCTTTCTGTCTGTAAGTACCAGTTCTGGCTCAAGTACTTCAAATATTTTATTAATTCGCTCAACCGGCATTTCCGTATCAATTACAGAATAAAAATTGCCACTATAAGCGACTGCCATCATTGATGAAATACAGTAAATGGATTTATCAAAATAAAGGGCTACTGGTTTCTTACGAAATCCCGACTTTATAATCGGCATTGCAATCCTGTAAGCCTCTTCCTGAAGCTCTTTATATGTAAGGGATCTTGCTTCTTCCGTAAAAGCAGCTTTATTTGGATGTGTTTTTACAGCATCATCCAGAAAATCTGTCATAATTCTTGGCATATGACACCTCCATATATTAAATTTGGTTTAAAATATTTGCCAACACTTTGGAATACTCTTTTGCAGCATTTCCATTCATATGACCATTATAGTCCGTATAACTGCTTAAGTCGTGAGAAAATGCCTTGAAGTATTGTGTATTAAAATTCAGGTAAGTAATTCCTTTTTGATTAAAATACTCTCCCAAATATTTTGAAGCCGCATTAAAATTATCACTGTAAACTTTCAGTGTGTCAATTGGAATCGGAGTAGTTACAGCTACAAATTCAATATTATTTTCCGCGCAAAAATCAATCAGCTTTCCAAGATATTCCATATTCTGCGGATTTACCTGAGCTTCTGTAAAATCCTTCATAGACTGCATTTTCAGCTTGGTTGTATCAACCGGATAACGCTCAATCAAGCCACTTTCATGGTATTCCTGGGTATCGCTCTTTAAATGGGAAATATCATAATCTTTATTCCATTTTTGAGAAAAAGTTTCCTTTACTTTTGCAAGCTCATAGCTAAGTGAATATTCATACCACGGAAACAGAACAGTTCTGAAATTGCAGTCCGCAATAGAATTCCAGAAATATTCCAATTTAGCTTTTGAGAAAGGAAACTCGTGATAAAACAGAAGATAATTGTTTCCTTCTTCTTTTTTGGAAACCAGATATTCCGGATCCACTTCATAAATAATTCTGGTAGGCTTCTGCTTCTCTGCAATCAGCTTCGCAATATGATACGCGTCAATTACGTATTCTCCTCCAACGCACATATTGTGACCAGTTCTTCCTGTAATTTCTTCCATTACTGCCGGATCAATATCTGTCATTCCGTGAGAAGTTCCCAGAATAATGTCATCATATTGATTATTTACCACTGCATGAATATCATTCCTCATAAAGGTACATGGATAAAGCGCCATATCCAATCCTACAAGAAGTGTTATACACACAGCAAGTACCAGTACTGTCTTTACGATTTTCTTAAAATTGTGCATAAATAAAACCTCTCGCTACTGCAGTGGAACCAAACAAGCCAATGGATACCAGCATGCAAAAATAAATGGCAGCTGTAACAGGTAAAGGAAGCTTTGCAAGAGACTCGCGAATTTTCACTCCTCTTTCCTGAAGTACACTGACAATAAACTGAATCACACATAAAACACCAATGATCAAAAGAGCATAAGGAGTAAATGCAGTCCCCTGTTTACCTGCCGGAATCATAAGAAGCTGAGATGGAGCAAAACTTGTCAGGGACTGCTTCATCATAAGAAAAGCCTGTCCTACACTGTCTGCCCGATCAAAATAATTACCAATAAGAACCAGTATAAACGTTCTGACTACTGTAAATACGTAATACCAGGTTTCTTTACCGGAAATATTCAGTTTTTTCTTCCAACTGCGATAGTTATCAGCCATAATTCCACTAAATGCAATAATGATACCATTATACATACCATATACGATATATTTCCATGCAGCTCCATGCCAAATACCCACAAGGAAAAATACAATCAGATTTGCTGCACCAATTGGAATAGCACGGCCGATTTTCTTACCAAATACTTTTTTGCATTTCTTACCGAATTTACTCATCCAACGAGATAATGTAACCGGATAGAATACATAATCCTTCATCCAGGTTCCAAGGGTGATGTGCCAGCGATGCCAGAAATCTGCAGTCGATACTGCAAAATAAGGTCTTTTAAAGTTCTCATCCAATTCAATTCCAAACATAGAAGAAATACCGATCACAACATCCATTCCACCAGAGAAATCTGCATAAATCTGAATCAGATAAAATAATACTCCAAGCAGAGCAACTCCATTGTATTTCTCCGGATCACAAAAAATCGCATCTGAAAAAACCGCAGCCCAATCTGCAAGAATCATCTTCTTAAAAAAGCCCCAGAGAATTCGTTCAAACCCTCTGACAATATTCTGACTTTCAAATTTGTGCTCTGCATAAAGCTGGTTTGCCAGACGACTGTATCTACCAATAGGTCCCTGTAAAATCTGGGGAAAATAAGATACAAACAGCGCATACTTAAACGGCTGTCTTTCTGCCTTACATCTCTTCCAATATACATCCAGAAGATATCCGGAAGACTGAAATGTGTAGAAAGAAATTCCAAGGGGAAACAGAAGTTCAATTTCTCTTAAATGTAAATGAAACAGGGCGTTGATATTCTCTATTGTAAAGTTGGTATACTTTACCACGCCAAGCATCCCGAAATTGAGAATCAGCCCAAGAATTAAAAGTTTTTTTGCACCTTTGTGATTGCCGTTTCCTTCTGTTTTTTCAATGAGAAGAGCCAGCAGCCAGGTTACAATGGTGGAAAAAAGAATAAAGACAACGTAGCGGGAACCGCCTGCTATGTAATAGATATAACTGAAAGCAAGAAGAACGATCCACTGAAATCTGCGTGGGACAAGATAGTAAATAAGTACACTTGCCGCCACAAATAGTATAAACAGATTAGATACTAACGACATATTTTTCTCCTAAACCGGACAACAGGCTCTGCACTGCTCCTCACAGTGCAAGAGCCATGTCCTGTATTTGAGTTGCAAAGCAACTGAAAGTCCTATATGGTGTGCCCCTCTATAGGAAGCAAATCTTTTTAATTTAAAAGACCATTATCCAGGCAGCCGTCTCCGCCGTCATCACCGCCGCTATAATCATCCCCACCGCCGTAATCATAGGAATAATCATTGTTGTCGTAGGAGTAATCATAACTCTCTGTCTGCTGTGCAGCTGCCGCCTGGTCTGCTGCTGCCTGAGCTGCGGCTGCATCAGCAGCTGCCTGGTCAGCGATTGCTTTCTCAGTATCGTATGTACTCTTCTTCTCTTTGGTGCTCTTCAGTTTATAAGTACCATAAATAATTCCATCCTTCTCGCGAAGAGTAAGGGTACCAAGATCCTCAAGTACAATACCGTGAACATCTGCTGTTGTTCCGTCTTCAAAGGTAAGCTGCATATCATAATTTGGAGCAGTATCCTCAGAAGTTTCTTCCTCTGTCTCTGCTTCACTGTTTTCTTTGGAAAAATATACTCTCTTCTTCTCTTTTAACTCAAATACGTCGTCAGCTTCCATCATATTCTCAGGAAATTCTGTCTCATCAGCAGTCTTGATTGCAAGTCCTGTAATCTTTTTGCCTGTACCATTTCTCAGTTTAAAAGCAATGCAGCCTTCTGCCTTTTCACCAACTGTTTTTAAGTCTTCTTTCTTTTTGGTAGTGGTCTTTTCTTCTTTTGCATCATCAGAATCAGCTGATTCCGCATCTTCCTCTTCTGCATCCTCTTCCTCATCAGAGCTGTCTTCTGCAGCATCTGCCTCAGCTGCTTCAGTTGTCTCTGCCGCAAAGCAGCTTACCGGAGCTGCTATGGCTAATGTGCCTGCTAATAATGCCATTAATAATTTTCTCTTCATGATCAATCTCCTTATGTCATTCTTTTTAGTTATAAAAAATCAGAAGCTGATTTTTGTTCTTTTTTCATTATATTTGTAAGTTCCCTTAGCACCGTATTTGAATTTGTATCCACTGTTGACATTTGGGTTATTGCGGTATGTATATGCAAAGTTTGGATCATATACATATGTGGTTTTGCCGGATTTAATCTCGCACCATGCATGCTCGCCGTCCTTGCCGTTGCGCTGCGGCACAGAACCCATAACAAATTTAACATTCAGTCCTTTTACTTTCGCCATCATAGCAAAAGTTGCAGCCATTACATAGCAGTCACCTTTTCCATATTTAAAGCCATATGCTGCATAATATTCAACTGCATTCTTACTTTTTCCCGGTTTCTTTACGCCGCCGAAATATTTAATTTTTGTGGAGCTCCAGGTAAATGCTTTTTTAAGGTTTCCGCCGCATTTTTTAAGTCGGATTGCTGCCAGTTTCTCGGCTGTGGAAGCTGTGGTTACCACACCTTTTTTGTTGATATGATAATATTTATTTTTGATTTTGTAGCCGTATTTGTTTTTTATAAGTTTTCCATTCTTGTAATAATAGGTCTTACCTGCTTTTTTGTAGAAACCTGTTTTCGGTGGTTTGTTTTCCTGCGCAGGTGTAGGTGTAACAACCGGAGCTTCAGCTACAGTTGTCACAGTATTACTGCTGTCCGCGGTTCCTTCTGCAAATACAGGAGTTCCCATTGTAAGTGTCATACTCAGTGACAGAACAACTGCCAATGTTTTGGTAATCTTTCTCATATTTATTTTCTCCAATCTTATATTTCTTTTATTATTTAGAGTCCGTTAATCTAAAAATCCGGCTCCAAATATCATTTTTGCAATCTGCATATTCTATCGGGGCTGAATACCGTATATGATTTCACCACCGCTGATTTTTTTTCCAAGTGATACATAGATATTTGCATATGTCAGTTTCATATCTTTGCTTACACCATTCATACAGCTGGAATAGGATCTGGTCTTGGAGGGTTTGCCAAGAAGTTTGCGAAGTTTCACACCGTTTTCCATATATTTGCTGGCTTTTTTCAGCTGGCTGCTCTTCTTGGCTACACGTACACCATTCTTATCAAAGTAATAAGGGGTTCCTTTCAGGTCTGCATATACACCTTTTTTTACTTTATATCCATTTCGGTCAAATCCATAGTACTTTTTGCCAATCTTCTTAACTACAACATTTTTCTTATAACCGCTCTCCTTCGGCGCTGCATAAGCCACTCCGTTTTTACCAAAGTACTGTTTCTTATCTGCACTCCAGCAGTTCTTCTGCATTACGCCGTCTTTGTAATAATAGGTTTTGGAACCTTTCTTAATAATTCCATTTAATAATGCAGGTGTGGGAGCTGCAACCGGGTCTTCGACTACAGCAGCTGCTCCATCACTGCTGCCAGTTGCCTCTGCATTTGCAATTACTGGTGTCTGCAGCATAAATACGCACATTGCAGGAAGAAGTAATTTTTTCCACTTTTTCATTTTCTAAATCTCCTTTATAAAAATTTTTAGCTTTGTAACTTTTTCGTACCTTCTCAGTTGAATCATGATTTGCATGATTTCGCGCACCTTGCGGAATACTGTCTTCTGAATAGTTACTTCGCTTTTTATTTTTAAAGCAGTTTCTGCCTTAAAATTTCACACTTGATCTTACAGAATATGCAAAATGGGTAGATGCCCCGAACAAAGGTCCCATATTGTCATAATAAAGCCCATCAATCATTACAAAACCATGGTCGCCAGTGGTGGCAATTACATACGGCTCATATCCTAAAACCTTGGCACATGCAGCAACTGCACTTGCAACACCGTAACAGCATCCTGAAAGATTATTATCAAACATGTAAATGGCAGACTGATAAGGCCAGATCTGAGTCCTAAACTCTTCATCAGTAGGATAAATCCATGGCTTGAAATCAGTATAGCCCATAAGATAATTGAAACAGGTTCTGAATTTCTGGCTGTTGGACATATTCGGAGCAGTATGCTTCTCCACAAATTTCCTTGCTTTTCGCATACACTCAGCTTTAAGTGCAGAAACCTGAATGGCAACTCCTTCTGAATTGATCTCGTATTCCTTTCCCTTTATCTTATAGCTGGTTTTATTTCTGATGAGAACACCTTTTGAATTAAAATAGTATTTCTTCCCCTTAATAGTCTGTAAACCGGTCAGCCGATAGCCTTTTCTTCCAATGAAATATCTCTTACCTTTCACAGTAAGCCATTTACTCTTCGGCGCGCTGGTTCCATTCTTTCGGATGTAATAATAGTTTCCTTTGTATTTTATCCATCTGTTTCTTGCCGCATCACCATTCGACAGATAATAGCGTTTTTTGTTCTTATATATCTGCCAGCCTGAATAGCGAATTCCACTCTTATGGAGATAATATTTCCTGCCGTTGATCGTTACCCAACCCGATTTCTGAAGTAAAGTACCATCTTCCTGCCGCCATTGATACCCTTTCTCTGCGGCTACCCAGCCAGGATCAGCTTTCGATGGAACAACTGCAGAGTTATCTGCATTTTCCTCTTTTGGATTAACGGAAGTACTTTCAGAAGTCACAGGCGTCGCTTCTGCAGTTTCCGCATATACAATTTGGACTGGTTCTGTGGAAAGCATGGCTGTCAGTATCAATACCAGAATGCAACTTCTCTTTTTCATATTCCCTTCCTCCCATATCTTGTTTCATTATAACAGCATTTCTTCTTCCACTGTAAAAGCATTTTTCCATATTATACCAAAATCATATACAAATTTCCACGTTTGCTGCGTAAAATGTATAAAATTAACTTTTCTGTAAAGACTTTTATATAAACTTTACAAGGAGGTTTTTATGTTGCCTGTAATTTTACTTATTGTTTTATTTTTTGCGTTGCAGCTGCTTGTACTTTTCTGTTGTGTTGCGGCGGGAAATGATCCTTATTCACAGTTTCTTTCAGACGAGGAACAGGTGGAATATCTGGCGCGCTGGAAAAAAGAACATGGATATAAATAATCTTTGATAAGGAAAGGGAAGCACCACAGTTTTCCGTATATTGGTAAGTACCCATAAAGTATTTTATATATAAAAAAAGGCAGTGCTTATAACAATACTGCCTTTTTTCATAAAAATACCTATATGATAATACACACAAGACCGCCTTTACTGTCATTTACGATTTTCTGCATGGTATCCTGAAGCTTCACCTGGCTTTCCTCGCTGATCATGGTCAGCTTGCTGCGGATGCCATCCTGTACCAGCTGTTCAATGGATTTCCCGAAAATATTCGTCTCCCAGATGCTCTCTCCTCTTGCATCGCTTTCTCCAATATAAGTGATCAAGTCTTTTGCCTGCTGCTCCGTACCTACGATCGGAGCAATTTCAGTTTCAATATTTGCTTTGATCATATGAATAGACGGACTCTTTGATTTAATTTTCACACCATATTTATTTCCCTGGCGGATTACAGCCGGCTCTTCCAGCTGAATCTGGGAAAGCTCTGGTACAACTACACCGTAGCCGCTGCTATTTACTGCATCCAGGGCATCTTTAACCTTTACATACTTTTCCTTCATTGCAGCAAGCTCCTTCATCGTATGGATCAGCTCATACTCACTTTCCATGGGAATTCCACTCATATCGCTAAGCATCTTATAGTAATATTTATCATCTATCTGAAGCCGTATCTGAATGGTTCCATCAGAAAGACCTACGTGATCCAGAAGAGTATCCTGTACATAAGGACCTTCCAGTTTTACCGATTCCCTGGTAACATCACGAATGTGTAAAAGCTTCTTCATGCACACTTTAATCTGGGAAAGGATCTGGTTTTTCAATTCGCTGTCTGCAGGCAGCATTTCCACCCATTTGGGAATAAAAAACTGCAGCTGGGTAATGGGAAATTCATATAGGATTTTTTCCAGGAGCAATGCGACATCTTCTTTTTTCAACTGCTCACAGTTAACCGCAACAACTGGTACCTGGTACTTCTTCTGAAGCCCGTTAACCATCTGAGTGGTTTCTTCTTTATAGGGAAACTGAGAGTTTACTACAATGAGAAATGGCTTTCCCTGTGTTTTCAATTCAGCCACAGTCTGTTCCTCGGCCGGAACAAAATTTTCCCTTGCTATTTCTCCAAAGCTTCCATCGGTGGTGATCACAAGACCGATCGTAGAATGTTCCTGGATAACCTTTTCTGTTCCTGCTTTTGCAGCTTCATGAAAGGGGATTGCCCTGGAAAACCAGGGTGTTTTTACCATCCTCTCTTTACCATCCTCAACGTTTCCTCCAGCATCCTTTACAAGAAAACCAACACAATCGATAAGCCGCACTTTCGCCTTCCTGTCTTCGCCAAGATCAACTGATACAGCTTCTTTTGGGATAAATTTGGGTTCCACAGTTGTGATCATTTTTCCGGAACCACTTAATGGAAGCTGGTCCCTGACCTCTTTCTGCATTTTTTCATCCATTCCGGGCAAAGCCACCAGTTCCATAAATCTGCGGATAAATGTTGATTTTCCTGTACGGACAGGGCCTACAACGCCTATGTATATATCGCCTCCGGTTCTGGCCTGTATATCACGGTAAACCTGAAAATTTTCCATACAAAAAAGCCCTCCTGCCTGATTTTTTAAAGGTCTGCAAGATTTGTTTACAGCGTAATGCTTATACTCTTCCTCTAAATAATATGCAGTCGGGCTTTTTATTATACTTGTACATCGAAAATTAAGTTTCTGCTATATTGACGCAGGATGATTTCTTCATATGCAAGGCGGAGGAAGAAGGCGTAGCGGTGGTTACGGTGGCTGACGCAGCCGCTTTCAAGAACCTTTTCAAGCGCGCTCTTGCGCACCATATTATTGCCTGTCCAGCTACTATATTTCAGCATCAATAGAAATCATTGTGGAGCAGTTTGTGCTCTTTTCCTTTGAGCAGTCCCTGATACAGTTCCAGAACCATAGGGTTCTCATCGGATTTCTTGATCAGCATAGTATTGTCAGCATTATACAAACCTTTCGCTCTTGCAGCTTTGGTTCTGTCACCGGCCCGTACCGGCTGGCCACCGCCCATAATACAGCCACGGCGGCATGCCATTACTTCAATGAGATGATAGTTTGCTTCGCCGTTCTTTACACGTTCCATAACGGTTCTTGCATTTGCAAGACCACTGGCCACACATACATTGATATCCATTCCCTTGTATGGAACTGTGAATTCTTTGATTCCTTCATCTCCACGGACACCACACTCAGAAATCTCCCGCATGGTCTCCTTGGAATGATCCGGGCTTAAGCGGCGTAGAACCGCCTCTGTAACACCGCCGGTAACACCAAAAATAACGCCTCCGCCGGAGCCAAATCCAAATGGCATATCACATGCTTCAGGCTCTAACTGTGCAAAATCAAGGCCAAAGTTATCGATCATGCGCAGCAGCTCTGTGGTTGTAATTACAATATCCGTATCCTGTTTCTCATCAGTAAAACTGTTCGGACGGATTGCCTCAGCCTTCTTGGCTGTACATGGCATAATAGATACCATAACAGTCTTTTTACCCTTGGCATTCTCCGGATCACGGAAGTATTCTTTAATAACTGCAGACATCATTCCCTGTGGGGATCTACAGGTAGACAAATTCGGGATATAATCCTTATACTGGTCTGTAATAAATTTCACCCATGCAGGGCAACAGGAGGTAAGAAGTGGAAGTTTCTCCCCCTTCTCAACTCTTTTTAGAAATTCTGCTGACTCCTCCATAATAGTAAGATCGGCGCTGAAAGTAGTATCATAAATCTCGTCAAATCCCATTCTGTGGAGTGCATTGACAATTTTGCCCATTACGCTCCGTCCCTTCGGAAGACTGTAATGATCACCTACCGCAACACGAACTGCCGGCGCAATCTGTGCTACTACACGTACATCCGGATCTGCAAGAGCTTCCCAGACTTCATCCATATGCGTCTTAATGGAAATGGCACCTGTCGGACAATATACACGGCACTGTCCGCAGTTTACGCACTGGGTTTCTGCGATTTTCTTATTAAATGCAGGAATTACAATAGCCTCTGTTCCACGGTATGCAAAGTTCAATGCTCCGATTCCCTGAAGCTCCTCGCAGGCACGGACACAGTCACCACAGAGGATACATTTGTTCGGGTCACGGATCAGAGATGGTGAACTGTCATCAATCTCATACTGCTCTCTTGTATTCTGAAAACGGATGTTATGTACTCCAAGACGGTGAGCCAGCTCCTGAAGCACGCATTCTCCACTCTTTACACAGGTTGTACAGTCACGGCAATGTGCTGCGAGAAGCAGTTCCACAATCAGTTTCCTGTATTTTTTGATCTTACCTGAGTTTGTATAAATTACCATTCCATCCCTTGGCTCCTCAGAACAGGAAGCGAAGGTTCTTCCTCTGTCATCCTCTACTGTGCACAGACGACAGGCTCCAAAAGTGGAAACCTCTGAGTGATAACAAAGTGTAGGAATATTAATGCCTGCCTTGCGGATTACGGTCAGGACATTTTTTTCATCTGTAAATTCGACTTTTCTGCCGTCAATCGTCATTGTACCCATAATCTGTCCTCCCTACATTTCCACATATATTGCATCAAAGTTACAGTTGTCCTTACAGCTGCCGCACTTGATGCATACATCATTATTAATATGATAAGGTGATTTGATCTTGCCGGAAATTGCCCCGGCAGGACAGTTCTTGGCACATTTTCCGCAGCCAATACAGAATTCCGGATTAATGCGGAACTGACGGAGTGCTGTGCAGACCTTGGCCCGGCACTTCTTGTCCCGGATATGCTCTTCGTATTCCTCGCGAAAACGCTTCATGGTACTGAGGACAGGAAGAGGTGCACTCTTTCCAAGTCCGCAAAGAGCCATGCTCTGAACCATTTTGGCAAGTTCTTCCAGCTCGTCAAGATCAGACATCTCCCCATTGCCTGCTACAATCTTCTCCAGGATCTCCAGCATACGCTTGGTACCCTCACGGCATGGAACGCATTTTCCACAGCTCTCCCGCTGGGTAAAGCTCATGAAGAAACGGGCAACCTCTACCATACAGGTATTCTCATCCATGACAACTAGACCGCCTGATCCCATAATAGCATCAAGCTTCTTTACAGAATCAAAATCAAGAGGAGCATCCAGCTGGTCTTCTACAAGACATCCGCCAGATGGTCCGCCAATCTGAACGCCTTTAAATGCAGCGCCACTCTTCAGACCGCCGCCAATATCATAAATAATCTCACGAAGTGTTGTTCCCATTGGAACTTCAATAAGACCTGTATTCTCAATTGCTCCGGTCAGGGAGAAGGTCTTGGTTCCCGGGCTTCCCTCTGTTCCAATGGTGTGGAACCAGTCAGCACCCTGTATGATAATCTTCGGAACATTTGCGTAAGTCTCAACGTTATTTAATACAGTTGGCTTGCCCCACAGACCTTTCTCAACAGTACGAGGCGGTTTTACACGAGGCATACCTCTGTTTCCCTCAATGGAAGAGGTAAGGGCAGAACCTTCACCACATACGAAAGCTCCTGCACCACGATTAATATGTAAATGGAAATTCACACCGCTACCAAGAATATTATCTCCAAGAAGACCATATTTCTCAGCCTGGGAAATAGCAAGACGAAGTCTGGCTACGGAAAGAGGATACTCTGCACGAACATATATGTATCCGTTCTCAGCGCCAACTGCGTAAGCGGCAATGATCATGCCCTCGATCATCTTATACGGATCGCCTTCCATAACGGAACCATCCATAAATGCTCCCGGATCACCCTCATCACCGTTACATACTACATATCGGATCTTCTCAGCCTGTCTGGCTACCTGTGACCACTTCTTACCTGCCGGGAAGCCGGCGCCTCCGCGTCCGCGAAGACCAGATCTGGTAACTTCATCAATTACATCCTGGGGAGTCATCTCTGTAACTGCCTTGGCGAGGGCAGAAAAACCGCCTGCTGCAATATATTCGTCAATGGATTCCGCATCAATCTTACCACAGTTTTCAAGAACGATCCTGGTCTGACGGTTAAGGAACGGGATATCCTCAGGCTTCGGACAGATTTCATCTCCATGGCGGTAAAACAGACGATCTACAGGATGTCCAAGGCGTACAGTTCGCTCCACGATCTCCAGACAGTCCTCCTCCTGAACATGTACATACTGATATCCGTATGGTTCAATCCTTACAAGCGGTCCCAGCTCGCAAAGACCCTGACAGCCAGTCTTGATAACGCCTACGTGAGGGATATCTTTCTGCATTTCAATCTCTACACCATCAATACCTTCACAGAGTCTTACCATCTCATCATAGATCTTCTGAGCACCGGAAGCCATACATCCGGTACCGGAACAGACAAAAACACGGCATGTGAAGTTCTGGATATTCTGTTCGATCTCAGCTTTTTTGCTTTGCAGCTCTTCTTTACTGTTAATCCTCATCCGTTCTCACCTCTCAATCTGTTAATAAGCTCTACTACCTTCTCCGGTGTCATCTTGGCATGCACTTCTTCATTCACCATACAGGTGGGAGCAAGCCCGCAGGCCCCAAGACAGGATACGGTCTCTACAGTGAACATCATATCATCTGTGGTATGCTTCTTATTGCTTAATCCCAGTTCTTTCATGAATGCTTCTTTAACCGGGATTGACTTTCTTACATGACAAGCTGTGCCATCGCATACCTTGATAATGTATTTTCCTTTCGGTTCAAAAGAAAAGTTCTCATAAAAGGTTGCAACACTGAAGGCCTTCGCTTCAGTAACGCCGATCTGTCCGGCTACGTAGGTCAGAAGTTCTGCAGGCAGGTACCGATATTCCGCCTGGATATCCTGCATGATGGGGATTAATGAGGCAGCACACCGCTCATAATGCTCAATAATCTCATCTGCTTTCTTGTAATATGACTGATCTACCATTTTGTTAACCTCCTTACTTGCCAGATGCCTCCAGGTCTTTTGTCCCCGTCCTCCAAAGCTTCCGGCTTTGCGTATTTTTTAACAGACATGACTATTTTTGTAATGAAATTATATATTTTTTTGTTCATTTTGGCAAGTGAATATGAATAAGTTTATTAATTAACAATATTTTTGCACAATTTTGCATCTGGAATTATATTGAAATATACAAAAAGCCGGATTGCATAAGTTGTACAAGTAATACAACATGCAAATCCGACTTTTCTAAGTCGTGTTTTCTTTTGTTTTTCAAAATCATCCACCGATTTGAGCCATGATGTGGGATTCTTCGTTTCCCTTCTTATGTTCCTGAAAATTGTGGCCTACAGGCTTTTCATAAATAACTTTTTCTATCGTTTCTTTAAGTATCCCATCAGAACAACTACTTCGAAGCAAAACCTTCAGATCTGCTCCGTCCTCAAATTGCAGGCAGCCTTTCAGAAATCCGGTAGAAGTAAGCCTTACCCGGTTGCAGCTGTCACAGAATTTGTGGGACAGAGCACTGATAAATCCGATCCTGCCTGTAAACTCCTCCAAGGTATAATAATGACAGGGGCCATTTCCAAGTTTCTCTTCCGTCGGTGTCATTAACCCGTATTCCTTCTCCAGAACAGCCTTTATCTGTTCCTCTCCCCTGGCTGTAAACTCCTTGCCCAGACCGATTGGCATCATTTCAATGAAACGCACATGAAGAGGATTCTCCCTTGCAAGAGCTGCCACCTGTAAAAGTTCCTCGTCCGACTGAAAAGTGGGGACACAGTTCAGTTTCACTTTCAGGGAAGGGTAAGAAAGTGCTGCCCTAAGTCCCTTTAAAACCTGGTGAAAATCGTCCCTGCGGGTGATTTTGCGAAATGTGGTTTCTTCTAAAGTATCCAGACTGATGTTTACGGCATCCAGACCGGCCTCCATCAGTCCCGGAAGCTGTTCTCCCAAAAGGATTCCGTTGGTGGTCAGTGTAACCTGACAGATCCCTGGAATGGCTTTCAGTTCTTTTACTAACGGGGTGCAGATTCTGCGGACAAGAGGCTCTCCTCCTGTCAGTTTGATCCTGGAAATCCCAAGTTCACTGGCTGCCTTACAGATTCTCACGATTTCATCTGTATTCAGAAGTTCTGTCCTTGGAATCTGACGGATTCCATCTTCCGGCATACAGTAGATACAGCGGAGATTGCACCTGTCTGTCAAAGATATCCGCAGATAGTCAATATTTCTTCCGTATCTGTCAAGCATAAACCATTTCATCTCCCTCAGAGATCACACCGCCTTTGATTACTCTGGCAAAAACACCTTCGCGGGGCATAATGCAGTCTCCCATGATTTTGAAAATCTCGCAGCCGTTGTGACACTGCTTTCCAATCTGCGTGATTTCCAGAATCACATCGTTGCATTTCAGACGGGTTCCTACTGGAAGGGTCTTAAAGTCAAATCCCTGTACGATCAGATTTTCCCCGAAAGCACCATCCTTTACTGGTGCGCCTTTCGCCTTAAATTCTTCTATTTTTTCATAAGACAGAAGGCTGACCTGACGGTGCCAGTTTCCTGCGTGGGCGTCATTCTCCAATCCATAATTTTCAATCAGTTTTACAGTGTGCACATTGACCTTCTGAGTTCCTCTTTTAACACTGATGTTCACTGCCATCACTTTTCCCATAATGAGTTACCTCCATATATCTGTACCCTCTATAGTACAATATCTTACGGAGAAAAGCAAATTTTTTGTAATAGCAAAACAAACTTTTGCCGCAATAAGGATTTCAATAAAGTTTTCTGCAACAAAAAAACTCTCCAGTTTTTACCCTGAAGAGTTTTTCTTCCGCTTGTACACATGATGTACTTCAGGTACATCGTTCTATTAACTCTAAACCAATTAAATATTAAGCGTTCACTTTGCGCATAGCAGCCTCTACAACATGTCCAACCAGGACAGATGTTGTAACGCTTCCAACTCCGCCAGGAACTGGTGTAATAGCATCTACGATCGGCTCTACTGCTGCGTAGTCAACGTCTCCGCAGAGCTTGCCTTCTGCATTTACGTTGATTCCTACATCAATAACTACCTGTCCTGCTTTTACATAATCAGCGCCAACAACGCCAGCACGGCCTGCTGCTACGATGATAATATCCGCTTCGCGTGCCACAGACGGCATATCCACTGTTCTTGTGTGACAGATGGTTACAGTTGCGTTTTTCTTAACAAGCATCATAGCTGCCGGTTTACCTACAACAAGGCTTCTTCCGATTACTACTGCCTTCTTGCCTGTGCAGTCGATTCCGTAATGATCAAGGATTTCCATACATGCCTGTGGTGTACATGGCGGGAAACCGATCTTCTTGCCTGTAAAAACACCAGACATGGAAAGGTCTGTCATACAGTCAACGTCTTTCTCAGGAGCAAGTGCATTCTCGATCACAGCCTGATCCAGATGTTTCGGAAGCGGACGGAACAGAAGTACACCATGGATATGATCGTCTTTGTTTACCTTATCAATGACTGCAAGAAGCTCGTCCTGAGCAACATCCTCCGGAAGAAGAATTTTCTCGCATGCAACACCTAATGTCTCACAACGCTTTGTTGCACCTTTCTCATAGGAAATATCACTTGGATTCTCTCCTACACGGATAATGCAAAGTGTGGGGTTAACGCCTTTTTCCTGAAGAGCTGCCACATTGCCTTTGATACGCTCGTTTAATGCAGCAGTTACTTCTTTACCTAATAACTGTTTTGCCATTTTTAAGTAATCTCCTTATATTATGATAAATCCAGTCATGCTCATACCAGTTTCATGGTAATACAGCATTTCGAGACCGCCAAAAGGACTTACAGGATTTTGCTCCTGCCAGTTCTTTTCTTTTTTTATCTTTATTTCAGTCTGCCAAGTACGCTGTCAAATGTCTCGTCTGCAAGCTTGCAGTATTTTTCAAGCATTGCATCAGCCTTTGCATTTAATTCTTCTGCATACTCTCTGTCTGCCATGGACTTTGTGTTGATATAAACGTTCAGGCTTGCACCTTTTAATGCAGCTTTGCAGAAGGTTGCAGCTACACCAGCGTCACTGATGGCAAGCTTGGAGCCTTTTGCAGCAAATTCCTTGATCAGGTCAAGTGCCTCACAACATTTCTCCATAATTTCCATAGGAACAGAGCAGGCATCTTTTAATACGATTGCCATAACTCTTGCTTTTTCAGCTTTCTCTTCTTCTGTTTCTTTCGGCATTCCATATGCTTTGGAAAGTGGCTCAAATACTTCTGCATCACGCTCGATCAGACGAAGGAAATCTTTCTGAAGCTGGTCGCATTTTCCTTTCAGCTCCCACATTTCTTCCTCAACATCAGCGTATTTCTTCTTGCCAACAGTAAGGCTTCCTACCATATTTCCAAGTGCAGTTCCTACAGCACCTACCAGTGCAGATGCTCCTCCGCCGCCTGGAACCGGGGCTTTAGAAGCAAGAACTTCTACAAATTCTGTACATGTACTTGTTGAAAATCCCATTTTCATTGTCTCCTTAATCGTTCTTGTTCGTCACATCACAATATACAAACTGTGCTTTTATGTAATCAGGCGAACACTTCCATCCGCCTGATCTTCACTTTCTTTTAATTAGAACAGACCTGTGATTTTACCAGTCTCGTCAACATCGATTCTTTCAGCTGCCGGAACTTTCGGAAGACCTGGCATAGTCATGATCTCGCCTGTAAGAGCTACGATAAATCCTGCGCCTGCAGAAATCTTCAGATTACGAACAGTTACTTCGAAGTCAGTTGGAGCGCCAAGCTTGGTCTGGTCATCTGTTAAGCTGTACTGTGTCTTTGCAACACAGATCGGGCAGTTGCCAAATCCAAGAGCTTCCAGCTGTTTCGCCTGTTTCTGAGCATTTGCAGTCAGAACAACCTTTTTACCACCATATACTTTCTGAACGATCTGATTCAGTTTATCCTCGATGGAGCCCTCAAGCTCATATGAATAGGAGAAATCGTTTGGCTCATCACAGAGACGGATTACTTCCTCCGCAAGCTTCAGACCGCCCTCGCCGCCTTTTGCCCATACTTCGGAAAGTGCAACATTAACGCCAAGTTCTTTACATTTTGCTTCAACAAGATCAAGCTCCGCTTTTGTATCAGTCGGGAATGCATTGATTGCAACAACACATGGAAGCTTGTAAACATTCTTAATATTGTTAACATGTTTCAGAAGGTTCGGGAGACCTTTCTCAAGAGCCTCAAGGTTCTCATTGTTAAGATCAGCCTTTGCAACACCACCATTGTATTTCAGTGCACGAACAGTCGCAACGATAACAACTGCACTTGGATGAAGATCTGCCATACGGCACTTGATGTCAAGGAATTTCTCTGCACCAAGATCAGCACCAAAACCAGCCTCTGTAATTGCATAATCAGCAAGCTTCATAGCCATCTTGGTAGCCGTTACAGAGTTACATCCATGAGCGATGTTTGCAAAAGGTCCACCATGAACGATTGCCGGCACATGCTCCAGAGTCTGAACCAGGTTAGGCTTCAGGGCATCCTTCAAAAGTGCTGTCATAGCACCCTCAGCATGAAGATCACCAGCTGTTACAGGTTTCTGCTCTGATGGTTTTCCATATGTATAACCAACGATCATTCTTGCCAGTCTGTTCTTCAGGTCTGTGATATCACTTGCAAGACAGAGAACTGCCATGATCTCAGAAGCTACTGTAATATCATAGCCGTCTTCACGAGGCATACCGTTTGTTCTTCCGCCAAGACCGTCGATCACATTACGAAGCTGACGGTCATTCATATCCACACATCTTCTCCATGTAATCTTACGTGGGTCAATATTCAGAGCATTTCCCTGGAAAATATGGTTATCGATCATTGCTGCAAGAAGATTGTTTGCAGCTCCGATTGCATGGAAATCACCTGTGAAATGAAGGTTGATATCTTCCATCGGAACAACCTGTGCATATCCGCCGCCTGCAGCACCACCCTTAACACCGAATACCGGTCCAAGAGATGGCTCACGAAGTGCAACCATAACGCTCTTTCCAAGTTTCTGCATTCCATCAGCAAGTCCTACAGTTGTAGTTGTTTTTCCCTCACCAGCCGGGGTCGGGTTGATTGCTGTTACAAGGATCAGTTTTCCGTCTTTCTTGTCGCTCTCTTTTAAGAGATTGTAGTCGATTTTTGCCTTATACTTTCCATACTGCTCCAGGTATTTGTCATCAATACCAGCTTTCTCTGCAATCTGGGTAATCGGCAGCATTTCGCATTCCTGTGCGATTTCAATGTCACTCTTGTATCCCATTGTAACTTACCTCCTTTTTACGTCCCTGCTAGTATAATAGCCAGACGCCTCCGCTTAATTTGGATTTATCAAAACGGATCCTGGTGCAGATTTGACAAAAATATCTCCGCCGCACTCCAGTCCGCTTTAATCTAAAAATATATAGCTTATACATTTAAAAAATTTTAAATCTCAGTTAACTTTCATGTAGAATCTGTTCTACTATAATCTTACTGCTCTTTCGCAGCCTTCAGAAAAGCCTTCAAAGAACCGATGATCACATCTCCCATTACCGCCATATCTTCCGCAGCAAAAGACACTGGAAAATTATCAGAAAACAGAATCTGGGAAGACGGTGGAAATTCATCGTCTCCTTCCCAAAGGAGCATCTGGATCTGATAGCCCGGATAAATAGATAATTCATATCCAACATCTCCGAATTTCACCGGACTGCATTTCATATGATCCATTACAAGCCGGAAATCGTCCAGCCTGTTTCCATAGGTAAATGCAAGCCTTTTGATACAGCGTCCGTCAAACTGCCGCAGGTATACTTCTCCCCATGGCATTTCCCGGTAAGTTTTAAACCTGCCAGTCCCCACAGAGGCGGAACCATTTAACAGAAAACGAATGGTAAGAATCTTTGCGTAGATCATATCCTCCAGAGGATAACATTTCTTCTCATCTGCCACATGTTTTACCTGGAAATCCGGATATGTGATCTTATATTCAGAGCCCAGGAAAGTCAGAGTAAATTCCTTAGCCTCTTCATCATATGGAATGGAAAGTCTGGATGCGATCTCCTTCGGGTCAGCTTTTGCATACAGCTCAAGATAATGCTCCCATGGCATTCTCTCCTTGCTGTCTTTATCATAATTTAAGTCATCAATTGTAAATGGCATTTTATTAATTACTTCCTGTTCTGTAAATCATTCATTACATCAGGGAACATTCCCGTATCTGTATGAGGAATAAAGCACGCTCCTACAAATTCGTCCATATAAGTTGGCACTGTAGAAAGCTCCATATATGTCATGTTTGCAGCAAGCTCATAGGTCTTCTTCTCGGCCTCTGTAGAAAGAAGCATCAGATAGGAACCCGTCAGGGAAGAGTTGCCGATATAATGGAATTTCTCCAGAGGGATATCCGGGAACATTCCGATGTTTACAGCATTTCTCATATTGATTCCGCTTCCAATACCACCGGCAACGTATACATCATCGATCATGCTCACGTCAAAATCAAGACTATTTATCATAGTTCTGATAGCTGAGAAAATAGCACCTTTGGCACGGATAAAGTTGTCAATATCAACCTCTGTGATCTCAATATCCTTCACAGAGCCTGCATCCTTTTCAAATGCGATCACATAGCTTCCCATTCCGTATTTATCGTGACGGATTCTCTCCCCCTCACGGACAAATTTACCCTTAGGGTTGATGATTCCGCACATAAAAAGCTCGCTGATCACATCAATGATTCCGGAACCACAAAGTCCAACCGGCTTGGTTCCCGGTTCTCCAACTACTTTATAAGTTGGTTCCATAGTCTCCTTATCAATGGTACAAGCTTCAATAGCTCCATCAGTTGCACGCATACCACAGCTGATATCACCACCCTCAAAAGCCGGACCAGCGGAACATGCACAGCTCATCATAAAATCAGAGTTGCCAAATACCAGCTCACCGTTAGTTCCAAGATCGATAAATAAAGAAAACTCTGGTCTGTTCCAGATCATGCTTACTAAAGTTCCGGCAGTGATATCACCGCCTACATAGCTTCCGATATTTGGCGCAATGATAATATGCGCATCTTTATTGATAGCAATTCCCACATCAGAAGCAAAAAGGGAATTGGTTTTGAAGAATGCTGGAATATACGGCTCCATACGGACCGGATCCGCGTTGATCCCGGCAAACAGATGATTCATCGTTGTATTTGCTCCCACAGACATTCTGTAAATATGGCTGGCTGGAATGCCTGCACTTTTACACATCTGTGCGATCATTGGATTGATTGTCTCTTTAATGACTGCATCCTGCAGTTTCTTCTTACCGCCTGGCTTCTGCTGTTCGATGATACGGTTGATAACATCTGCTCCGAAACGGATCTGTCCGTTTCCAGAGGAAGCCTTGGCAAGAATCTCTCCGGTCTCCATGTTGATCAGGACTGCAGAAACAGTTGTGGTACCAATATCCACTGCAAGTCCGCCCACTACCACTTCTTCATCTTTTCCGAAAATATCGTATACAAAAAGATCATTAGGAGCAGTACGAACTACACATTTTACTTTGAAATGATTTTCCCGGAGGACATCCGGCAATTTTCTTAATACAGCATAAGGAATCCTTACCTGTTTCAGATTCATATATTTCTTTAATGCTCTTGTAAGGCGCTCATTGTCCGGCATGGTGTCATCAAGACTTGGCTCATTCATATCAAGTTCAATTACATCCAAACTGTTTCTGAGCTCAATACCGGTCATTTCTACGTCTCTTTTGGAATTCTCGAAAATGGCAATTTCCTCTTTGGAGCTGAGATCCGCAACCTTCATTCTGCTCTTATAGGCAGATGCAATATCAGGTACCAGCACAGTTACGTCTGCACAGATTTTACTCGTGCACGCAAGACGCCACCCTTCCTGATATTCCTCATCACTGATATGCAAGGTTTTCTTGCTGTCCAGTTCTCCTTTTTTTAACTGTACCCGGCACTTTCCGCAGGAAGCATTTCCGGAGCACGGCGCATCGATGGCCACATTGGCCTCTCTGGCTAATTCAAGTAAATTGTCCCCCGCATTGGCAAAATGTTCTACCACACTGCCATCTTCAAAAGAAAATGTAACCTTAAACATCCGGCACTCACCTTTCTCATATGGTCATATCTGCAAAAACTGGTTATTGCTCACCACATGGGCAATAACCAAAACAGACATTTTTTACATCTTATCCGTTAGAAAAAGGGACTGAGGCCAAAGCCCCAGCCCCTCGTTATATCTACGTCCCTATTAGAAATGAACTATAGATAATTACAGTTCAAGATAGGAATCAGCATACAGGGTGTTGCCCTTGAATACATCGCAGGATTTGATTGTTTCCATAAGACGAAGGTCGTTAGGGTTAACAATTGCGGATGTAAGACCCTGCATCATAGCCATAGCAACTAATGCGGAATCCATGATCGGACGAATGTTCTTCGGCATACCGTTACTGTTGTTAGACAGACCGCCTGTAGAATTCAGTCCCATATCGGAGAACATTTTGATAGCCTCCAGAACTTCCATCTGTTTCTCCTGCATTCCCTTAACAACCAGGAATAACGGATCGAACCACAGATCAGAAGGATCCATGCCAAGTCCCATACCTCTTTCAAGCATGTTCTGGCAGTGCATCATACGCTCGTCATTGTCTGCTGCGATACCATCAGCTGAGCAAAGTGCGATAACGATAGCATCGTTTGCTGCTGCAAGGTCGATGTTCTCGATTCTTCCGCCAGCGTCTGCGGAGTTAACGATCGGTTTTCCTTTACTTCTGTTGTATACAGAAATACCAGCCTCGATAGCTTTCTTATTGGAAGTATCAAGTGCAAGCGGAACATTGTCGAAGTTCTCCTGAAGGAGCTTAACAGCCCATTTCATCAGGTCTTCTCCATCGTTCTCAGCTGGTCCGATGTTTACATCAAGATATACAGCACCAGCATCAAGCTGCTGTTTTGCTCTTTTTAAGATCGGCTCAGGATCTCTCTCTGTAAATGCTTTGTTTACAGATGGTGCTGTTGTGGAAAGTCTCTCACCAATAGTAATAAATTTTGCCATTGTAGTGTTCTCCTTTATTTAAGATTTAGTTGTATAAAGCCTGCTGTTCCAAAATCAACAGTCACATTATGCGTCAAGGTCTTTTAAGAACTTAACAAGCTGTACAGCTTCTCTTGGTCCAACAATGATCTCCCATCCAGGAAGTTTTGCTTCCAGATCACCTTTCAATACGGCAACCTTACCTGGGATAACAAGTCTTCTGCTCTTAACCTTAGGCTCTACGTTCTCTTTGAAGAATGCAGAAATGCTGTTTCCGGAGAATTTACCGGCAGCCCAGGATGTCAGTACGGATAATCCGCCTGCATCGTTGATAACAAGGTTAAGCGGAACACCGGAACGTTCCAGCTCGCCTGTTACAAGGAAATATGTAAGAGCGAAGTCTACTGTTGTTACAACAAGAGAGTTCTCATCTGCGCCGTTCATCGGGTAGATGCCTGGCTCTACACGCATTGGCTTCTGCGGGTCAGTAAATACGTTCTGACGCAGTCCGTATAATGGAAGAGCTTCTGCATATGTCATACGCTCCATAACAATAATGGAACCATATTTCATAGTAAATACAGCTGCAAGTGCTGCCTGAAGGTGATAATCTCCACCAGCAATCTTTGCAAGGTTAACAATGGAAGGATATCCAAAGGTTCTGTCCTGATCTTTCAGAGCTGCACGACGAACCTGAACAGCATTTCCGAATGTCTCTTTCACATCTGCACCTGTTACATCAAGTACCAGATTCTTGTTTCCAAGCTTCTCAAGTGCTGCTACTGTGTCGTATAATTCGTTAAGATCTTTACCGGATACACCGAGAACCACACCAGCTGCTGTTGCAACTGCGTTCATAGCCTCATAGTTGGAAGCATTTGCTCCGTTTAATACCGGTTTGCTGTCTTTACATACTTCAACAGCTGCTTTAGCAATTTCTACATCTGTGCATCCTAATACAAGTGTACGTCCAAGTCCTGCTGCTTTCTGAACAAGAGCAACATATTTGTCTACATCTGCATCAGCATCACAGTTTACATATACAAGCTCTGTGTACATTCTCTCACCGATACGGTCATAGTCAACCTTCGGGATTTCAGCAAGTTTCGCTTCTACTGTAGCATCATCCATACATGTGCAAAGCTCAACTGCATATCTGGACTTGTTTACAAATGTCTTCTCATGTCTGAAAAGAACGGTCTCACCACCAAGGGTAAGCTCCTCTGCGCCTGCGCCAACCTTAATTGTCTTCATTGGCGGAGCTGTTGCCTCGGAAAGAGATGCTAAAGCATCCTCGGACATATGTGGACACTGCTCAATTTTCATAGCGCCCTGTGCAACTTTCATGGAGAAAGCCATACATGTCGGGCATCCACATTCCTTACAGTTTTTCTTTGGTGTTAATTTAAAAATCTGAATACCATTCAGTGCCATATCAATTATTCCTCCTAAAAATTATTACACAAGTGCGTCAATCATCTTAGCGATGGTCTTAACAGACTGTGGATGTCTTAAGATAACTGCGTCAGAACCTGCTGCCAGGTCTGCTGCTGCTGTCATAACTTCCATGTCGATTCCACGCTCGTCCTCAGATCCCCATTCTGGCATATCTTCCTCTGTTGCAACAGATTCTTTTACGCCCCAGGTCTCAGAAGAAACAGGTGTAATAATAGGCATCTGCAGCATGTTATCATTCTGGGATAACGCTGCACCTTTGATACGGTCCATAGTAGATACAACGTACTCATATCCGTAACCAACGGAAGCGGTACCTACGTTCATAACGATTTTCTTCGCATCAACACCTAACTGTGTTGTAACTACGTTCAGCTGTTTTGCAAGGTTGATATCATCAGCAGACTCAGCACCAACGATCTGGTTATAAGCAAGTCCTGCTGCTGCACCGATTGCCTTGTAGTTCTCCTCTTTCTCAGACATAACAATTACGTTTCTGCCCTGAAGAGCCTCTGCAACCTTCGGAAGAAGTTCCGCATCCTTCTCCACGTTCTTGCAGCCTTCAACTACTAATGGACAGTCGATTGCTTCTGCAACCTCTTTTACTACTGCGATAAGCTCTTCTGTAGACTTGTTAACTCCGTTTGGATCTCCGCCATCCAGATTGAGTACAACAAAATCTCCACCCTCCATAGCTGCTGCTTTCTTAGCAATATCAGCCATAGTGGTGCATCCTTCATAGTAAGCTTTGATTCCTGGTGCAAAGTCATCCAGTCCAAGGTCAGTGATTTCTACACCGATTTTCGGACGGTTCTCAGTTGGAGCGTCGAAGGTATAGAAAGGAAATGTGGAATTTCCTCCGATAGTAACCGCTTTATCGCCAGTTCCAACCGTAACAGTGTTGATCTTTGCGTTGAACTTCTGTGGTTTCTGATTAAATGGCATTTCTTAAAGCCTCCTTAAATATTGTAAATATCAGAATATATTATACTACATTTTCTTCTTCCATTACAATGCAGTATTGTCATATTCTGTAAAAAATACATTGAAATTTCCGGATCCATGGCAGAATATTTTAATTTTCCCTCTCCACAGAATTTCAATGCACTCTTATCCATGCCCTGCAATAAATCTACCGGATATCACAGGGCAAGGAAAGTTACTGCCGCAATGCGGCAGTAACTTTATTTGCCCAAAATTACATCATCGGATCAAGTCCAAGTGCCGGATGTCCTTTCTCTGTAAGGAATCCTACCAGAGTCTCAGGATCTGTAGCAACAGTCTCGTCACCGATCATATCTGTAAAATTATCAATTCCATAAAGTTCTTTTGCAGTAGCATTTAATTTCTCTGCAATGAACTCTTTTAATTCTTTTGGCATCCAAACGATACGCTCGACACCGCCCTCAGCCTTCATGAATTTCTTGGAAGCGATGAAGTGTTTACCATGTCCCATAAATCCAGGAGTCTGAACACCACCACCAGTCATGGAAGCCATCTCAGAGAAGGTCATTCCAAGAGGTGTCATACCAGCATACTCACGGTTAGCGATAACTACACCGTTGGAGAATGGCTCGATACCGCAGATACACTCGAAGCATCCGCAGGAGGTCATAGGATCCTGCATGATGGAGTACAGGGTAACGTGCTCAAGAGCACCCTGGGAGAATTTCTGAACTGCCTCATCAACGTCCTCATAAGATCCAAGCTCTTCGTTGATCGGACGCTCTTTTGTGATTACCTGGCAAGGTCCGTTCGGATCAAGCTCGTTGGTAGCTTTTGCATCCAGCCATGAAACGGCTCCGCAAAGTCCAAGTCTCTCCGGTGTAACAACACAAACGTGAGACGGGGAGAATGCCTGGCAGAGGATACAGCTGTAATATACATCAACAGACTCATCAGTCAGGTTTGCAAGACGGTCATCACGTTTTTCGAAGATCGGGATTGCAACCTCATGACGGATTCTGGTACACTCAGCAGGATCTGTGTAGATCACAACTTCACACTTGTCAACTACAGCGTCAAACTCGTTCTTAACCTGAGAGTAAAGAACTTCACCGATATGTTTAATACGGAAGCCTGCATCAAATGCTGCATGGCTGATACGGATACGCTGCATATCTCTCTGGCCTGTGTGGTATACACCCTCAATGCAGTTGATGTAGTTATGGAATTTACGCTCGATAACAGGCTCGAAGTCAGGCTGCATGTTCTTGCCGGCAACCTTAACAACGTATGCGATGCTGTTCTTGCTTCCTTCTTCCATCTCATCAACTTCCGGTCCTACAACTGTAATCTTGTGATCCTCAACTTCAGAAGCATCACAGGTATGTACAAGCTCTGCACAGTCTACACGGGAACCATCGAACTCAACCTGCATATCTTTACGACGGATGATCTCACCCTCAAATGCAGATGCAAATGCAACAGGGATATCAATGTTTGTGATTTTGATCTTAATATCACGAGCCTCAAGGGAAGTAGCGTTGAATTTGCTTACGTCCTCCTGAACAATAAGGCTCTTTGGTACGCGGAAGATGTTCTCTGTCTCGTTTGTGATTACCGGGAAGCCAAGTGCGATAGCGCCAGCTCCGCAAGCAACTACAACGTCATCCAGAGGTCCGAATGCGTTAACGAATGCCGGAACACGGTCCATGGTGTATTTCATAAGTGTACCTGCATCTCCAGGTGTTACGTTACCGAAGATCAGAGCTGCACGAAGTGCAACAGATACAACGTGGATAACTGCTGTAACATCTTTTCCAAGAGGAATAACACGTACGTTTGCTCCGGTGTTCATGCCAGCCTCTTTAACCTGGTCAATGATTCCGCCAACCAGTGTTACAAGGATACCCTGTGCCTGATAGCTCTTTACAAGTGCAACACCCTCTTCTACAGATGGAGCTGTTCCAAGGATAACTGCTACACCAGGGATGTCTCCTGTTACAAGCGGTACACCAAGTTCACGGATCACAGCATCTGCAAGGTGTCCATAGCATGGCTCCTCATATGGTGTTGCTCCGTCAATATATTTCAGAACTTCGATGAACTCTGCGCAAAGTGCGGTAGCAATACCGGACATAAATGCGTCGTTCAGTCTTTTCTCTCTTGTCATAAGAGTTTTTACAACGCCAAGAGCCTCTTTTAACTCTTTTAAGGTTGTAATCTTGGTTCCTGTTACAGAATAGTAACAAGGAAGGCTGTAAGCGGTATCAGGGAAGCTTACTGCTTTGTCTTCGCCATGCTGTGCGATGGCTGCATCAATAGCGCCCTCTGTTAATCCATAAACAGCGTCGTTTCCGCTGAATACTCTATCAAATAAAGTCACTGTAGTACCTCCTATTATTTACAGACTGTTTTCATTGTCTATCTTTTCTTTAATCTTTCTGATTTCGGCTGTTACGGTCTCGCTGAAATCATAGGGAGATTTGCCCTGGCGATCTGCGTCCATAACTTCTACGTTGTAGTGGATCATTCCAAGAAGATCTTCTGCCGGAATCTTGTTTCGAATAAATTCTTCATCCTCTTCGTTCCGTACTTTGTTGGCCACTACCTTAACCTGAGTAATGCCAAGATCCTTTGCAAGACGTTTTACGTTCTTGTAGGTCTGTACACTTCTTGCACCTGGTTCGATCACCACAATAAATTCATCCATGCTCTCCGTGGTTCCCCGGCCCAGATGCTCCAGACCGGCTTCCATATCCATAATCACCACATCATCCCTGTGTACTACAAGGTTGCTGATGATTCTTTTTAACATGACATGTTCAGGACAGACACATCCGCCTCCGCCTGTTTCCACGGTTCCAAGGACAAGCAGCTTTACACCATTACAAACCTTTCCGTAGGTGTCCGGAATATCGTCCACCTTCGGATTCAGTGTATAAAACTGATTCTGGCTGTTGGCTCCGGTACGCTCCTCTACCAGCTTACGCATCTTGGAAATGGGAACAATGGAATCCAGTGTTTCCTCATCGAATCCAAGCGCCAGTCCCAGGTTTGCGTCCGGGTCAACATCAGCTGCAAGGACCTTTTTCCCTTCATCTGCATATAATCTGGCAAGTGTTGCCGCAAAAGTTGTCTTTCCTACTCCGCCTTTACCGGTTACTGCTATTTTCATAAGTTAATCGCGCCTTTCCTTCGATCAGATTCCGAGAGCGTCACGTTTCTCTTCGATTCTCGCAATCATAAGATCGCCTAATTTATCAATATCTTTCTCAACTGTATATGCTGCCTCTACCCAGTCACGTACACCTTCTGTAAGGAGGCCTGCAACCTCTGTAGAACCGGAAACATATGGGTCTACACCAAGATAAGTATCAAGACCAGTTGCTACTACATAGTTTCCAATGGAAACTGCCTTCTCAGACATCCACTCAGGAGCACATCCTACTACTGGAAGCTGGGAAATGTTCAGTCCGGAATCCTTGGCAAGCTCAGATGCAAGGATCAGCATACGGCTGATATCAACACAGGATCCCATATGTAATACTGGCGGGATATCTGCAAGCTCGCAAACACGTTTCAGACCAGCACCGCAAAGATCTTTTGCAGCTTTGTCCATAAGTCCTGCACGAGCAGCTGCCTGTGCGGAACATCCGGAAGCGATGATCACGATATCGTTTGCGATCAGTTTCTTCATAAGTTCGATGTGAGCTGTGTCAGGTCTTACCTTCGGGTTGTTACATCCAACCATAGCAACAGCACCACGGATAACACCAGATGTAATACACTCAAGGAGAGGTTTGGTGGTACCAGTCTCGTCTACCTGAGAGTTTGTTACGCCGTCAAGTGTCTTAACGATTGCTTCTACAGAGTAACCAACAGTAGCTTTATGTTTCAAATCCGGGATATGTACAAGCTCTGGTTTTCTGTTCTTGAAGTTTTCACATGCAAGTTTTACAATCTGTTTTGCTTTCTCTCCTGCTGTACCTGCATCAAATTCAATGAAATCGGAATCTGGCATCTGGCAGATTGGAGAAGTTGTGATAAATTTTGTATGGAAGCATTTGGAAAGAGGTCCAAGTGCTGGGAAAATACACTGAACGTCAACTACGATTGCCTCACAGGCACCTGTCAGTACAACGTTCTCCTGCTGTAAAAAGTTACCAGCCATCGGAATACCGCGACGCATTGCAACCTCATTAGATGTACAGCATACACCGGAAACAGTGATTCCCTTAGCGCCCATGGATTTCGCATAGTCGATCATCTCTTTGCTGTCTGCATACTCACAGATCATCTCAGAAAGACTCGGGTCATGTCCATGAACAACGATGTTTACATTCTCTGCATTCATAACACCAAGGTTAGCCTCGGTATCGATTGGCTTTGGAGTTCCGAAAAGAACATCGGAGAACTCAGTTCCGCACATGGAACCGCCCCATCCATCGGAAAGACCGTTACGAAGCGCCTGACGGATCAGAGCCTCCGGTTTACTTGTGTTACCCATATGAGTCATATGAAGTGCACAGGAAACCTCACGGTCGATTGCTCTTGGCTCAATTCCAGCTGCATGCCACAGATCCTGTGTATGCTGAGGTGCTCTCTTAAGCCATCTGGAATATCCTCTGATCTTTCCGTATTCTTCCTGAGCAAGATCAGACATTTCATGAGCCAGATCATAGATATCTTTACCTTCTGTCTCAACGCCCCACTCTTTTGCAATACGGATCAGCTTCTCAGGATCTTTTACCTGGTAATCGCCGCCCTCTTTTGCATGTCCAAGTGTGATACAGATTTCACGTCCGTGATCAGAGTGTGTAGCTGCGCCGCCTGCTGTGAAACGAAGGAAGTTTCTTCCTACAATACCATGTACATCGCATCCACAGATACCTCTCGGTGCCTTAGGTGTAATACGGCACGGACCCATTGAACAGATTCGGCAACATACGCCCTGCTCACCGAATTTACAGTGTGGAGTCTGATTCTTAACACGCATCTGCCAGGAATCAGCGCCTACCTTTGCACCAGTCTCAAGAAGACGGGCTGTGGCAGCTTCGAATTCTTCCACTGTAGTTAATTTGAATTCACTCATTATTGACCTCCTCTAAGTATGTGTTACTTTTGATAAATTTATTTATATTCCGTTTTCCGGAACCCATCCCCTCCCATGGGATAAATACCTGGCAAAAATTCCGCAGCAGCGTTCTTGCCTGCTGCGAATTATAATGCCGTTTCTATCCTCTTATCACATAAACATGTGGGGTAAGGGGGACTTCCCTTATAAAACAAGCTTATCTACGATCTCACGAAGAGCCATCTTTACCGGATTATCTTCCGGAAGACCTGCAGTCGGTTTACCCTCGCAGTCATACTCGTAAACAGTCTCATCCTGCGGCACTACGCCCAGAAGATGAAGACCCTGCTTCTCAATCTCTTCTCTGATTCCGTCATTCAGCTTTCCGCTAGGAGCACGGTTAATGATAAGTCCTACTGTATCCGGGTGCATATCACATTCTTTAATAAGTTCTGCAATACGGCCTACAGCCTGTACACCTCTTCTGGAACAGTCGCTGACCAGAATCGCTGTCTGCATGGACGGAAGTACTCCCCTGCTGATGTGCTCCATACCAGCTTCGTTATCAACTACGATATAAGGATAATTATTCTGGTATTTGGCAAGCTGGGTCTGAAGAAGTCCGTTTACAAAACAGTAGCAGCCTTTTCCCTGGGTTCTGCCCATAACCAGAAGATCAAAATCATCATCTTCTACCAGAGCATCCTCAAAACGTCTTTCAGCGTAATCAGCCTTGGACATTCCCGCCGGGATCGGATTCTCGCTTGCAAGCTCTGCGCGGGCAATTTCTTCCCTTACATCACCAAGTGTAGTCTCCACTTCTACTCCAAGAACTTCGTTCAGATTTGAGTTTGCGTCAGCATCTACTGCAAGGATCGGTCCTTTGCCTTTCTCGCAGAGATACTGAATCAGCATTCCGCATAGTGTGGTTTTACCAACGCCGCCTTTACCTGCGACAGCAATTACATGTGCCATAATACTATCAATTGCCTCCTGAAAAATTTAAGTAAAAATCGATTAGATTAAAGTACAAAGTCCGGATCTGTCAATGATCTCGGATACATCTTTCCATTTATTCAAAGCATACAGATGGATGCCATCTACGCCGAGAGCGCGGTACTCGTCGATCTGTCTGATCGTGTACTCGATTCCCTCTTCTTTGAATCTCTTGATCTTATCATCATAGAACATATCAAACGGCTTGCCATCAGCATCTTTTGCTGCAAATGGATTCGGGAACAGCCAGTTTCTGGAGATGAGTCTGCAAAGCTCACGGTCCATTACACAACCGTTACGGGAAAGTGCCATATTAATTGTAGCGGACATGTCAAGGATTGGCATAACTCCTACGTCTACAGGCATTGTAACACCAGCCTCACGGATTGAATCCAGCCAGTATTTAAACTGCTCCATATCCCAGCAAAGCTGAGTCATGATATAATCGGCACCATTGTCCTGTTTCTGTCTCAGAACTGCAATATCAGCATCAAGGCTGCGGCATGCAATGTGCCCCTCCGGGGATCCTGCAACTGCGATTTCAAATTTGTCACCAAATTCGTCACGGACAAATTTAACAAGATCTGTTGCGTAGTTGAAATCACCGCAGGTTGTTGTCTCACCAAGCGGAATATCTCCACGAAGTGCAAGCATATGATCTACACCTTCTGCAAGGTACTGATCCAGCTGCTCTTTGATTCCCTCTTTCGTGTTCTTGATTACTGTGAAATGGGTAACCGGTGTTGTTCCGGCTTTCTTGATCATCTGGCATACTTCTCTGTTAGCACCAACGTTTCCGCCGCCTGCACCGTATGTACAGGAAATGTACGCAGGTTTGTATTTCATCAGATGATCGATCGTCCCAGGAAGGTTATCCATCCCCTTTTCTGTCTTCGGCGGAAATAGCTCGAAAGACAGAAGCATTCTTTCTCTCATTGCTTCTGACAATTTCATAATTACATACCTCCACGTATTAAGTAATTTTTATTCTAAAGGCATAACGCCTCAAGACCTGATAAGCGTCACGGGTTGCTGAAGCAATCCGCTTTTATCTTTCTTCATCAGTAGAAAACGTTACTGTGCATTTTGTTCACAAACGCACCTTGTAAAACATTTCCACTGAACCGTAATCAGGAAATCCATGTCAGTCACATTTTACTTTAACGATACTGTTCGCAAGGTCTACCATAAGGATGGTTCCCTCTACTACTCTTTCATCGCCCATAATATCACGGAGAACAAGTTTGTTTCCATCTACATTAATACGGCTGACGTTCTTGAAGATTACAGAATCGTCATTTTCTTTATATACAGTTGCTAAACACATAATAATGCCTCCTTATTTCGTTTCCTCTTTTACAAGAGTCAGGGCAAGGCCAAGGCGCATGTTGCCTTTCTGGAAATCAGATACGCTTTCCTTAATGGTCTTCGCAGCGGCATCCATACCCATCTTGGCAAGATTATCCGCCATCTGATCAAGTTCTGCTGCATGGTGCTCATTGTGCTGCAGCATATAGGTAAGAAGAGCTACTGTCTCATTCTTGCAGTCCCCTCCCTGACAGCCGCCGCAGTCTGTACTGCAATTCTGTCCCTCATTATGTGTATGGTCATGACCTTCTGATCCGTCATGGGTATGCGCATGTGTATGGCTCACTCCGTCTGCATGGGTATGCTGGTGAGTATGCTCATGACCATGCTGGATCAGATTGCCGTTTTCATCTTTGATCAAATGCATAGTAAATACTCCTTTCCGCCTTGAATGTGGCAGACAAATCATAACATCGTTTCTCTTCCAGGCACGAAAAAAACTCACGCCGGCAACGTGAGAAAACATGTAAGAATGGATATAAAGATATTCTATTCCCTTTTAATATAATGAGATTCCGCATACCTCTTACCTTCATGCATAACACATTTTCTTTCTTCCACCTAAAAATCGCAGAGTTATGACATAAATTTATCAAATTTTTCTTTTATTATACAACCTTTCTCATTATTACGCAAGGAGATAATTATAAAATTTCACCAAATTTCAACGCTTTACCACACAAATATATGTTTTAATTTCTGTACAATTTTACCAGTTTTTTCTAAAGTTTGTCTAAAGATTAACGAATGCGTATTTAAGTAAAAAACAGGTGAATGTTTTGTAATTATATGCTATAATGAATGAAATTTATTGGTTGCTGATCACTTCATGAGCAGCAGCATTTATTGTTTAATGAGGAGGAATTAGCTTTGAGAGAAACCGTATTCCTGAATACCGACAGAGAAATGCCCCTTTTAGGGCTTGGTGTATATAAAACAGCAGATAACGAAGCAGAGACAGCCATTACAGCCGCAGTGGACGCAGGTTATCGTCTTATCGACACTGCTTCCGCATACAAAAATGAAGAAAGCGTAGGCAAGGCAATCGCCAAATGCGGTATCCCCCGTAAGGAACTTTTTATCACCAGCAAGATCTGGAACAATGCGCAGCGCCTTGGAGATGTAGATGGTGCTTTTTATAGAAGCATGGAGCGGTTGAAGCTGGATTACCTGGATCTTTATCTGATTCACTGGCCGGTGCCAGGCTGTTACACTGGAACTTGGCTGGAGATGGTCAAACTTCTTGAAACTGGCCGTGTACTTTCCATCGGCGTCAGCAATTTCCAGATCCATCATCTGGAAGAGCTTAAGAAAATTTCCGGTATTGTACCTGCCGTCAACCAGATTGAATGTCATCCGCTTTGCTATCCGAAAGAACTGATTGAATATTGCCAGTCGGAAGGAATTCAGGTTCAGGCTTATGCGCCGCTTGCCAGAGGTGCTTACCTTGACAATGATGTAATGTGCGTTCTCGGGACCAAGTATGCACATACCCCTGCTCAGGTCGGTCTTCGCTGGGCAATCCAGAAGGGTATTTCTGTAATTCCGAAATCCGTCAATCCAGACCGCATTGCTTCCAACGCCAATATTTTTGATTTCAACATTGAGGATGAAGATATGGCGATCATGGATACTTTAAACGAAGATCTCCATACATCCCATGTGCCGGATGATCTGAAGGATGTTATTTTTTAATCTTTTCATCCTTTGTAAATTATTAACTGCCAGGACAGTGAGCATACTCTTTTGTTTTTTTGCTCACTGCTCTGGCAGTTTTTTACGTTTCTATTCTTTCAGTTATATTTTCTGTATTTTATATTTCGCAGCAGCTTATTTGCTGAATATAGCATTCACAGTTCCCGGGAAATAGCATTTACAGTTCCCAGGAAATTTCCCCCTGTTTTTCTCTCTGCATCAGATCTTTCACAGCTTCAGATGCAGGCTTGTTTTCAAACAGAAGCTTATTTACTTCCATAATGATCGGCATTTCCACATCATATTTTTCAGCCAGCGCTTTGGCTGCCTTTGCGGAATAAACGCCCTCCACAACCATCTGTACTTCATCCATAGCCTGCTGCATGGTGTATCCCTTTCCCATCAGATAGCCGGCGCGTCTGTTTCGGCTGTGCACACTGGCACAGGTAACGATCAGATCACCAATTCCGGAAAGGCCGGCAAAAGTCTCCAGTTTAGCGCCCATCTTGGCACCAAGCCGCGCCATCTCTGCGATTCCCCTTGTGATCAAAGCAGCCTTTGTATTGTCTCCATACCCTAAGCCATCAGCAGTCCCTGCTGCCAGGGCGATTACATTCTTAAGGGCACCGCCAAGCTCTACCCCCAGCATATCCGGTGTCGTATACACCCGGAAAACAGGGCTCATAAAAAGGCCCTGGAGATATTCAGCGGTCTCTTTTTTGCGGGCACTGACTACACACGTAGTAGGGAGTCCGCGGCTTACTTCTTCCGCATGGCTTGGACCTGAAAGCACACAAACATCTGCCTGGGGAATCTCTTCTTTAATAATATCACACACAGGCATAAGTGTATTTTCTTCTACACCTTTCGCCACATTTACAATAATCTGCCCCCTTCGAATCAATGGGGAAAGCCGTTTGCTGATAGCACGCATATAAGCGGATGGTGAGGCAAACACAACTATATCTGGTGAATCCAAAGCTGTCTTTTCATCACCGGTTATCACAATTCCATCTGGAATTGTAATTCCGGGAAGCTTTTTCGGATCCTCCCGGGTCTGATTCAGACTGGCTGCCTTTTCCGGATGTGCAGACCACAACATAACCTGATGACCATTGTTGTGAAGCAGTATTGCAAGTGCTGTTCCCCAGCTTCCGGTTCCCATTACGCTGATTTTTGCCATTTTATCACCTCATCTTATTTGGCTGCAGTTTTCGCTGCACCAAGCTTATTCTCAGTTCCATTTAAAAGGCGGTAAATATTCGCCCTGTGTCTGTAAATTGCAAGTGCTGTCATAAGTCCCATGATCACATCCATCTCAAGTGTATGGGGGAAATCCATGCCATAACTTCCTATAGCGCCAAACCCAATGAAGCAAACCAGCGCACCTGCATATGCCGCCATTGACCCCAATGACACATAGCGGGTAATGGCTACCAGCCCAATAAAGATCACTGCGCAGATCAGAAATACTCTCCAGTCCATTGCCAGCAGCATTCCCGCAGAAGCTGCAATTCCCTTGCCGCCCCTGAATCCAAGATAAAATGGAAAATTATGTCCAAGCACACAGCCTGCTGCCGTGTACATGCCAAGCAATGGAAGAATTTCCTGATACCGATTCTCAAATACTGCATCCACGATCAGAATGGCAATCACACATTTCAGCATATCGCCAATAAGAGTCATTGCCCCCGCTTTTTTCCCAAGGGTACGAAGGGCATTGGTAGTTCCTGCATTGCCGCTTCCATATTGACGGATATCCATGTGATGGATTTTTCCAATAATGTATGACGTCTGAAACATTCCAAACAAATATCCAATAGCCAGACAAATAATACGTTCCATCTTTATTCCTTCTCTCCGCGCTCTCTTACAATAAATTTCAGCGGTGTACCGCCAAAGTCAAAGGCATCCCGGATTTTATTTTCCAGATATCTGGTATAGGAAAAATGCATAAGTTCTTTGTCATTGACAAAGATTACGAATGTAGGCGGTTTTACCGCAACCTGTGTCATATAGAAAATTTTCAGGCGGCGGCCCCTGTCAGACGGCGGCTGCTGCATGGCAACTGCTTCTGCAAGGATCTCATTAAGCACACCAGTCTGGATACGCATAGTCTGATTCTCAATTACCGCATCCAGTGTCTCAAACATTCTGGAAATCCGAAGTCCTGTTCTGGCAGAAATAAATACGATTTCTGCATAAGGCATAAAGGAAAGAACCTCCCGAATACGGTTGGTATGTTTGTAAATGGTCTTGTCATTTTTTTCAATAGCATCCCATTTATTCACTGCAATGATCACACCCTTGCCTTTCTCATGGGCAATTCCGGCAATTTTTGCATCCTGCTCTGTAACGCCTTCCGATGCGTCAATCATTACAACTACAACATCTGCACGTTCTACAGCTGTTACAGTACGGATCACACTGAAGCGCTCAATTTCTTCTTTTACTTTTGCTTTCCGGCGAAGTCCGGCTGTATCGATAAAAATATAATCTTTTTCGTTCCAGGTAACCTTCGTATCAACTGCATCACGAGTGGTTCCGGCAACATCCGAAACGATTACACGGTCTTCCCCCAGCAGCTTATTGATCAGAGAGGACTTACCAACATTAGGTTTACCTACAATAGCAATCTTCGGAATATCAGAATCCTCATCCTCTCTCGTATCCTCCGGGAAATGTTTTACGACCTCATCAAGCATATCTCCAAGTCCCTGACGGTTAGCTGCAGAAATGGCAAATGGCTCGCCGATTCCCAGATTATAAAATTCATAAACATCCATCATATATTTCTGAATGCTGTCCACTTTATTCACTGCAAGTACCACTGGTTTGCCGCTGCGGCGAAGCATATCTGCAACTTTCGCATCAGAATCCACAAGTCCCTGATGTACATCTGTAATAAAGATAATGACATCTGCAGTATCAATAGCGATCTGAGCCTGCTCCCTCATCTGAGAAAGAATCACATCGCCACTATCCGGTTCAATACCACCTGTGTCAATAATAGTAAAATCATTATCCAGCCATGATACATCTGCATAAATTCTGTCTCTGGTTACACCTGGCGTATCTTTAACAATGGAAATCTTATCCCCTGCCAGTACATTAAACAATGTGGATTTTCCTACATTAGGCCTGCCCACAATTGCTACTACCGGTTTGCTCATACATTTGTCTCCTTTTCTGTTTCTTATGTTCAATCGGATCAAGGACTGCAGACACAAGGTCTGAACCACCTTCATCCACAATTACAATTTCTACGTTCAGTTTCCTGGAAAGCTCTTCCACAGAGATATCATCCAGAAAAATATCTTCTTCATTTTTCAGCATGTTGCAGGGAAGCAAAAGCTTCTCTCCAAGATCTCTGCCGCTTAATTGTCTGATCAGATCCTGTCCCGTGATCAAACCAGACACCGTAATCGTTTCTCCGAAAAATTCGTTTCTTATGGAGATCACATCCACGTCTACATTTGGAAATTTCTCATGGATCATCTCCATATATTTCTTAATAAATGGTGCCGCCAAAGCTCCTGTAGCACTGACAGCCTTTATCCTTCGGTCATCTCCTGCCCTGCCTGCAACAGCTTCTTTCACTTCTTCGCCAAGGAGCCGAAGCATTCCCACACCGTTTTCCAGCTGAAGATAGCCATCATAGGACTCTTCCATGGGCAGATCCTTCCCTGCCAGAATGTACCATTCATCTGAAGCATGGATAAAATGAATGCCATACTGGTCCATCATTTTCTTCTGCCAGGAATGAATAATCTCCAGAACTTCTAATGCATCTTCCTTCTGAAACTGTTCCATCGGATACAACCCCTCACGAAACTTAGTCAGACCAACCGGAACTACTGAAACGCTCTGAAGTACTGGTGCGTAGGCAGACATCTTGCGAATACTGTCATCCAGTTCCTTACCGTCATTAACTCCTTTGCACAAAACAATCTGCCCATTCATAGTGATTCCTGCATCATACAGTTTCTGAAGCTTCTTCAATGCATCCCCGGCGAAGCGGTTATGGAGCATTTTACATCTCAGTTCCGGATTCATGGTCTGGATGGAAATATTAATGGGCTCCAGATGGTACCGGATGATCCGGTCTATATCATGATCACTCATATTGGTCAGGGTCACATAATTTCCCTGTATGAAGGACAATCTGGAATCATCATCTTTAAAATAAAGAGTATCTCTCATTCCAGGCGGCATCTGGTCAATAAAACAGAAAATGCAGTGATTGGAACAGGAACGATAATCATCCATCAGATCCTTCTCAAAGGTAATCCCAAGGTCTTCTTCATATTCCTTCTCCACCTCCAGCTCCCAGATCTCTCCGTTTGCCTTTTCCACTTCCAGAACAACGAATTCTTCATTTATCAGATATCTGTAGTCAAATATATCTTCCACAGGCTGACCGTTTACAGTGAGCAGTATATCTCCCGGCACAAGCTCCAGTTCCTGTGCGATACTTCCATCCTGCACAATTGCAATCACGTGTTTGTTTTGTTTCTTCACATTTATCTCCATTATAAGTCAAATGCGATCTGTCGCGTCAGCTCTGTTCCAGAATCTGTTTGAAAAATCATTTTTCAAATACATTTTTAGATTCAGAGACCCGAATACAACATCACAGATCGTCCATCTCTGGCTCAGCATAATAAAGCCATTATTTTTAATATAACAAGTTTTCCCGAAAAACACAACAAAAACTTTCATTTCCTGCTCACGTCTATGAACCATTTATGATAATGTCCTAATATACCATAAAGGAAAATGTCCCAATGTAGTATAATGCTTCCATCAACAG
>NZ_CAXUBQ010000017.1:0-110557 GCF_964249465.1 Ruminococcus sp. Marseille-P328 | reverse complement strand
TAAGTATACCACTACATAACGTATAGCTAGTATCCAGTTTTCATTTATTGTGGTGAGATTTTCTCATGATTGTCTGTCGGGAAATAGACAGTTCTAAGAGAGGGAGGGTGTGACTCATATAAACACAATTAACAAAATGAAATCAAAAATGTAGTGGGATTTGAGGAATCAAAACGACTTCCAGATGGATCGTTCTTGATTTCTTTTTCTTTACAAATCGGTTACGTTCGCAGTACTGAAATTAGTGTATAATTGTAATAGTAAAAATCACGCACAATAAAGAAATAATCGGGTTTGTGTAAAATGAAAGGAACATTATTATGAAAGCAAGAATACTGGTGATAGAAGATGAAATGGCAATCAATGATCTGCTTTGTATGAATCTGGAAGCTGCCGGCTATGAAACAGTAGGTTATCTGGATGGAAATGATGCAAGTGAAGGAGTCGCACAGGACCATGAATTTCAGTGCGCACTTGTGGATATTATGCTTCCGGGAAAGGATGGTTATACCCTGTTGCCGGAATTAAAAAAGTTTGGTATTCCGGTTATATTTCTTACGGCAAAGGCTGATGTTACAAGTAAAGTAAAAGGGTTAAAAGACGGAGCCGAGGATTACATAGTAAAACCTTTTGAAATGCTGGAGGTAATGGTGCGTTTGGAAAAAGTATTAGATCGTTATGGAACGGCACCGAAACAGATTCAGATAGACGATGTCATAATTGATACCGTAAGTCACATAGTTACGAAAAATGGAGAAGAAATATATTTAAAACCTATGGAATATAACTGCCTTATGGTGTTCGTAAAAAATCCAAATAAAGCACTTACCAGAAGCCAGATCTTGCAGGAACTGTGGAATGAGGAATTCTGCGGAGAAACAAGAACTGTGGATGCACACGTTGGACGCATCAGAAAAAAACTAAGCTGGCAGGATAAAATCAAAACCATTCCCAGAATTGGTTATCGACTTGAGGTGGATTTATGAAGCTATTTACAAAAATTTTTTTACAGGTAATCTGCATGGTGCTTCTGCTGTCATCTGGAATTTTTTTCTATACAACTTACAGGTGGAAAAATCAGAGCATACAGAATATCAACAGTTATGAAAATAGCAGGTTTCAAACAAATATTTCTAAGTTTGAAAACATGCTAATGCGGATTAAAAGTAAAACACAGGACTCTGATGATAAAATCCGGGAAAAAATGATTATTTATGCTTTTCGTCAGGTATTCCACGACAGCGCCGTTTTATATCAGGATGGAAAAGAACAATATAATGGGACAAAATATGAGTTTGATCTGCAAAATATCAGAAACCTAACAAAAAACAAACACGATGGATTCGAAAATGACAGCTATTGTGATAAACCACTGATCAGCAAAACAAATGGCAACGTAATTTTGCTCTTTTATTTTTCCAGCTACAGTTCTACAGACATGAACTATCAGATTGTCACCTACAAAGATATTACCAGTGTACAAAAACAGAGTCAGACACTGTTTTATCAGGCAGGAGGGTTTACCCTGTTTCTGGTTCTGTTTGTTGGCTTTTTCCTGTTTTTGACTTTGCGGAAAATTATGGAACCGCTCACAAGACTAAAAGAAGCGGCTGTTTCTGTGGCAAATGGAAATTATGAGATAAAAGTGCCAGCAGAGGGAAAAACGGAACTGGCACAGGTTGGGAAAAGCTTTAATCTTATGACAGGTAAAGTAAGGGAGCAGATTGAAAAGCTTTCTTCCGTAAACCAGGCACAGAGACAGCTGCTTGGAAGTTTGGCCCATGAATTAAAGACCCCAATGACTGCAATCATAGGATATGCAGATACACTTCTAACGGTACGCCTATCTCCCAAGAGGCAGGAGATAGCGCTTGATTATATTAGAAATGAATGCCGAAGGCTTTCCAGGCTTTCAGTGAAAATGCTGGAACTTACCGGATTATATGAAACAGGTGAAGCAGAATTTGTTCCAGTGGAAGTTCAGATGAATCAATTTCTGGAAGATGTAAAAAAACTTGTTACTTACAGGCTTCAGGAGAAAAAAATTTGTCTTGAAATACATTGTAATCCAGAGGAGCTTAGAAAAACTTTTGATCCGGACCTTATGATGAGTGCAGTGACAAATTTTATTGATAATGCAGTCAAGGCTTCCGATGAGAATTCAAAAATCGTACTGGAGGCAACCCAAAATCATTTATCTGTTCAGGATTATGGGAAGGGAATTCCAAAGGAGGATCTGAAAAGAGTAACAGAAGCTTTTTATATGGTCGATAAATCTCGTTCCAGAGTAAAGGGAAGTGTTGGGCTTGGTCTTGCGCTATGCCAGAAAATTGCAGATATACATGGATTCCAGCTGGAAATTACAAGTCATCTGGGAAAAGGAACGATCATATCTGTTTTATGGTAAATAATTTGAATTTACAGAACAGTTACAACTTGCGGAAGATTTGGTGTAATGAAAGATGCTATACTTGTGGACATAAACAGGAAGGAGAATTTATTCAACATGAGAAAAAACATAAATAAAATTGTAGGATTAACACTTTGTATAGGAATGCTCACAGGATGTGCCCAGACCCCGGAATCTTCCCTTGTAAAACCAAAAGGGAGCAAGGTAGAAAATGCTTATACAGAAACTGAAGGCGTAGATATGGTGAAGGAGGACTCTTCTGAAAATACAAAGGATAAGAACACAGCGGTAAGAACAACTATTCGAGACCTGCTCAATGCTCCGGAAACCTATAAAAGTCAGACTACAGATGACAGTGCAAAACTTGTAGTGAACACGGATGCCACTGTAGAAATACCGGATGTAGAAAAGATATCCGCAATTTCTGTCACGCCTGCAGAAGTTACACAGGATCTTCTTGACCGTATTACAGATGCCTTTTTCTCAGAGGCAAAGCTGTATACATCGGATAGCTATTATACCCAGACAAAGGATGAAATCAAAAAAACGTTGGATGAACTAAAAGAAGATGTAGCAAACGGAAATCTGGATCCCTATAATTGGGGTACGGATGAAGATGGTAACCTTTACTATAATATTTATGATGATATTGAATACTGGGAAGAGCAGTATCAATCAGCCCCGGAGACGAAGACCCTGGCAGAAGGAAGACCTGTTGCAGGCTCCCAGGAGACAGAAAATGGTACTGCGGAAAATGAATTCTCCGGTGTTGCACAGATGCCGGATGGATCAGAATATTTTTACATGACATCTTCCTACGGATCCGATACCTTATCTGTCAAAATCAGAAAATTGGCAAAATCTGGCGGGGAAAAGCTGCCTGTGGACACGACCTGGTCTGATTATACTTCTTCCAGTGAAGGGGAAAAACCTACTGAGGAGTCCATTGGGATTTCATTAGATGAAGCAAAAAAAATGGTACAGGAAAAAGTAGATAAAATGGGGATTACAGATCTGCAGTTTTCAGACTGGAGTTATGCATTGTGCAATAATCTTGAAAAGGATAATAGTTTAAGTAATCTTGGAAGCGGATATGCGATTTATTACACACGTACTATAAACGGTGTTCCGATTACTCGGACAATGGCAGATGGCGGTGCTTTGGAAGATATGGACAGCACTATGGAAACCTGGTCTTATGAAAGTCTTTATTTCTTTGTCGATAAAGATGGAATTGAAAGCATGTATTATTCAAACCCTTATACCATAGGAGAGACAAAAACAGAAAATTTAAACCTTCTTCCATTTTCTGAGATTATGAAAACATATGAAAAAATGATGGTAGTGACCAATGCAGATAATATGGAATATGAAAAATCAAGAGTTTATGATGTTGACCGGATTGTTCTGGGCTATGCAAGAATTTATGAACCATCCACAGATCCGCATACAGGTCTTCTGGTTCCCGTTTGGGATTTCTTTGGAAGCAGAAAAGTGGAAGGTGACTATGATGGGAATAGTTACTCGGACATCACAGACTATCCAAACTGGAGCTTCCTTACCATTAACGCCGTGGATGGCAGTATTATAGACAGGGATCTGGGCTACTGATATGAAGCAGGTACTTGGAATTGTACATTACAATTTCTTTGGCTATTTTCGAAATCCAAAAGTCATTTTTACCTTCCTTCTGGAATTTGTACTTAGCTTTCTTCTCACTGGAAGAATCATGGTTGTCATGGAAAACTATGATACACCGGTACAGGCCGTAGAGCCATTTCTTTGGACCTTTGGGGATGGAACAGCAGTACTGCTCAGTTCTCTTCTGTTGCTTCTGCTGTTCTCAGACCTGCCAAAGATGACACCAGTTACTCCATATCAGTTAATTCGAACAACAAAGAAAAAATGGCTTTTGGGACAGTTTATTTATATTATTCTTGTGACTGCTCTTTATACAGTATTGATGCTGCTATTTACATCTGTACTGTGTATGAAGGACAGTTATCCGGGCAACCTGTGGAGCGAGACTGCTGCCATGCTCGGATATTCTGAACTGGGGAAAAACTTGCAGGTCCCCTCTACAGTAAGAGTCATGGAGAGTATCTCTCCGTATGGCTGTATGCTGCAGGTTTTTCTCCTGTTATTCTGCTATTCCCTGACACTTGGTTTTGTGATCCTTGTTGGAAATCTTTATAAAGGAAAAACAAAAGGCATGGTGTTTGGACTACTTTATAGTGTATTTGGATTTTTACTGGAACCCAGTGTGGTAGCCGCAATTTTGCATAAGGAAAAATATGAAATGTATCAGGTGAATGTACTGATCTGCTGGATCAGTCCTTTGAACCAGGCTGTATATGGAAAACATAACTTTGGCTATGATCCATTACTTCCGACCATCTGGCAGTCCTGTATGTTCTTCGCAGGTATTTTATTTGTTCTTATGGTTCTGGCACTTCGCAGGATGAAAAAATATCCCTTTGAATTTCTGGGAGAAAAAACATAATCAGAAGGGGAAATATCTATGCGGGTAGAAACAAAACGTATGCTTCTTGGCAGGAGTTTCCTGGCGGCATGGCTGATTGCCTGCTTTTCTATCGCAGCAGGTCAGACTTATCCAAGTTTGAAAAAAGCATTAACATGTGGAACTTTTATCAGCCTGCTGGATGGTTCATTGAAAAGTCAGATGGTATCTTTTGCCATCCCTGTAGCTGCGGTACTGCCGTGGAGTGATTCTTTTTTACAGGAGTATAAAAGTGGATTTTTAAAAGCTGCATTTCCCAGGACAAACCGCAGGCTATATGTGGAAGGAAAAGTCTTTTCTGTTATGACATCTGGATTTTTAGTCTGGATATTTGCTATAAGCACCATACTTCTTGTTAATTTTGTTATATTTTATCCTATGGAAATAAAAGGCAGCTTTCCAAAGGAACAGTTTCTGGAGCTGCTTATGAAAGCTCTTAGGATGGGACTGATCGGAAGTATTCTAAGCACTTTTGGTGGAATCTGTGGTACCTTATGGAATTCAGCTTATATGGCATATGGGATTCCTTTTGTCAGCTATTATTTTGGAATTATACTTCATGACCGCTATTTCAAAGACCAGATCTGGTTTTACCCAGTGGAATGGATTCTGGCAGATGGAAACTGGGGAACGGATAAAGCGGGATTGTGGTTATTTCTGCTATTATTTTTATTGGTGTTAATGGGAATTTTTGGAGGTGTTTTAAATGGAAAAGTGGAAGAAATCTGAATTTCAAAATACCTGTGTGAAAATAGAACACGTAACCAAAAGGTTCGGGGAAGATCTGGTATTAAAAGAAGTAAATCTTACCTTAAAGGTGGGACAGGTTTACGGCGTTGTAGGAAATAATGGCTCTGGCAAAACAGTACTTATGAAATGTATCTGCGGATTCCTTCCTGTTACCACAGGCACCATCCGTGTTTTCGGAAAAGAAATTGGTCGTGATGTAGATTTTCCAGAAAGCCTTGGTGTCATCATTGAGACGCCTGGATTTCTTACCCAGTATACCGGTGTAAAGAACCTGGAAATACTGGCAGATATGAAAAGAATGATTTCAAAGGCAGATATCCGCCTGATCCTAAAAAAAGTAGGACTGGATCCGGATATGAAAAAGCCGGTTGGAAAGTACTCTCTTGGAATGCGGCAACGCCTTGGGATTGCACAGGCCATTATGGAAGATCCTCGCTTCCTGATTCTGGATGAACCATTTAACGGTCTGGATAAACACGGCGTGGCAGAGATCAGGGAACTTTTGCTTGATTTAAAGGCAGCTGGAAAAACCATTTTATTGGCAAGCCATAATGATGAGGATATCCGGATTTTATGTGATCACGTATATGAGATGGATGGCGGAGTTTTAAGAGAAAGGACAGCCTGAAAATGGGAAAAAAATTTGTGAAAACCACATTCGCAATATTAAGTTTCATGATGCTTCTGCCGACATCTGTTTTTGCAGAAGATGCAGGGAATATGGAAGCTGCTTTTGTGGGAGAGTCTGTTCTGGAAGCAGATCAGTCAGCTTCTTATAGTGATGCAGACAGTACATTGCCTTTTGAAGAGGAAAAAAATAATCCTACAGATGAGAAGATTCCGGAAACTGAGGAACAGACTCCTGAAAAAACGGATTCGGAAAATCAAAATTCTGACCTGGATGGATTTATATCAGGAGACGATTCTGCTGAGGACGAAAAGAAGACAATCCATGTCATAATAGAAAATGGAAATATTGATACAGATAATGGAACACAGATCACAGATCCTGTTATAGATAGTGGGGATTATTCTGCTGGAGAGTATAGTGGAGGCGGTTCTTCTGCCAGCTCGTCTGGTGAGAAAATACTACATAAACCGCAGGTTCTTTTAGAGGATAACAATCTTTCCGGACAAAATCTAAAAGCAGGCTCTGTCACAGAAATGTCACTGACATTCCGGAATAAAAGCCGTAGCCAGAATGTATTTGGTTTAAAGATTTCTATTTCTGCGGATACAAAGGGAATTGAATTTGAGAGAAACTCTTTTTATGTTCAGAGACTGACTCCAGGAGAAGCAATTACCCTGAAGCAAAAGGTCACTATAGCAGAGGACTGTACTCCAGGTCAGGCAACCGTTTCTTTTTCTCTGGATTACGAAGATTCAAAAGCGACGGGAGCGACAGGTACAGAAACGCTGTCCTTTCAGATCACTCAGCCGGCGCGTGCAAAACTGGAAGCTTCTGATATTCCTTCCGTTTTATATACCATGGATACGGTAGAAATTCCGGTGAAAGCAATGAATCTTGGAAGGGATAAGATATATAATGCAAGTGTCCGGCTGGAAGCAGACGGATTGAACCCAAAAGAGTCCGCTTTTTTAGGAACATTAGAAGCTGGAACCGCAGTACAGGGAAGTCTCCGTGTGTATGTAAAAGGAAAATCAGAAGAAGATGACGGTTCTTTTCCTGGCAGGATTACCGGAAAACTGATTCTTACTTATGAGGATGCAGCCGGCAATTCCTATGAGGAAAGTACAGAGTTTGAGTCTGAGATTAAAGAAGCTAAAATCCAGTCTTTAAAAATAGAGGATGACCAGGAAGAAACAAACAGCTGGTGGTATTCCGTTATTGCAGTTATTGCAGTACTGCTTGTTTCTGTAATTCTACTTCTTTTGGGCAAGCTGCATAAGAAAAACATACTTCTGGAAGAAACCAGAAAGGTGGATGCCCATTGAAAAAGAATAGAATAGACAGTTTTACCTGTTTTGTAGGTTTTCTTCTGATATTGACATTATTTTTCTCTATAAAGCTTTTGGCAGGAATACAGGATGGGAAAAAACAATACTCGGCACTGGTTTCCCTTGGAGACTTTACTTATGATGATGATTTTTTGAAAAAGGCAAAAAAAATAGAAGGGATAAAAGAGATATGGCCCGTTGTGGAAATTCCAGTAACCATCAAGATTGAAGATTATACGGAAACAGCCACCTTTTTAGGAATAGATCTGAATGCGTTTGGAGAAAATCCAGAGCAGAATGATTTAGGAAATACACCGGTGTTGTTGCTTGGAAGTAAAGCATTGCAAAACATGAAAGACTCAAATAATCATTCCATTTCAAAAAAACAACAGGAAAAATTCCTGCAAATGGGAGAAAATCTAACCATTTCTTATGCACTTGCTGGAAATACAAAAGAGCTTTCTGGCGCGGCAGATCATCTGGTATCCTTGACTGGGCACGAAGAAAATGAACAGCAAACTGTTTATCTTCCATGTAAAGTAACTGCCGTAACGAAAAATGAAGATATCTATATTCCTTTATCACAGGCGCAGGAGCTTTGCAGTGAGATGGGTGAGCCGCTTAAAATTACAAAAATTTATTTGAAAGTGAATGGAAAAATGAATCTGGAGAAGGCAAAAAAATTATTTGAATAAGGTATTCTTGCAAAATTAATTTGTATCAATCTCTGGTATTCATTTGACTAACTATTGTATTTTGTGCATGTTTTATGTAATTTTATCCATGTACTTATTTAAAAGAAAAGTATATACTTTATTCTTGTAAATAAAAGTATTTTATTCCCCTAAGGCTTGCTCCATTGTCTGCATGACAGGCAATGGAGGCCTTCTTCCAGCGTATTAATCATAATAAATTGGTATTTTTGTAAATTGTACCATATAATGGAAAACTTCTTGCTTAATTTGATATTGTAGGGAAGTCAAATGCAATGCGGTACTTCCGTATTTGCCACTCTGAAAACCTTTGAGCCCTCGCTCCGTCATATAATTAAACAATTCGCCTTGCTGTATTTTCTGCAAAGTTCGTTGTAGGTAATGCGATTTTTTTATTCAAAAACAATACCCACTCTTGTTTCCGTTTTGGGAAAGAATGTAATTTATAGTAAATGAATAGAAATTGCGATTGTTTTTTGGTACAATATATTGATTAGTAGTGAAATAGCTGGCGGGATTTATGCGTAAGAGTGAAACTTTTATCCTGCCTTAGCCGAAGATATCCCAGACTTTGTTCGGGAAAAGGGTGTGAATATATGGTAAAAATTATTTCAGACAGTACCTGCGACCTTTCACAGGAATTATTGCGAAAATATGAGATTGACATTCTTCCGCTTCATATTCTTCTGGGTGATAAAGAATATGAAGATGGAAAAAACATTACTCCGGATCAGATCTATGCCTGGTCTGATGCAAACAAGACAACACCTAAAACTTCTGCACCTGCCCTGGCAGATGCCATGGAGCTTTTTCGCCCCTATGCAGAGGCTGGAAGGGAAATTGTCTGCTTTTCTATTTCAGCAGGTATGTCCACTTCTGGAAATGTGATGCGCCTTGCTGCTGAAGAACTGGGGGCTTCTGACCGAATAAAAGTAATCGATTCTGCAAACCTTTCTACCGGTATCGGCCTTCTTGTAGTAGAAGCTGCAATTATGGCAAAGAATAACCGGACAGCTTCCCAGATTGTTTCTGAGATAGAGAAGTTAAAACCAAATGTGAGAGCAAGCTTTGTGGTAGATACCCTTACTTATTTATACCGTGGCGGACGCTGCAATGCAGTAGCGGCTATGGCCGGAGGTGTTTTAAAACTGCATCCCAGGATTGTAGTGGAAGATGGTGCAATGAATGCATCTAAGAAATACCGTGGAAAAATTGCTTCTGTTGTCATGAACTATGTAAAAGATATGGAAAAAGATTTAAAAAAAGCGAGACCTGAACGCGTATTTATAACACATTCTGGCTGTGAACAGGAAACTGTAGAAAAAGTGAGGGCTTATCTGAAAGAACTTGACATTTTTGATGAGATACTGGAAACCAGGGCTGGCGGTGTTGTATCAAGTCATTGCGGACCTGGTACGCTAGGTGTTTTGTATATTGCAAAATAAAGAATGCATTGCGATATCTGCCATATGCTTCATTACTATAAACCCGCAGTAACACAAATATATTTCGTATTTACAGAAGCACTGGAAGAAAATGGTATTCTGACTCAGAAATAATAAAAAACAGGACAGCAAAGGAGAACAAGCCTATGTCAACATTAACAATCATTATATCACTCATTATTTTAGCAGTTTACATTTTCTTATTGGTTACAAAGCAAAGTAATCCAAAAACAAATGGAATGCTGATGGTTGTACAGGGAGCTTTATGGACTGTGATCGCAGTAAGCAACTGGGCTGAGAATACGGTTGTAAACCGGAGTGGTTACATTATAGTAATTGTTTTATCGTTTATCTGTGGAATCCGGGAGCTTATTAAGCAGCAGTAAAAAATGAGAATGGCTAAAACTGTTCCTTTAGGTGGAGATGTTAAAAATGATTCATGATTTAATGTACATTGAACTTAAAACGGGATATTCAGATGATGGTCCGGCATGGATCGGATATGTGAAAACTTCAAAGAGTAAGAAAACAATCTATTTTAATAACCATGCTTTTCAAAAATATAATGGCAATTATTCCAATTATATAGATATTGAGAATGGCGACGAATATTGGATTTCCGGGTTGAAGAAGAAAGAGAGTAATCGTCATTGGGATGGGCATGGAAAAATCATGATCGACCGCAGAGCTGTTAAGGAATATCTTTCTCTGATTGGAGAAAGGGAGCTACCGCTAAATTTGTTTGAAGTGACTGATATGGAAGATAGCTTCCCCATTGAAAGAGTAAATAGAGTATTGAACCAGAAGATTACAAGTACTGATAATTTTGAATAACCATAAGGGAACACTTCAGCTGACAAAAGGGAATGTCTAATGAGCTGTTCTCTTTTTGTTATGCTATGACTCAAAAAAATATAATTTTTTTGAGACGTCCGTCAAAAAAAGCCGACTTTATAATTGAGAACATTTTTGAGGAGGTGAACATCATAGACGATAAAAAAATAATAGAACTCTACTTTGAAAGGAATCAACAGGCAATTAAGAAAACAGATATAGAATATGGAAAGCTCTGTCACAAAATTGCCTATAATGTCCTGAATAACCGCCAGGATTCGGAAGAGTGTGTAAATGACACCTATTTAGGAGTATGGAACAGAATCCCACCTGCAAGGCCAGGCAATTTTAAATCTTATATTTCCACAATCGTCAGAAATATTTCCATCGATAAATTTAGAAAACTAAAAGCCCAAAAACGATCAGCCAATATGGTTATGGCATTGGATGAACTTGCAGATGTACTGCCGGATGAAAGGTATGCTCCGGGCAGGAATGATGAAGAGATTGGAAAATCGATCAGTATTTTTCTTTACAAACAAAAAGAAGAGATCCGGAGAGTGTTTCTTCTAAAATATTTTTATTTTGAATCTAACATAGCTATTGCAGAGAGATGTGGTTTTACTGAACGCAAAGCATTAATGTTTTTGCATTCTTTGTTGGTATGGTTGCAAGTTACTATTTGTATTCAAACTATATTGCAGGATTTTTTCCAAGAAGCTATGCGGTGGTTTGGTTTGGATTTACATCTGTTTCTCCATTATTGGCTTTTATCTGCTGGTATACAAAGGGGAAAGGAAAAGTGGCATTTATACTGTCAGCTCTGATTTTGGCAGTGTTGTTCAATATGTGCTTTCTATATGGATTCGGATATTTTAGTGCATGATACCTATTGCCGGATTGTTATTCGTCATGCGTCCTTTGACGCTGCCCGTATGCTGGTGGCAAGGTGGAAACGGGAAATCTCCCTTGAATATTTGACCGAAGAAAAGTTTGTCCCGCTAAGCACCACAGACGAGTATCGCACATCTGCAAAAGCACACGGTATCATCACAAGGGGGGACGACTGCTATCGGAGGTAATCATATGACAAATCAGAGTACAATAGATAAAGAGGTCAAGAAAAAGAGTCGTAAAAAACCGGAAGTTAAGATATATAAAATATCAATACTTGTTCTAAAGAACTAGCACATCTTCTGTAGATTCTGTATCTTTTGATTATCCATCAGTATACTAATTTTAGAGCGAATTATCGTTCTGAAGGAGGTGTTACGATGGATTTAAAAGCGGTTGGTCAGCGAATCAAGGCTGCAAGAGAGGCAAAAAATCTTACACAGGAAGAACTGGCAGCGCTGGTAAATTTAAGTACAACACATGTCAGTGTGATAGAGAGAGGACTAAAAGTAACAAAATTTGATACCTTTGTAGCGATAGCCAATGCACTTGATATATCGGCAGATGCACTGCTGATTGATGTCGTGACACATTCTGTCACAGATGTTACCAATGAATTGTCTGAAATGATAGAAAAATTACCAAAGAACGAACAGAAAAGAATTTTAAATGCAGTCAGAGCTTTTGTAGGCTAATAGAATTAACTGCAAAATTGAAGGGCATAAAGCTCTTCTTTTTTTTATGGATTCATTTGTAAAACATGTCTTTTTTCGCAATCAAAACCATGATATTATAGTTCTAAAGAACTATATATAATTCTTAAAAATAGATATAGGCAAAATGCAGGATTTGAAGATGTTAATCTGTCTGTGCAGAAAGAACGAAAGAAAGTAACACTTAAAAGAGACAAATCGGTATTGAAAGAAGTAACAGATTATGCAGTAGGACAGTTAGAAGGGAATGAATGGAAATATGAAGAGAAGTATCATTGCAGTGATCTCAGGAGCAGTGATCTTGATAATTGCGGCAAAAAGTATTTATATGAAATCTGAATCCGGTCATAAGAAAGGTGAACCGGATGTAGTTGGAACATTTTCCATAAATCGTGATGAAAATATAACTGTGGTCGCTAACCGGGAAAATATTGAAGATAGAGAAGCGTTTGCAAGAGAACTATTGCAGATGTACAAGGATGATTCTTTTCATTCGACAAAATTCTCAACAGACCATGGATATGCGACGAGCCTTGATATGTACATTTATTTATGGAAAGAGGATATTGAAGAAGGAGAGTCGGTAATGACAGCCGAATATAGGCCTATAGAATACGGAAAGGACTATGACGTTGTCAATAATCCTGATAAATTTCAACTATATATAGATGGAGAAGAGATTGAGTAAGAATTTCCTGTGGGCAAACCTTTTATCATATTTTTTAAAGAAAAATTAAAGAATAACAATACAAGCCTTTGGATAGCTGACACCACGCTGCCTGCAGGAGAAAATCTGCGGGCGTTTTTCTATTTATATGATTTTCCATTAAATCTCAATTTTGGAAAGAAGATGACTATCTTAAAGCCCTTTCCCCATTGGGAAGCAGCTTCCAGACGAAGGTTTAGATCGTCAGCCATCTTCTTAACCAAGTAAAGCCCTATACCGGTGGCTTTCTTTCTGCTGTCAGTAAAATCCCCGGTAAAGCCCTTCTGAAAAATATACGGCAGATCATATTTTTTTACACCGATGCCGTTATCCTCAACTGAAAGGACATCTGCGGTCTCCGAATGTATCATAGAGATCGTTAGCATGGGACTATCGCTGCTATATTTTATGGCATTGCTCACGATCTGTCCCAACATAAACTGAAGCCCTCTACGGTCTGTATAGACTGTTTCAGATTGCAGTTTATTGAGAATTACAAACTGCTTTTCTTCCAGAAGTGGGGCATAGTCCTCCAGAACTTCCCCCAAGCAGTCATTCAAATTGATATCCTCAAACTGATAATCCTTTGTACTGCTCTTTAACCGGGCATAGTATAACATTTGAGTGACATCCTCCTGAAGCTGACTGCGGACATAATCCAGCTTTGCTTGCAGGGGAGAAGATATTTCGTCGCTCCGATTATCCAGGAGCATAGTCAACAGCGATAGGGGCGTTTTCGCTTCATGTGCCCAGCCCTCCACATATTCTTCATAGTCCTGTAGGGCATCTGCCATACTGTTACTCTCAGTTTTGTGTTCCTGTAAAACGGATGCCAGAAGCTGGATAGATTCTCCTTCTTCCCGGCTGATGGCACTGAGCAGCCGTTCCCTGTTGCAGATGGTAGGATCACTGAGGAAATCCCGGAACAGCTCTCGGCGGGTGGTCTCCCGCTTGTTTAGCACAAACAGGATCGCTGAAAACAGAAGGATGCTTGTCAGAACCACTAACCCAATCAAGGTCTGAAATGCCTGAATGTCAGAAATCCAAAGAATGATAGAACAAAAGCAATCCACACCCAGCAGCAACAGCAGCCAAGGGTAGTACCGTTCTATTATGCGCCAAAACTGCTTCATGGAGATACCTCCGCTTCCAAACGATAGCCCATCCCACGAACCGCAACGATTCGTTGCTTCATCTCCAGACCGGACATCGTCTTTTTCAACCGGGTCAGGTTAACCTGCAAGGCATTTTCGTCTATGTATTCTGTGGTTCCCCATAGTGCTAAGCAAAGCTGCTCCGTCGTGACCAGAGCATCACCACTGGCCAAAAGAGCAACCAACAGTTTTCCCTGATTTTTGGGAAGCACCACAGAGGTGTTATGAATATAAAGTGTGTAAGTCTGCTGGTCCAACAGGAAATCCAATCCCTCTATGAGGTTGGTACGGCCTTCATACCTTTTGAGAATATTGGATACCCTGGCAAGAAGCCGGTCTTTTCTGCACGGCTTCGTCAAATATTCATCTGCACCCAACTGGAACGCTTGCAGTTCATCCTTTACCTGGTCTCTGGAAGTCAGCACCAGGACGGGGATAGCGGTTTTATTCTTTAGCTCCTGGCAGATTTGAAAGCCACTGATTTCCGGCAAATTCAGGTCTAAGATCACAAGGTCAGGACGGAGGGCTGCCAAGAGCCGAGCGGCATCTTCAAACTCGGTGATTGCCTCCACAAGATACCCGTCCTTTTGGAGCATATTGCAGAGCTCTTCCCGCATATAGACTTCATCTTCCACAACAGCAATTCTTTTCACGACAGCACCTCCTTCCAAATTATTCTTCTCTCTGTGGCTGCATCAGTGTCAGCAAATACCGATCACTGGAGCGCTTGACCACACTCATATAAACACATTCTATCACACAAAGTAGCAAAATCATAGCAGCAGATACAGGTAGCATTTCAGACACTGTCCCACGGGTTCGTGACGAGAGTATCCCTGTAAACAACGCTCTGACTCCAAACAGACTGCTGACAGCTGCAACCAATACAGGAAGTCCCATAAACCACGAAATCTGCTTTCTGGCGGACTGGCAAAGGCTTTCGTAAGTGGCTCCCAAGCGGATCAGGGTCTGGTATCTACGCCCGGTTTTCTGCTGGCTCATCAGGAACTGAACACCCACAATGGTGTTGGCAACCACCAGGAACACAATCGCCAGATAGAGGGTAATATAGATGGATGCTACGGTGTAGAAAAGCTGGCGGCCCATATTCTGAAGATAGCTTTCATATTCAAGGCCAGTTTCGTTCAGCTTCTCGCTCAAATTTAAATATGCAGTCATAAGGCTATTTCCTTCCATAGCCTGCTTACTGAGTACCGCATTCACATACGTATCATACATTCCTTGGGTATGATAGAGGAAGGCTTCATCTGGAAGAATCAATGCAAAGGACAAAGTAATAGAACGGTCCGCGACCAAATTCACAGACTGAACCTCTCCTGTAAGATGAATCGGACTGCCAACCAGTTCCGTTTCAGGATGTTCAGTAAGTATGCCGTTCAGCATTGCGGTGCGATTTACAGTAGTGAAGTCGGAACCTATATAAACAGCGGCTTCATCCTCACTTAATTTAATGACAGGTTTGCCGGACAATTCCAGTAAACGATTATAGTCTGACAGACAAATTAGATACGGATCTGTGGCATAACCAAGAGTGTTCAAAAGGACATCCCGATCTTCCGACTGGGGCAGGCTCCGAAGAGATTCCATAACAGCATCCATGCTGTAGGCATTCTCGTAATCTTCTGTGGTGCGAATATGCCCAACCTTCATTTCAAAAAGCTCAGAAAACTGATTTTCCAAACCGTTTTCGTTCAGGGTTTTCTGTATATTCAAAAGAACCTGCGCCGAATCTTCAACGGTATAATCTTCAAAGGTATAGTCAATTACATGGTCGGTGGATAGATTGTTTGTCCCTGCGATTCCTAAGCCTGCACCAAAGCAACACAGTGCTGCAAGAATCAGCAGAGAGCTGATAGCCATAGAGCTTGACTGATGAATGACATTCTCCTGAATCTGGCGGAAAGTAAATACATGAAGCTGCTTTTTTTCTTTGCCTTTTTTGACAATCAGAGCAATCAGTGCCCGCATTCCGTAGAACAGCAACATCGTACCAGCCGAACCTAACAGTAAAGTCAGTCCCATCATACTTACCTTTGTCCATGCAATTCCTTGAATTGCCATGTAATAAGCCGTTGCCAACATCACACTTGCACATACAGCAGCCAGCCCATAGAAAATAGAAGGCATTTGCTTTTTGGGACGGTTCGCTGGCTGGGATAGCAAAGTACCGATCTCCTGGCGGCTGATCCGTCCACTCAAAATCAGAAGTGCCGTCAGCTTAATTGCCAGAAATCCTGCCAACGTCCATTCAATCGCAGACCAAGATAAAGAAAACTGATGACCGATGATTCCCATGCCTACTAGCTTGGCGGTGACAAGACTGACAATTTCTGAAAGCACCACAGCCACAGGTAAACCTATGAGCATGGCAAGAATACTAGTCAGGCAATCTTCCGCCAGAAGCATACCAAACAGTTTATTTCTACGCATCCCCAACATTAGATAAACACCAAACTCATGCCGTCTGCGCTCGAACTGATACTTGCAGGCAAAATAGATCAAAAAGAAAAGAATACCCAAGGTCATTCCGTAAAACACAGGAATCAGAAGCAAGAGCCTGTTCACGGCATCGCTCTCCATCTTCTGCAAAAAGATCATAACATCCTGAGTAGAGATGGAAAGAATCATGTAAAAGGCAACAATAGAAATCACCAGGGAGCTGAAAAACAGACCGTTTTCCTTTCGGCTGCGACGGCTGTTCCGAAGAATGAGATTAGAGAACATTTGCGCCGCCCCCTCCCATTTGCGCCATCACTTTTAGGATGCGCCCGTAGAACTCCTGCTGGGATTCGTCTCCACGTCGTAGCTCATGAAAGATCACGCCATCCTGGATGAACAGGATGCGCTTACAGAAGCTGGCGGCATTGGAATCATGGGTTACCATCAGGATCGTAGCTTGTTCGTAATGATTCAGGTCGGACAGCTTCTCCATAAGACTTCTTGCGTTCTTAGAATCCAGCGCACCCGTCGGCTCATCGGCAAGAATCATTTGAGGATGCAAGATCAGAGCCCTTGCTGCCGCAACACGCTGACGTTGACCGCCGGACATCTTGGACGGAAACTTATCCAGAACATCAGTGATTTCCAGATAGTTAGTCAACTGCTTCAGCCTCTGGCTGCTTTCTGCTTCGGATACCCCATGCAAGGAAGTCGGAAGCAGGATGTTTTCTCTGCCAGTCAGGTTGTCCAGCAATTCAAAGTTCTGAAATAGATAACCAACTTTTTTGCTACGGTACTCTGCAAGAGTCTTTCCCTTGAGCGATTGCAAAGTATCCCCATCCACCTGAATGCGTCCGCCTGTGGGCTGAATCACAGTTGCAATACAGTTGAGAAGCGTGGATTTACCGGAACCGCTGCTTCCCATAATACCGAGAAACTCTCCCGGCATGACCTGAAAAGTGATTCCGTTCAGGGCTCTCGTCTGGTTTGGCAAAGTCCCATAGACTTTGGTAAGATTTTCAATATTCAAAATTGGGTTCATATGAATACCTCCTATCCATTTTTAAGTAAATGATAGCACAGAAACACAATATATAACACTTACAGTCGCTGTAAGAATTCTGTTCCTGTTTTCAGAACAAGAATGACGCATCAAGGGGGGAGAAGTATATGTTTTGTAAGAACATCGGATGGCAATGAAAAAATATGCCGGCCTGCATGGATGGCATCCTCGGCAATCAGAAGCTCTGTCAGCTTATCCATCGCTTTCCGGTAAGCCTGCTCTGTACCGCTGGCGGTGCTTCCCTCAAACATAACCGCCAGTTCTGATATGATACCCTCAAGTAGGTTTTTATATTTTTATGCCCTACTTGAGGGTATCATATCAGATATTCTGAAAAATTTTATAGGAAGGATCTATTATAAAATTGACATAGGAATGCGGTAGAGTATAATTACAATTGAATACACTGAAAAATGGAGGAATCACATGAAAGCACACAAATATTGGTCGTTAGGAGCATTTATTACCATGATTGGAACTGTTTATACAGGATATAAAGGCTTAAAATCAAGTCACAAATATTTTGCACTAAGCTCTCTGCTTTGTATGATAATGTCTATCTATACAGGACACAAAATGATTTCTGGCAGTAAAAAAACAAGAAAGAAAGCGGAAGCTACAGAAACGGAGGATTAAAAAATGTTGGAAACAGGAACAAAAGCCCCTGATTTTGAACTGCCGGATCAGAACGGAAACATGCATAAATTAAGTGATTATGCCGGAAAGAAAGTAATTTTATATTTTTACCCGAAAGATAATACAGCTGGCTGTACGAAACAGGCATGTGGCTTTTCAGATCGGTATCCTCAGTTTACAGAAAAAGGAGCTGTTATCCTTGGTGTTAGTAAGGATTCAGTAGCTTCTCATAAGAGATTTGAAGAAAAATACGGACTGGCATTTACCTTATTGGCAGATCCGGAGCGCAAAGTGATTGAGGCATATGACGTTTGGAAAGAAAAGAAGAATTATGGAAAAGTCTCTATGGGAGTAGTAAGGACGACCTATCTGATTGATGAGCATGGAATTATCATAAAGGCAAATGATAAAGTGAAAGCAGCAGATGATCCTGAAAATATGCTGAAGGAATTGGCGTGATGAAGATTATATTATCACCGGCAAAAAAGATGGTTACGGATACGGACAGCATAGCACCCGTAGGAATGCCGGATTTTCTTGATAAGACAACGAAGATACTGAGTTGGATGAAGAGCCTGGAAAAAGAGGAACTGAAAGCAATCTGGAAATGTAATGACAAGATTGCCAGGCAGAACTTTGACAGATTAGAAAATATGGATCTTTATCACATGCTTACTCCAGCTATTTTGTCTTATGAAGGAATTGCATTCCAGTATATGGCACCAGCAGTGTTTGAAGACGGACAGTTTGAGTATATCCAAAAGCATCTGAGAATTTTATCCGCATTTTATGGAAGCTTAAAGCCACTGGACGGTGTGAAACCATATCGCCTGGAAATGCAGGCAAAGGTTACAATAGGAAATACCCGAAATTTATATGACTATTGGGGAGATCTGCTATATCAGTCCGTTATTGATGACAGCCGGATCATTATTAATCTGGCATCAAAAGAATATTCGAAATGCATAGAAAAATATCTGTCACCAAAAGATACGTATATAACGATTACATTTTGTGAATTATCCGGAGAAAAGCTGGTAACAAAAGGTACTTATGCAAAAATGGCCCGCGGCGAAATGGTCAGATTTATGGCAGAAAGAGGGATTGAAAATCCAGCTGATATACAAGAATTTAACAGACTGGGCTATAGGTTTAGAGAAGACTTGTCATCAGAGAAGGAATATATTTTTGAACGGTTGTCTGCACTGTAGTGTGGTATTGCATACTAATAAAACTACATAAAATCATAGCAGAATAATAAAACTGTAATCAGGCATTTTGAGAGAGGAAGCACTGATTGTTTTGAAAGAATACTTTGCTACTCACAAGAAAGGCTGATATACCTCCAGTTTGCAGAAAAAAATGCTGGACCGGAGAGTAAAAAATACGATAATTTATATAAATGGCCTATCATAAACCTAAAGCTGAAAAGAAGGATTGATAATTTTGAATGACCATAAAGCAACTTTTGATGTTGAAAGTAACTTTGAATATCGTAGACATACAATGTCTGGTTGAAAATTCGTGGATTCTCATTTTATGTCGTGGTAATTTTGTTACATATTGGTAAACTGTAAGTGGAAGAGAGGTAGAGACATGGACACAAAAAAGATCGGAGCTTTTTTAAAGCAATGTCGTAAGGAAAAGAATCTGACACAAGAGCAGCTTGCTGAGAAATTCAGAGTGTCTGCAAGAACAGTTTCCAGATGGGAAACAGGAACAAATATGCCAGATCTTAGCATACTTGTTGAGCTTGCTGAATATTACGATGTTGAAATGAGAGAGCTCCTGGATGGAGAAAGGAGCCAGGCTATGAATAAAGAGATGAGAGAAACTTTGGACAAAGTTGCAATGTATGAAGAATGGACAAAACGAAAAGCACTACAGGCTGGAAATCTTGCCTTTGCATCAATGTTTGTGATTGGTGTAATGGCAATTATTATTCAAATGTTATTGACAATAAATATTCGTTTTATTTTAGGAGAGACAGTAAGTGTTTTAGCCGGAGGAATCCTGTATGCAACTATTATGATATACAATGGAATATGGGATAAATGTTTGCCCCAAAATACTACTGTATGGAGGGATTTTCTTACCAGCGTATTATGTTCAGGAATTTTTGCTTTCCTCTATGGCGTATGCTTGTTAAGAATGGGAGCTACAGAAACACAGATAACACGATTAGCTTTTGAATTTTGGATCGGTATTACTATTGTCGCATTTATTATTCTTAGAATTCTGACATTTATCAATCGGAAAAAGAAACAAAATCCAACAAATACTCAAAATATAAAAGAAATTTCACCATTATCTAAGATGGAATATATCAAGATTTACAATGCACAAAATATAATAGAAACGGAACAACTCATGGAAATGTTAAGACAAAATGGAATAATGGCTTTTTCACAGGAGGCAAGTGCGAATGTTGCGATGCATGGGGCACCTGGCTTTGGAATATATGGAATGGATATATTCGTAAAAACTGATGATGCAGAAAATGCAGTAGAGCTGATTAAGGAGATTCGAAATCAAGAAAAGCAGTAGAAAATTGGTATTCTTGATAAAAAAAATTTGGATTCAGATGACAAAAAGAGAATGGCTAAAGCTGTTCTCTTTTTTCTATGCTATAATTCAAAAAAATATAAATTTTTTGAGACGCCCATCAAAAAAAGCCGACTTTATAATTGAGAACATTTTTGAGGAGGGGAATATCATAGACGATAAAAAAATCATAGAACTCTATTTTGAAAGAAACGAGCAGGCAATTAAGGAAACAGATATAAAATATGGAAAACTTTGTCATAAAATTGCCTATAATATCCTAAATAACCTCCAGGATTCGGAAGAGTGTGTGAATGACACATATTTAGGAGTGTGGAACAAAATTCCACCTACAAGGCCGGATAACTTTAAGGCTTATATTTCCAAAATTGTCAGAAGTATTTCCATAGATAAATTTAGAAAACAAAAAGCTAAAAAACGATCCGCTGATATGGTTATGGCATTGGATGAACTTGCAGATATACTGCCAGATGAAAGGTATGCTCCGAGCAGGAATGACGAAGAGATTGGAAAATCAATCAGTATTTTTCTTAATAAACAAAAAGAAGTGGTCCGGAGAGTGTTTCTTCTAAAATATTTTTATTTTGAATCTAACATAGCTATTGCAGAGAGATGTGGTTTTACTGAACGCAAAGTAACACATATGCTGGCTCACACCAGAGCCCAATTAAAAGAATATCTGATCAAGGAGGAAATCTATCTATGAACATACCCAAAATTGCAGATGCCATTGGTTATATTGATAATGAGCTTATCACTGCTACACTGGAAGCACCGCCAAAGAAAAGGCATAATCCTGTAATGAAATGGATGACGGCTGCGGCTTGTCTTACCCTATTTGTAATCGCAGGTATTTTGATTCCGCATCTTTTAAAGAATGACGCAACAGCTGAAAGCAAATATAAATATCATGTTTCTAAAACAGAACGAGCCATAGAATGGCCATGGAAATACAAGACTGCAGCTGAAAAGTATCCTGCTATTAAGTTTAATGGAAAACAGTTTACCGTAAAAAGCCAGAATCCAATCCACACAGATGCACTAGGGGATGAGATTGGCTCCTGTATAGCAGAAGGCCTTGATCCTGATACCGAAAAAAAATATACGGAAACATTTGAGGTGCGGAAGATTCATGGAATATCAGAAGAACTGATGATTGCTGCAGGGAATGAAGACGGATTTTATGTTTATGCAGCTGATGAAAGCACTGCTCCAGATACTTTAGGGAAGTTGCTGGAACTGTATGGTCTTTCTCAAAATATAGAGTTAAACTACGTGACAAAATGTGAAAATTATGAGGAAAAAGAGGAGCTTTTGCTGGATAATGATGATGAGATCTGGCAGATCCTTGCGGGCCGCAGTGATGCAAAACTTGATAATACAAGTGATTTCTTTGAAAGAGAGAACCGTATTTATCTCGCTTTCACTGCAACCTCGGAAACGCTGGGTGTTTATAACCGGGTGATCTACATTTCTGAAGACGGCTATTTCGCAACCAATATTTTAGACTATGAATACAGCTATTTCATTGGAAAAGAAGCAGCAGGACAAATCATCCGTTACGTACAAAAGCATTCCACGGAAACAAAATCCAGCAGCAGTGCGCCAACCATATCCGGAACTGTCACGGAAATTGGAAATGGATATATGATAGTTGATAATACAGCTTTATGTAGGAACCCCAAAGCCGGAAAAGAATATAAGGTATATACAGATGACATAAGGGTAAAAAGATGGAGTGAAAGTGGGGAGATCAAGACAGGAGATCTTGTAGCGGTTGAATATGAAGGGAAAATTTCCGGCAGCTGCAAGATAACGGGAGCATATTCCATATTTACAGGAACGCTTGAAAAAAATGATATTCTAACTCAGGAATAATAAAAACAGGAAAAGGAAGGATACTGGCTTGAATGCGAAACGAATTTATTTGATAAAGATTGCCCCGGTTGTTTTATTGGCAGGCACTGCTTACTGGCTCCTGGGTTCTGATTTCTTTGCATTTTTAACCTGGTGGGAGATGCTGTTTCTGTTGGGACTGGTATTTATGCCGGTAACATCCAGGATGTTTCGAGGATTTGATGATAACGGCTGGATGTTTTCCAAGGTACTGGCGGTTGCGGTATGCGGATATGTACAATGGCTACTGGCTTGTCTGAAGATCTCTCCATTTACAGGAATCACCTGTGTGATCCTCACGGTTATCTGCTGCCTTGGAAGTCTTTTATATGGAATCAAATGTAAGAACAGGTTCCCGGATTCACTTCCATGGGAACAGGCAGCCCTGGTCTACCGGGAAGAGATTCTGTTTTTCCTGGTGTTCCTTTTCTGGACATATTTGGCCGGATTCCATCCAGCAGCCCATGGGACGGAAAAATATATGGATTTTGGTTTCATGCAGGCCATGATGAGAAGTACCACTCTGCCAGCCCAGGATATGTGGTATGCCGGAAAGCCCTTTAATTATTATTATGGCGGACAGTATCTTGCCGTATTCCTTACGAAGCTGACCGGAACAAATGTAGAGGTCACTTATAATCTGATGAGGACCATGGTTGCTGCTTTTGCCTTTCTTCTTCCTTTTAGTCTGGTGCGTCAGATGCTGAAGGACAAATTAAGGACTGGGAGAGAATGGTCTTTCTGTCTTGGCGGTATTCTGGCAGGGATGGCAGTGTCCATGAGTGGAAATCTCCACTATATTATCTATGGGATCATCCTCAGGCTCCTGAAAATAAAAACAGATTACTGGTTCCCAAGTTCTACCCGCTATATCGGCTTTGATCCGGCTGTGACCGGTGATGAGACAATCCATGAGTTTCCATCTTATTCTTTTGTTCTGGGAGATCTTCATGCCCATGTGATCAATGTCTTTCTGGTCCTGACGGTACTGGGAATCCTTTATTCCTGGATGAAGACAAACTCAGGAAAAAGCTGGAGGCAGAGAGAGATCGGACTCCTTGGGCTGCTTCTGGGAATGTTCCTTTTTTCCAATACATGGGATTTTATGATCTACTACGTTGTGATCTGCGGGACATTGCTCTTTGGAAATTTGAAACGTCATTCCTCCGGCTCTTTTATAAGTCAGGCGTTGAAATGGAGTGTGATACAGTGGGTTGAACTGCTGGCGGCTGCGTTTCTTGCATCCCTTCCATTTCATTTGACTTTTGAAAATGTAATGGTCCAGGGAATTGGAATCGTAAAAATACATACCGCTTTTTACCAGTTCTGTGTATTATGGGCATTCCCGCTTCTGGTCTGCGTGCCATTTGTTATCGGGATTCTGAAAAGCATAGGGACATTTCCAGAGAAAAAATTCTGGAGCTTTTTTTACAGTATAAAGTATCCGGATCTGTATGGCCTGGTTCTTGTACTTTGTGCTATAGGGCTGATTTTTATTCCTGAGTTTGTTTATGTACGGGACATTTATGAAAAAACAGCCCCAAGAGCTAACACTATGTTCAAGCTCACTTATCAGGCGTATATCATGTTTGGGATTATGATGGCGTATATATTGGTATTCTTTACAGTAAACAGGATAAAAAGATGCAATGGCGCTGACAGTACTGTCATGTGTAAAGGGCTTCTGAGGTGTCCAAGGCTTCAGTCCCTGACAGGGATCATTGCGATCCTTGTTCTGATCTCAACCTGCGGCTACCTGGAAAATGCGATCACCCATTGGTTTACCGGATTCCCGAAAAGAAATGCATATCAGACACTAAATGCAACAAATTATCTGGAAACTGCAATTTCCGATGACGCCGCTGCGATCCGCTGGCTGAATGATAACGTCGAAGGCCAGCCTATCATTCTGGAAGCCAGCGGTGACAGTTACCAGGATTATGATAACCGTGTTTCTGCAATGACAGGACTGCCAACGGTTTTAGGCTGGTATGTGCATGAATGGCTGTGGAGAAATGATCTGGAAGAAGAAAACCAGAGAAAAGAGGACGTACAGACCATATACACTTCAAGCAACGCTGATCAAATAAAATCTTTGATAGAAAAGTATAAGATTTCTTATTTATTCATCGGAAGCTGTGAGTATGAGAAATATGGAGAAATCAATAGCGAACTCTTAGCTTCGATAGGAAAAGTTGTTTTTCGACAGAGTGAGACAACGATAATTGAAGTTTCCAATGGGACGATGACTGAATGACACATATTTAGGAATATGGAACAAAATCCACCTACACAGTCAGTCAATTTTAGGGCTCATGTTGCTAAAGTTGCCAGAAATGATTTCTATAGATACCTCAAGGTATCTAAAAAGCAAAAAAGCGGTCAGCTAAAGTAATTATCGCACTAGATGAATTTACGGGCATATTGCCGAATGAAAAGTATGCTTCTGACAGAAACGATGAAGAGATTAGAAAATTGGTCAGTCTTTTTTTCGGGAACAAAAGGTGAGCCAAAGAATATTCGTTCTAAAATATTTTTATTTCGAATCAAACAGAGACATTGCAGAAAAATATGGTTACACTGAACGTGAAGCAAAAATTTAGGTTGAATTCTAAGTAGCCTTTTTTCTTGTTTACAAAAATTATAGTCTTGCAATCTATATGGGAAGGATTATAATTAAAGTATCCAAAAAATGGGAGAAGGTGACTATATGCGTAGAAGAGAACTTTCAACTATATTAAAAGAATTTGAGCGAGATATGAGAAACATTTTTAAAGATGATTTTCGTATGGTTCGCTTATATGGCTCTTATGCAAGGGGTGATTATAACCAGAATTCAGACATAGATGTAATGGTTTTGGTAAATACTCCTGTGGATAAAATAAACTCATTTTATGATCAGGTTTCAGATTGCGCATTCGAATATCTTATGAAATACAGGGTAGATATTTCACCAGTTATAAAAAATATAGATCATTTTAACTATTGGAAGAATGATCTTCCTTATTATTATAATGTAGAACAGGAGGGGATCGTAGTTAATGGATAATGAAAAACGACAAGCTCTTTCTGTATACCGCATGGAACAAGCGGAAGAAACTCTGACAGCTGCTAAAATGTGCCTGGAATATCATCTATATAAGGACTGTATTAACCGTTCTTATTATGTTGCCTTTTATGCAGTAAAGGCTGTGCTGGCCATTGAAGGAGTAGACTTTAAAAGACATAAAGATGCTGTAGCATATTTTAACAAAACGTACGTAGCATCAGGAAAGGTATCAAGAGAAGTAGGAAAAAGGCTGGGAAGGATTAAAACAGTCCGAGAAGATAGCGATTACAGTGAATTCTACATCGCATCAGCAGAGGATGCTGCTAAACAATATGAGTCTGCTTGCTTTATTTTGGAAGAAATAAAAAAATACCTTCCAACCATGATTTAAGACAAAATTATCTCAATTTATTTATCCGGACGTGTTGCATACAGTATATTTCCAGAATCCCAAAGTATGTTTAGCGAAAAAGAAATTTTTGAAATGTATAGTGTTTCCACTGCACTATACATTTTTTATTTATTGTCCTTTTTCCTTTACACAAAAATACACATAGGAGAAGCAAAACAATGCAAGAAAAAAGAACGTAAGCGATGAATAACCCACCGTTTAGACAGTTTTCTTTTTTCATAAGATAATTCTCTCATGGAGTGGAACTTCTATACATCTTCTATGTGACTTTACTATTCGGACTATTTTACTTCACATCATTAAGGTCCTGTGTAAAAAAACACTCCAAATAATTCTTATAATTAGGGAGTGATTTACTTTGAAAAGACATCCGCGCCGATCTGATGAGGAATGGCTAAATATTATTCATGAGTGCCGTACCAGCGGTCTTTCGGATAAAATCTGGTGCGAAGAGCATCATATCCAGCCAAGCAAGTTTTATTATCATATACGCCGCCTGCGGGCCAAGGCATGTGAAATCACGGAACGGGAGGATACGCTTCCCCAGAAACAGGAAGTTGTTCCGGTTTCTTTCGCAGAGCAGAAATTCTGTATCCCGCCAACCTAAACAGCAGGTGGAGAGGGGATTCATCCTGATACTGTCATCACAATCCGGATGAACGGAATCCAGCCTGATATCTCAAACAGGGCAGCTAGGGAAACGATCGCAAATACATTCTCTGCGCTGCGGGCATTATGTTAGGCGTAAACGGTAGAACCCAAGTACCTTGACAAATATCAGGCCGCTTTTAGCGGCCGTTAATCGTCTGCCTTCTTAGGTTTCCGGATATGTTCTGGTAATGTTTTGGACCAGGGCAAAAGTTCTTCAAGAAAGTCTGTATTCTGATCATCTGTATGCTTTGGAATCTCAGCCAGCAGGTATTCAAAATAGTCAAATGGTTTCAGGTTATTCGCTTTTGCGGTTTCCGCTATGCTGTAAAGGATTGCGGAACTTGTAGCTCCATTGACTGTGTCAATCATCTCCCAGTTCTTTTTTCCAATACAGAAACCACGGATTGCCCGTTCACTGGCATTGTTGTCTATCGGAACATCACCATCATCCAGGAACACCCGAAGATACCATTCCTGATTTAAAGCATAAGTAAATGCTTCCCTTGTTTTTCCGCTTTTGGGAACCTTTGCTTCGTTCTGCTTCAGGTACGCAAAGAAAGCATCCACCAGTGGTTTTACCACCAGCTGACGCTGGGTGAGCCGTTCCTCTGCCGGAATACCGGACAACTTTCCCTCTTCCCGGTAGATGGCTTGTATCTGTTTCATGAATAAATACAGGATGGATTCTTCCCTGTGTGCCTTTGGTATGACTTCCAACGCCTCATGAAATCTCCGCCTGCAGTGAACCCAGCAGCCGGCAATCCTCAGGTCTTCCCGTTCCTTTTCCAGGGTATGGTATACCTGATATCCATCCGTAACACAGATCCCGGTATAATTTTTCAGAAAGTTCCGGGGATGTGAAGCATTCCGTGTCTTCTGGTATTCATAAAGGATGATCTGACGTTCCGGATACATGAAGCCTGACCGGTAGACCCACATATTATGTAACTAGTCACATAATATGTGGATCTATCTGAGTGAAAGCGATGGGCTTCCGGGGATCGTGCTTTACGATTACCGGCCCGGCAGAGGCGGGGAAAACCCGATCGAATTCCTGTCCGGATTCAAAGGGCTGCTGCACTGTGACGGTTATTCCGCATATGGAAGGATTGAAGATGTGGTTCTGGTATGCTGCCTGGCACACTGCCGCAGGAAGTTTTATGAAGCTGTCCCGACAGGACGTCGGAAAAAGCTGAAGCTTCTGGATATCAATTCAGAAGAGGAACTAAAAGAGCCTTCTTCCGGAATGTCAGATGATAACGGCCTTCTTCCGGCAGAAAAAGGAGTAGCTTTCTGCAACCGTCTGTTTTTCCTGGAACGCTGCTATAAGGAACTGCCTGCAGAGGAACGGAAACAGAAACGCCAGGAAAAGGAACCGGAAATATGGAATGAATTCTGGTCATGGCTGGGAAGCCTGAATCCGACAGGCGGAAGCAAACTTGAAAAAGCAGTAAACTATGCCTTCAACCACAAAGAAACACTGATGAACTATCTTCTTGATGGAAGATGTGAGATTTCAAACAACGCAGCGGAACGGAGGGCAAAGTCTTACGCAACAGCGAGGAAAAACTTTCTGTTTCATGATACAGTTGACGGTGCAAATGCAAGCGCAATCGTCATGAGCCTGATTGAAACAGCCAAGGCAAACAACCTGAACATTTATCAATATCTCTATACACTCTTGCTGTATATGCCGGACTATAAAAATGAGCCCGCAGGCATAAAGCAGCTGATGCCGTGGAGTGAATTCATAAAGGAAAATTGTTCAGGAATAACAGATACAGAAAAAATACTGCCGGAAAATCGAGGGGACCTTCCTATCTGAGGTCTCCTGGAAGTCGTACACGGGTGGTTATTCATCGCTTACTCTATTTTATTCCAGCGAATATTTCCGTTAGCATCAAGATTTGTGAACCTGTTCATATCGAAAATGCGAAAACTGCTGTTCTGCATTCCACATGGCAGCGTACTTTCCGTCCTTTGCTAACAATTCTTTGTGCGTACCAGCTTCGGTGATCCGACCATCGGAAACCACCAGAATCTGATCGGCATTTTTTACGATGGACAGGGTATGTGCGATCATCACCACGGTTTTTTTCTCTTTCAGCAGGTTTGCAATCGCCTGTTTTACCGCCAGTTCATTCTCAATGTCTAGGGAGGCCGTTGCCTCGTCAAGCAGCAGGATTGGGCTGTTTTTCAAAATGGCACGTGCTATGGAAAGGCGCTGACGTTCACCGCCAGACAGGAGATTACCATTTTCCCCAATCGGCGTATCATAACCTTTCTCCATCTTGCGGATAAAGCCGTCACAGTTTGCCTCCCGGCAGGCCGCTTTAATTTCTGCGTCCGTAGCATCCGGGCGGGCATAGCGGATATTCTCCCGCACCGTATCATCAAACAGGAACACATCCTGATCCACCATAGAAATCTGGTCTAATACCCGTTCCGCAGCTACATGATTGATCGGTCTGCCCCCTATGGAAATCGTGCCGCCAGATACTTCATAGTATTTTGCAATCAGGTTCAGTATGGTAGACTTGCCGGAGCCGGAATCCCCCACAATGGCGGTCAGCTTCTGATTCGGCACAGTAAAGGAAGCCTGTTTTAACACCGGTTCCCCGGGAACATAAGAAAAGTCCACATGGTCAAATACAATCTCATGGGAGGCTGCCTGCAACGACTTCATGCTGCCGGTTTCTTCCGGTTCCTTCATCACAGCCATGATTTTATTTTTCGAGATCATCAGATTCTTATAGCTGGTGAGGTCTACAAAAATGGAATTTGCCAGCTTTGCACAGAACAAAGGTAGCATACAAATCAAAAGATAGGACACGGTATCTAAAGTTCCGGCTGCCCAGGGGCCATAGACCGTCCAGATCACAACCGGACAGGACAGCCAGCTCAAAATACCGAATCCCGCACCAATCGGGAGAACCTTTGCTTCATACACAAAGCTGATCCTGCTAAACTCCTGCATGGCATGGATCACGGTTTTGTTTTTCAGACCGCCAACGCCATAGGCCCGGAAAGTTTGGATACCGGATACATACTCCACAATGCTGCTGACATTCTCCGCACAAATATCGTTCTTCTCTTTTCCATATTTCGCTACCTGCCGGAAGGAAAGCCATAATCCGGGAATCAAAAGCAAGTCAGCAGTCAGTAGAATCAATCCGGCAGGAAAGTAAATCGTCATCACAAAAACGATCAGCATCAGCGACAAGGCAAAATTCTTTGCAATGTCCCCAATCTTATGCGTCAGAATTTTTTCATAATTATTTACATCACTGGTAATTGTATTAATATAATCGCCAGTCTGCCCCCTCGTAAACCGGGAAAGCGGGATACGCTTGAGATGGTCGCCCATAAACAGGCGGATATTTTTACTGACTCTGGCACCGCCGATCTGTGCTTTGGTATAGCCATAGCTGTATATCAAAATGCGGAACAGGAAGATGACAGCGATAATACCCGTTAGTACCAGTATACGATTCATGTCAAACTGACCATCCCATAAAAACCGCATGACGGAATAAAGCAGCATGAACAAACTGCCAGAGAGCAACCCCTCCAGAACCGTCCCGGCAACGCCAATATAAAACTCCCTGTTCTTCTTCCATACGTTATTCGGATTCATTCTGCCCGCCTCCTTCCAGTTGATAAGTAATTCCCCGAGCTGTTTCGTAGTCCTCCCATGCTTTCTGATAGTAAGCGTTCTCTTTCCGTACTTCCTCATGGGTGCCGACATTGGTAATTGTATGGTTCTCTACCACAGCCACACGGTCGCACATTTTCAGGGCACTCAGCCTGTGCGCTACCACAATGACCGTCCTGCCTTTACAGAGGTTCTGGATGGCCTTATCAATTTCCATCTGATTTTCCGGGTCAGAGGCGCTTGTCGCTTCGTCCAGAATCAGGATGGGGGCATTTTTCAGGATTGCCCTTGCAATGGCGATCCGCTGTTTTTCTCCACCAGAGAAACGGGAGCCGAAGCTGCCTACCTTTGTGTCATAACCATCTGGCAGTGACATGATGAAGTCATCAATCTGCGCCTCCCTGGCGGCAGCCCGTACTTCCTCCAGGCTGGCGTCTGAACCCATGCGGATGTTTTCCAGGACACTGTCACGGGTAAGGAATGTCTTTTGAAATACAATGGCAATATTCTTCAGAATGGTATCGTAGTTCAGTTCATTCACATTGATACCGCCAATCAACACCTCCCCCTCCTGCACATCATAAAACCGGGAGATCAGTTCAATCACGGTACTCTTGCCCGCGCCGGACTGTCCCACAAGTGCCATGCGCTCCCCATCCCTGATCTTGAGGTTGACGCCTTGCAGGACATCCGTTTTCCCATCGTAGGAAAAACGTACATTCTTAAGTTCAATCTCATGGTTTTTCGGGAAGTCCTTTCCGCCTTCATAAACAGGAACATCCAATATTTCTTTTGTTTTGGTAATGGCGCCCAGGACATTCGCAAAGTTTGTCCCCAACTCCTGCAAAGGCCGAATCTCTGTCAGATACATGGAGCCGACATAGACGAACAGCAAAAAAGCACTGGCCGCCAGGGAGCCCTTCAGGAAGAACATTCCGCCCAAGGGAACCATCAGCAGCATCCCACATTCGATCAGAACCACAAAAGTTGCGTAAGGAGGTCCCATTCTCCGGGAGGTTTCATTCCACATGGCGTTTTCCTCCTGGATCGCGCCGGAAAATTTCTGGAACGACTTGCTCCCCATGTTGTACGCTTTAATCAGTTTCATACCGCTGATATACTCGATCATAACGGAATTGAGCGTTGTAATAGATCGGTTCGCCCGGTTCATCAAATCGTCCGTATTCCGAAACATAACCCCCATTACCACAACGGCCAGAATCAACGGCAACAGGGAAACCAGTGCCAATGGGATATTTACTGTCATTAAATAGATAAAAATCGCTACCGGCCCTACCATATAGCACACAAGGTCTGGAAGGTTATGAGCCAGGAACAACTCTAATTTTTCAATATCTTCATTCAGTACTGTTTTGATATCCCCGGTCCGCCTCTCATTCAGCGTACCAAGAGGAACTTTTGCCAGATGCTCCGCTACCATGCAGCGTACCTTGAACAAAGCGCCGTAAGCACCTTTATGAGCAGCCACGCCGGAACACCCAAATAAAACAAAGCGCAGAACCACAGAAACGGCAATCATCATGATCGTCTGTACGACAAGCTCGTTTGTGCAGATATGCTGGAAAGCGGCATCCATCACACGGTAAATCCCAATATACGGAACAATGATGCATAGGCCGCTTGCCATAGCCAGCAGAATTGCCAGTAGCAGCCAGATTTTCTGCTCACCAGCCCATTGAAGCAGCAATGTAATCCTGTTTTCCTTTTTCTGTTTCATCACTTCACATCTCCTTTCCCCCTGAAACAGAGAACAGTTCCCGGATCTTTGGGAGGAAATCCATCACAACAGGGATGTCATCCGGCATTTCCCCTTCATCAAAATGCAAGACACGTGAGCAGGTACGGCAGACAAATTCAAAATCATGGGTGACAATAAAAATGATTTTTCCCTGTTCGGATAACCGTTTGATCAATCCCGCCACCTGCGCCATGCTGTCAAAGTCCAGTCCGCTGGTGGGCTCGTCGAACACCAGCAAATCTTTTCCACAGATCATGCTGACTGCCACAGCCACCCGTTGCTTCTGTCCACCGGAAAGCGTGTTGGGATGGCGTTCCCGGTAGGTTGTAAGCCCCAGTTCCGCCATGGTTGTTTCTACTAAATCCTGATCCGGGTTTCGAATTCCGAAGGAACATTCTGCCTCCACACTTTCTGCAAACAATTCATAGTTCACATCCTGCATCACCATATAAGAGCGTTTCAGCCTCAACTTGTGTTCTAGCGGCTGACCATTCCAAAGGAACTCACCTTCACAGTTTTTATGAAGCCCGCACAGAGCACGGGAAAACGTGGTTTTTCCGGCTCCATTATGACCGACAACCCCAATGACTTCTCCCTTTGCGACAGAAAGAGCAATTTGGTGTAGAATCGTCCTCTTTTTATAACGCAGCTTAACATCACGGATTGCTAATGTAGGAGGAAGAACCGTAGGATGGGTGGCTGGAGGAAGAACCCTTGTCAGGTCAACTGCCCGCAGCCCCATGTGTTCCCGTTCGTTTTCCGTCAAACGGAGAAATTCCTCTGGCGTAAAAATCCTTGCTATTTCCCCATCTTCCAGATAAACAATGTGGTCTGCCAGCTCCATCAGATAATAGAGCCTGTGTTCCGCAATCAAAATGGTTTTGCCCTGGCTCTTTATCAGCCGCAGATGTTCTTTCAATTCCTGGATGGAAGCCATGTCCAGATTTGAGGATGGTTCGTCCAGCAAATAGATTTCCGGGTTCATGGCATAGACCGACGCAAACGCGATTTTCTGTTTTTCCCCGCCCGACAGTTCAAAAATATTTCGGTTCCGTAGCTTTTCAATATGCAAATCTTTTGTTGTCTGTTCTACCCGTTCCTCCAGTTCCTTTACCGGCCTGGCTTCATTTTCAATTCCAAAGGCAATCTCACTGTCCGTATCCACATTGAAAAACTGTGTCCGGGGATTTTGAAACACAGACCCCACCTTTGCAGCGATCTGATACATGGGTAGGTCACTGATTTCCTGTCCGTCCACTAGCACGCGCCCCTGAAGTTCTCCCTGGTAAAATTGTGGGATCAAACCGTTTACCAGCCTTGTGACCGTTGTTTTTCCGCACCCGCTGCGGCCACAGAACAAGACACATTCCCCGTCTGCAATTTTCAGGCTGATTCCATGCAGACTGTCATGCTTCTGTCCCTCATAAGAAAATGATACATTTTCAAACTCAATCACCCGATCACACCTCCCCGCTTACATAATTCAAAAATAAAGAAAGCAACCGCAATCAACATCGCCGTCCAGTCTGCAATCCCGCATTTTATCTGGACAAGACAGGTCCGGTGATTGGGATTCTCAATCCCGCGGGTAACAGAAGCGATAGAAAGCTCGTCCGCTGCCTTGGAGGCCATCATCAGCAACGGAACATAAATACACTCTACTGTCATTCCCGGATGGGAAAGGAATCCGCCCAGGGAGGGCGATACATCCCGCATCCGCATGGCGTCCTTGATAAAATGCCAGTCCTCCTGGACGGTTGGAATATAGCGCAGCATGACCGCAAATGTGATGACAAATTTTTTCGGGGCATGGATTCGGTTCATGGCGGATAAAAATTCGCTGACCTTTGTTGTAGACAAGACTATCCCTGCCAGCATCCCGCAGGCGTAAACCTTGTGAAATAGCCCAAGGAACGCAACAAACATGGTTCGCAGCGTCCCCGTCATAGCCGCCATGATCCAGACTGTCAGTACACAGACTACCGCATAAAAGCATACCCCTTTTACGGCATATTTCCACTTTCCACAAAGCACTCCTAATACAGCAATCAGCAGGACAAGCGCAAACTGATAGGTAAGAGAAGGTGCGAACATGGAACTCAGTACACACATCAAAATAAGAAAGAGCTTGGCCCGCGGGTCAAGCCAAAGCCCTTTCTGTACGGTGTTACCCATCATGCTGTAATACCCGCTTTTTCGAACTGCTTCTTCAACATTTTGCAACCCACAAATGCACTGATAGAAGCTGTTACAAGGAGAGCGACAAACATTGCGATAAAGATTCCTGCATTTGCGGTCGTCTGCATGGTGTCGATATAGCTTTGCTCAGTTCCATTTCCCAACATGGTCTGCGCCCACCCCTGGGGATCAGCGAAGAAAACAAGGTACGACCCTGTTCCGCCCAGGGAGAAAAGGATATAGGACAGACTGTTGATCTTCTTGCTTTTGTACTGCTTTGTACCGGCAACAAAATCAGCTACGACAGCCATAATGAGATAGCCCAACGCAAACGCCCAGTGCATACCAGTGACAAACCAGATGATGGCCATGATAACGCCCATGATCGTGACGCTCCAGCGTTTATGTACTTTTGCGATCATCAGCAGATAAATTGGTCCTGCAAGCAAAGCGCTCCCGGCGGGCATGAAAAAGGTCAGCACCGGGTTGGTAGCAAAAAAGACGCCTCCTACCATGATGAATACGAACAGAAGCGCAGTAAAAATTCCCGTTGTTACTAAGTCCTTGACAGACAATCCTGCCTTTGCATTTACTTGATTACTCATATTTTTTCCTCCTGCTTTCAAGAACGGTTGACCTACCGTCTGAAATCTGTTATATTATGATTAGTCGTCACTAACCACGGTCTATATCATACTAACTTTACGGGCGGGCTGCAATACATTACAGGCACATTCGTCTTTTCATTGCAATACTCCGTCCAATCGTTGCAAAGGAGGCCGTCATTTGAACAATAACATTATTGCGGATTACTATGAGCCGCTTTTAACAGATAACCATTTTATCCCGGTAGATAGCAATAACCACTTCAATTCTGCCGGACAATGCTGGCAGTTATCGCCTGAATTTGGAGAAGGCTTTTACTGGGTATATGCGAAGAAAGACCTGTACGACATTAAAATCCATGATTTTTATTTCCATGAGGATTTCTTCATGGAATTTCATTTGCCGGAAGCTCTGAGTATTACTCAGTATGAATCCATCTCCGGCGAAGAATTAAATCCCTACCGGAGGATGTCTGCCGGATGTATCAAAGCCTTTATTGGTGGCTATAAGCCATACAAGGCAATCATCCATAAAAAAATCCCCATCCGGTCTATTGGTATCGAAGTCATGCCTGCATACTATGAGGATTATTTGCAAAAACAATATCCGGGGGACTATATTAGCCCACTTGCAGCTTTCCGGCAGGTTGATCAGACCACAGACTTCCCGGCTATGGCAAAGCTGCTCCATGAGGTAAAGGTCTACCGTGGGGATGGGATTGCCGCAGGACTATTTTATGAAGCGAAAGTGGCCGAGGCCGTATCCCTTGTGGTGGAAGAACAGAAAAAAATTCTGTCCCGTAAAGAGAAGCGTTTGTCCGAGCAGGATGTGGCGCAACTGAAAAATGTGATTGCTTATCTCAATGACCACTATGCTTTTGATATTCCATTAGAACGGCTTGCAAAAATCGCCTGTATGGGAACCACTAAGCTGAAAACATCTTTTAAGCAGCTGCAAGGCTGCACGATCACAGAGTATATTCAACAGCGCCGCATGAGCCAGGCAGAGCATTTGCTGATCGATACGGATTTCACGATAGGACAGATTGCGGAAATGATCGGCTACTCTACTTCTAGCCGGTTTGCGGAATTGTTTCGTAAGAGTACGGGACTCCTGCCCATTGAGTATCGGAAAATGGCTCAGCAAAAATAAATTCACAATGCAATGCCACGACAGATCACTCTATAACGGAGGTTCAGTCGTGGCATTTTTCTATTTTCCTTTTCGGATACAGCCATTTTACCATTTTCCAGATTGTAGTATTTAGTAGATAGAAAATAGAAGGTAAGGCTTCGATGGAAAGCACAGCAAGCGAATACACGCTTGCGATTTTTCGTATTTTCAGGTTTCTTGCCCGAAAATGAAGAATGCTTGTTAGGATAATCCCAAACTCTTATGAAGAACGGAGACAGTGCATGGCGAACCGAAAACGGAATATCTAGATGAATTTTTATGTCACGGAGGATGAAAAACGGCTCATAGATGAGCGGATAAGACTGCCACCGACTCGCTCTATCAGGCAGATAAGGACAGATTCTTTCCCACAGCACCGCATACATGCCAGTTTATACATATTCCTACAATGTCTGCTGCTACGAATATCTACCCTATGCCTTTTAACTATTAAAGTTCTAAAGAATCTTCTGCATCTACCCACATCTGCAAATTTCCATCAAGATATAACCTTGCATATTCTAATGGTTCATCAATTGCAAGAAACGTCAAAGCACAATCTGATCCGGGTGTGGTTCTTAAATTCTTTTCTGCTTCCCAACAGTCAATGCGAAGCATATAGCCTGCACTGGTATAAACATCAATACTGTTGCACTGTGGATTGTATTCTGCAAATATTGTTCTCATCGTATCTTATCTCCTTATCGCTCAATCATCAGTTTCAAAAATCAGAAGCATTTCAATCAGTTCACCATGTCACTTTTATTTTGTGTTATACTGTTTTATATAATTTTCTTGCCCTTGTATTTTCCCTTATCAGAGTTCGTAAACTTATATGGGAAGATATAACACAAGGGAAACAATAAGGGAAAGCTCACCTGCGACAAATCCAGTGTTTTCAAGGGTTTACAGAGAATTTGATAACAAAATATAACAGTTATACGGTAATCATTTGCAAGAATAAGAAAAGTGCAAATCACGCACTGAATTTATTGCAGTATATCATGGTAAAACTGGATTTAAAGCTACATCCAGTGAAAACAAAGATAGTCAGCATGTGGGACGGAAAAGAGGGATTTGACTTTCTCGGAATGCACCACAGAAGAATGACAACGGAAACACGCAAAGGACAACTGTACAAGGAAACGTATCAGTACCCAAACAGAAAAGCCATGAAGAAAATGAAAGCCGAAGTCAAGAGGAATGTAAATAGACGAAGTCTGCTAGTTGCAAAGGAAGAGGATTTAATAAAGAATCTGAATCCGAAAATCACAGGATGGAAGAATTATTATTCGACCAAGAGAAACGAAAAGTGGATGCAGGCTCTAGACTGGTACATTATTTGCACTTTTACAAGATGGTATAACAAGAAACACCAGAGACGTAATCGTATGTCAAAGGTGGGATTTGTAAGAAATAGCATTTATGAAAAAGGATTAAAGAAAATGGCTAGAGCATGACGTAATGCTGTAGAAAGAAGAATGTCGGAAAGCCGTGTGAGGGAGAACCTCATGCACGGTTTGATGAGGGGCGGATGAAAATTTCATCCGCCTACTCTACCATGTATAGGAAAAAGATAATTTTTCTCATAAAATATAGTAATACTTGTCTGGAGTTCTTTCCAGTGGTATATTTATTGCAGTGAACAAAATAATAAAATATTCACTGGCGTATATGATAGGGGGAATAAAATGCCGGCCAATTTTACAGAAGAACAGCGAAAAGTAATTCGAAACAGTCTGCTTACGATTGGCTATGATCTGATCCGTGAAGTAGGATTGAAGAAGATGAAAGTATCCCTGATTGCAGAAAGAGCAGAGATTGCAACAGGAACCTTTTATCATTTCTTTGAATCAAAGGAAACATATGTGTCAGCCTTGATCGAAGAACAGGAGAAAGTCTGGAAGGAGCAGATGATTTCAGGAGTGAAATCTTATGGAAAACTTACTCTGGAACAGGCAGTCCGGATTTTCCGGGAATCATTCCGGAAAGAAAATAATATTTTAATGGAATTTACGCTGGATGACTGGGTATGGTTAAAATCGCACAGGACAAAAGACGGATTGTTCAGCAAGGAACACGATGAACTGGAAGTGCAGCAGTATCTGGCCTGTATAGATGGTATCCGCCCGGACCTTGATATCCGGATTATCATTAATTTTTTCAAAACCATTTACAGCATGGCACAGAACAGAGATACTTTCATTGATGAGGTGTTTGAGACGAATGTCGATATGATATTCGAATGTATATACAACTATATGGTTATACAGGATGAAAAGTAAAGAGAAGTAAGGAAGGGAGAAGTGAATAAGATGGCAGCAAAGATAGTAGTAGAAGCAATTGTTTATAGTCTGGTATATTCGGTTTTCATGCTGGGGTTGTTCAAAGTGCAGGGGGCAAGGAAGCAGCTTTATAATTATCCGCCGGCAATTCAGAAACGTGCAATTGAGAGAGGAATTACAACACAGGAAGAGATGAATGCAAATGCGAAAAGGAACAAAGTTATTGGACTGATTGGAATGATCGTGTTGAGTATTGTGATTACCTGTGGAGTGAATAAGCAGTATACATTTGGGGCAGGATTCATACAGTCTTATATATTTTTTAACGCATTTTCATTGTTTGATGCACTGGTGATCGACAGTATCTGGTTCTGTCATGGAACATGGTGGGTGATTCCGGGAACAGAGGATATGACAGAAGCGTATCATGATTATGCATTCCACTGGAAGTGGTTCTTCCTCAGTCTGGTAATGAGTCTGCCGCTGGCAGTGATTGTCGGGGGAATTGTGGCATTGATCTGATGATTGGCGGATATGATATGGAGTCTAAAGAATAATAAGAGATAAAACATACGATACCTGTTTGGAATTTGTAGGATGAAATTCCAGACAGGTATTTTTATCGCCACGTTCGTTCTGATAGGGTAGAATCTTCATGGCGCAGTAACTGATGTTAATCAGATTTGACCAGCATTTCAATCCCTTTGCAGCTTCTCACCATATAGTTACAAAAAGACCAGAACGTTTTCTGTTCATAGTAGCTTGTTTCAATATTCCAGCGAAACGAATATAGCAACAGTGGAATGTATTTCATACGGTCACTTCCGGTCTGATTCAATGGTGCTTTTTCCTGCCATGCACAGAAAATCTGCAGATCTTCCGGGAAAATGGTACTGAAAAACAGTCGTTTTGTACCATGTTCTTTTTCTGTGGAAGTGACATAGGCAAGGACTTCCTTGTTGCCGAAGATCTTAGTGAGAACCCGGCGGACACCGGTATAATAATCACCGGTCTTTTCATTGGAAAACGTAAACTCTGTTTCAACAGAAAGACGTTTTCCATGTTTGGCAGGACATCCCCGATGACCGGTCCGTGCAGGTGCAAGATCATACATGACAGAATCAATCCTTGCACTGCCAATCAGATCCAGATTCGGATATTCATCAACGATGGATATCAGGTTCTGTTTTGTATACCAGCTGTCACAAAGGATGATGACATGATCTTTGCTGTGAAATTCAGGCATAACCTGCCGGATCATGGAGGCTGCCAGTTCCAGTTTAGACTCTTTTTTCTGCCATATACGATAGCCAAGAGGAACGGAAAGATAATATACTTTATCCCCATTCCAGACAGGTACGCAGAGCATGACACTCACAAAGCAGTGTCCATTCAGATAGTTGGAACCGTTGTGTGCGGCATGGTCAAACAGTTTTGAAACATTTTCAAATTTTGTGCCAAATTTAGATACCATCGTATCATCCACGCACAGAAATACAGGCTGCGTCTGCAATGAATCCGGTATCAGCTTCAAAACAATCCTGACAGTAGTATTCATAAATCTGGAATAATCAACCTTTGCATAGGAACACGCATAATAAAATACATTCAGTGATTTCTCCGTTATTCTGGATAAAAAATGCTGATATAGAAACCGGATGGAATGTGCGGATTCTAAGGCCAGTATGGATAATATCAGCAAAAATAAGGTATCTGCTGTCGGAACAGAAAAAGTTTCAAAATAAATCAAAAAATATTGATGAAGTCTACCAATCAGAGTTTTTTCGTTGTATAATGCTTTTGTCGTACAGGGTCACTTTCCTTTGTAATGTTTTCAGCAAATTCATTATACATCAGAAAGCCCTGTGCGATATTTTTTTATGAAAAAGTTGTAAAGTGGTGTAAATTATAATAATCAGAGTCACTTCCTATAATATAAGAAATGACTCTGACTTCATTTGTCATGAGTTTCTAATAAAACTATTTATTGTGAAAAATGTTAGAACCCGTCAGTTGGAAGTATTTCTCTCTAAATTTTTGCGGCGCTTAAATTCTAATGGCGAAGCGTTGAACTGCTTCTTAAATGCCGAAGAAAACTTGCTTTGATTCAAATAACCAACTTGTTCTGCAATTTCCGATACAGATAAGTTTGTAGTAGTGAGTAATTCAGCAGCTCGTTGCATACGAACTTCACGTAAATAAATTGATATATTTTGACCATAAACTCCCCGAAAGTAGTTCTTCAGGCTGGTTTCACTGACGGAAAACTGTGCAGCCAGTTCCCACGCGGGATGGTGTTGGCGCAGATCAGAAGTGATGATTTTTTCCACACGTTTTGCAATGTCTACCTGTGTTTCTGTGAAGAATGTGCAGGCTTGGGAAGGTGGTATTTCTTTCAGATTTTGAAGCAGTGAAAACAGGGCAAGGGTATAGATTTTCATTTGTGGGATTGCCAGCGGAACAGAAATATCCAGTAATGACCACAGCTTTTTTAAGACTTCTTCTATCTCAGTAGTAACCGACGCAATATAAGTACCCCCATCCGGGCAGTAAAGATCTCTGAGTCTGTGGAAATCAATATCAAATTCAGCCTCTACCCAGGAGCTTTGAGCATTTACGGTATCCATATCCACAAAAAACTCAATTCCTTCATAGATTCGGCGGGGATAAACGTATTGATGTCTGGCGAATCGTTCGGTTAAGGATATCTCCCCATCTTTCACATACACAAAGTTCCCGTTATTCAGGATGAGTTCGCATCGTCCTGTTACACAGTAATTTAAGAGCAATGGTCCTGTTTCCATGGAGCCATTATCGTGAAAGTCTGGGGCTGTCCAGGCGGGAGAATTCACAAAAATATAAGCCAATGTAACTCCTGGGAACAGAGGAAAAAAAGTCATGGAACCTTTCCCGTCTCTCTCCTTTAGAATGAGTTCTGCGCTAAATTCGCCCCGTTTTATAGATATACCTGGAATTTCAATGCTTTTCTTGATAATTTCATCTATCTTCATTTTCTAACTCCTGTCATTTGGTCTGTTAACCGCTCTGTTTGAGCCTTGCACTTCTATTATAAAATCACAGTCAAAGTCAGTCAACAGAAAAACTCGGTGCTGTTTGGAGCTAAAAAGATGATTGGTTGTAGAGAATCAGCCGGTACTATGCTATCCTATAAAAGGTTAGAAGATGCTAACTGGAAAACGAATGTGGAGGTATTCATCATGAATAACAAGTTACAAGCAAAAGACCTCATTAACCTTGGTCTGTTCACGGTTCTTTACTTTGTCATTGGCTGCTGTGTCGCCATTCCGATTGGGTTTGTCCCGATCTTTCTTCCTGTTCTCGGAAGTCTGTGGTCGCTGATTACCGGTATCCCTTTCATGCTGTTCCTCACAAGGGTTAAGAAATTCGGCATGGTTACAATCATGGGTGTTTTGAGCGGCCTGCTGATGGGACTTACCGGCATGGGATTTTGGGGTGTTCCTATGGGACTGATTTTCGGCCTGCTTGGGGATCTCATTTTGAAATCCGGCGACTATAAAAGTGCAAAGAAAAGCATCCTTGGTTATGCTGTATTTAGCCTGTGGATGGTAGGTACATATATTCCGATGTATTTTATGGTCGAGGACTCCTGGGCCAGCTTTGCCGCCAGCTTCGGGGAGGAATATGCCGACCGGGTAATGGCGGTTATGCCGATGTGGAGCATTATCCTTGTGGTTGCCGGGATTTTTGTCTTTGCCATTTTGGGCGGACTGCTTGGAAAAACGCTTCTGAAAAAACATTTTGCGAAAGCGGGCATCGCATAATGGAGGGGGTATCCTTTTCCGCCACAACGGACAAAAGGAAAGGAATCCGGCTCGACCCGCGTACGAAGTTGATTTTGCTGTTGACGGTTACTACATTGATGTTCAGCACCAGCAACGAAGGGATTATGAATTTTGTAAAACCTGTGTTAAGCCTAATCCCCTTTGTGCTGATCCTGTCGGAACGCCGCTTCAAAACGGCAGGCAAATACCTGCTTTTATATCTCGCCTGCTTTGCACTGGAACGCATAGCGCTGACGACATTAAGCAATCTGCTGTCCTTTGTGGTTTTGGCGATGACATCCATTATGACGCGGTTTGCCCCTGGTATTATGACGGGGGCCTGGCTGCTTTCCTCCACCTCAGTCAGTGAGTTTATCGGTTCGATGGAACGTATGCACCTGACAGAGAAAATCGTCATCCCTTTGTCTGTTATTTTTCGTTTTTTCCCTACGATCAGCGAAGAATACCAGGCGATCAGTGATGCAATGAAAATGAGGGGTATCCGGTTTGGAGGGAAAAATCCATTTTTGATGGTGGAATACCGTCTTGTACCGCTGATGGTGTCTGTTGTGAAAATCGGAGATGAACTTTCCGCCGCTGCACTGACGCGGGGGCTTGGCGCTCCGGTCAAACGGACTAACGTATGTCAGATTGGTTTTCATGTTCAGGACATGATTGCGATCCTGCTCTGTGCTTTATGTTTCGCTCTGTTTTTGCTGGGACAGTATTTTTCTTTTTAAGGGGGTGAGCTTATGATAAAGATTGACCATATTTCATTTTCTTATGGAGAAGAGAATGAAAATACCGGCGGTGTTCGGGATATTGATCTAAATATAGAGGATGGTCAGTTTGTTGTCCTTTGCGGTGAAAGTGGGTGTGGAAAAACTACGGTCACCCGCCTGATTAATGGACTGATCCCCCATTATTATGAGGGAAAGATGACGGGAGAAGTATGGGTAAATGGAGCCAAGGTTTCCGAACAGCCCCTTTACGATACAGCTGCAGTTGTGGGCAGCGTGTTTCAAAACCCCCGGTCCCAGTTTTTCAATGTGGATACCACCAGTGAAATTACATTTGGCTGCGAAAATCTTGGACAGCCAGAAAAAGACATCCGGGAACGGCTGGCAAAAACGGTTCGGGACTTCCGGCTGGAGAAGCTGATGGACCGTAATATCTTCCACTTATCTGGCGGGGAGAAACAAAAGATTGCCTGTGCCGGGGTATCCATTATGGAACCGGATGTTCTCGTTATGGACGAACCCTCATCTAACCTGGATACGGCTTCCATCCTTGATTTGAGAAAGATTCTTGCGTTTTGGAAATCGCAGGGGAAAACAATCATTGTATCGGAACATCGGCTTTATTATCTTCGCGGTCTAGCGGATCGGTTTATCTATCTGGCAGACGGGCAGGTGAGTCATGATTATTCTGCGGCAGAATTTGAGCAGCTCACGGAGCAGCAGCGTTCCGATATGGGACTGCGCACGTTTGCTTTGGAGCGTCTCCTGCCTCCGGTTTTACCGCAGCAGGAAAAGACCGCCCTTGCGCTTCGTAATTTCCACTTTGCCTATAAAAACGAACCGGAAACCTTACATATCATGGATTGTGAAATCCCTACGAACCGGATCGTTGGAATTATCGGGAATAACGGCGCCGGGAAATCCACTTTTTCACGCTGTTTCTGCGGCTTGGAGAAGCGCTGTGGGGAGATTGTCTGGAACGGAAAGAAATACCGTCCGAAAGACCGGCTGAATACCTGCTATATGGTCATGCAGGAGGTAAATCATCAGCTTTTCACCGAGTCGGTCCTTGATGAAGTGCTGATCAGTATGGAGGAAGCAAACCAGAAGCGGGCAGAAGAAATCCTAAGTCGGTTAGATTTACTGGATTTTAAGGAAAGGCATCCCATGTCCCTGTCCGGAGGCCAGAAACAAAGGGTTGCGATTGCTTCGGTAATCGCTTCAAAACGCTCGATCCTGTTTTTTGATGAACCGACCAGCGGCCTTGATTACAGGCATATGAAAGAGGTTGCAAATGTATTACGGCAGGTCAAGGATGCCGGAATCACTGTGTATGTCATTACCCATGACCTGGAACTGATTTTAGATTGCTGTACGGACATCATTCATCTTGAGGATGGTTCGATTATTGACCAGTACGGAATGGATGAAGATGGCCTCAGAAAAATAAGAGAATACTTCATAAAGGGGGTATCTGAAAAATGAAGGAAGAAAAGAAAGCGTCGCCAATAAGTGTTTTATTGGGCTGGGGCAAACCGTATCACGGGAAATTCATCGGCAGCGTCGTCCTTGCGGTTTTGGGCGTTGCCTGTCAGATGGTGCCTTATTTCATTGTGGCGCATATCGTCACAATGATGTTGGACGGGGAGCAGGATTTTTCCCGTTATGTGACAGGTTGCATGGTCGCACTTTGCGGCTACCTAGGGAAAGTGCTGTTTTCCAGTCTGTCAACGACTATTTCCCATACAGCGGCCTATTACACGCTGCGGGATATCCGGTGGAGGCTGACAGGAAAACTGGCCCGCGTTCCGATGGGGACGATCCTGGATACTCCGTCCGGTCAGTATAAAACAACGATTGTTGACCGGGTGGAAGGGATGGAATCCACGTTTGCACATCTCATCCCGGAGATGACCGCAAACATCCTGGTTCCGGTGGTAATTGTCGTGTATCTTTTCATTATGGACTGGCGCATGGCGCTGTTGTCCCTTGTTACGCTGGTAGTCGGTCTTGCCGTAATGTCTGTCGGTATGATGAGTTACCCAAAGAAATGGGAGGGCGCGGTCAAAGCCGGGAAAGATATGGCGAACGCCATTGTGGAATATATCGGCGGGATTGAAGTTGTCAAGGCGTTCAGCCAGTCGGCCGGTTCATACAAGAAATATTCGGACGCCGTGAATTACAATGCGAATTACTATGTGGAATGGATGCGGGAAAACCAGAAAACCATGAGTGCCTACAATGCGATCCTTCCCTCAGTGCTGATCTGTGTGCTGCCTTGTGGGTTTGCCTTCTGGCTGTCCGGCAGCCTGGAATTATCTGCGTTCCTCTCCATTGTGATTTTCTCCCTGGGGCTTGTGGGGCCGATCATGTCCGTCTTTACCTTTACGGATGACCTGGCTGTACTGGGAACCAATGTGGAGGAAATCAGCCAGCTATTGAACGCGGAAGAACTGGATCATAAAGATACGCCGGTAAATCTGGCAGATACCAGTATCGGACTCGACCATGTTTCCTTTTCCTATGATGGGGAAAACGAAGTGTTGCATGATGTGAGCCTTTCCATCCAGCCGGGAACCATGACCGCCCTTGTAGGACCGTCCGGTTCCGGCAAATCTACCGTGGCGAAGCTGATCGCTGGGTATTGGGATGTTACGTCTGGCAGTATTACCCTGGGCGGCCATGAACTGAAGGAGATACCGCTGTCTGAAATTGCCGCCCAGATTTCCTATGTATCGCAGGATAATTACCTGTTTAACCGCAGCATCCGGGAAAATATCCGCATGGGCAGGCCGGACGCCACAGATGCGGAGGTGGAGCAGGCAGCAAAACAAAGTGGCTGTGACACCTTTATCCGTAAGCTGGATCAAGGGTATGATACCGTTGTCGGCAGCGCCGGTTCCCATCTTTCCGGCGGTGAACGTCAGAGGATCGCTATTGCACGCGCCATGCTGAAAGGCGCACCGGTGGTGATTTTGGACGAGGCGACCGCCTACATTGACCCGGAGAATGAGGCAGTCGTGCAGAAAGCAATCTCCGCCCTGACGGCAGGCAAGACGCTGATCGTGATTGCCCACCGGCTGTCTACCATCATCAATACAGATAATATCGTGGTTGTGAAGGACGGAACTATCCATGCCCAGGGAACGCATGATAAGTTACTGGAAACCTGTCCCCTTTACCGGGATATGTGGCAGGCGCATATCGGCGCAAAGGATCAGATGTAAGGGGGTGTTGTCAAATGTATGGAACATTGAAAAAAATTATTGCGTTTGCTGGCAGCAAAGAGGGACTGCTGAAAAAATCCCTGCTGTTTGCGTTCCTCTCCGGCCTGTTTGCAGCTTTACAGTTTGCCGCCCTCTTTATCGTGGTGGAGGCGCTGGTATCCGATAACCGGGACAGACGGTTTATCTGGATTTCTTTGGGCATCATGGCTGTTTCCCTGGTTGGAAGGATCATCACGACCTATTTCTCCACGATGGAGCAGACGGAAACCGGCTACTGTATGGTAGCGGAAAAGCGTATCCATATCGGAGACCGGCTACGTTACATTCCGATGGGATATTTTAACAAGAACAGTATCGGGAACATTACCGCTATCGTTACCACCACGTTAGGGGATGTGGAAAATTCGGCGGCGCGTGTGCTGGTATCTGTGTTGGGCGGATTTTTCAATTCGGTGGCGCTTGTCATCGTCCTGCTGGTTTTTGACTGGAGGATCGGTCTGATTGCCGCTATTGGCGTCCTGCTTTATCTTGTAGCGGCGGAGCTTGCGCTCCGTAAATCTGCGTGCTTAAGCGGAGTACGGCAGCATACACAGGAAAGCCTTGTGGAATCCGTCCTGGAGTATATCCAGGGGATGGGGATCGTGAAAGCCTTCGGTATGGAGAAGGACAGCACACAGTCCATTGACAGCGCAATCAAGGCAAGCTGCCGGGACAATCTGAAATTGACAAAAGCCAGTGTCCCCTATGATGCCCTGAAACAGGTTGTTGTCCGGGTGTTCAGTGTTTTGCTGCCCCTGGCCTCCATTTACTTCTGGCTGAACGCTTCCCTGTCATTGGCCTATGGCGTGATTTTGGTGGTCGCTTCCTTTATGGTGTTCAATGATCTGGAAAACGCCGGAAACATGGCCTCCCTGCTGCAAATGCTGGCGGCTTCTATGGATACGGCAAACTCTATTGACGATACGCCGGTCATGAATGAAAAGGGGGCGGATGTGGTTCCGGCATCCTCGGAAATCGTATTTGATAACGTGGACTTTTCCTACAAGGTGAATGGCTGCGGAGCAGACAGAGAAGGTGGTCTGGGCCACGCAGACCGAAAAATTCTGGATCATGTCAGCTTTACGATCCCTGCCGGAACGACCACTGCCATTGTCGGCCCGTCCGGTTCTGGCAAGACGACTATGTGCAACTTAATTGCCCGGTTTTGGGATGTAGACGCCGGGAGGATTACGGTTGGCGGCAAAGATGTGCGGGATTTCAAGCTGGACAGCCTGATGAAGAATATCAGCATGGTATTCCAGAACGTGTATCTGTTTGCCGATTCTATTGAGAACAACATCAAATTCGGCTGTCCGGACGCCACGCACGAACAGGTCATAGAGGCGGCGAAAAAGGCTTGCTGCCATGAATTTATTTCCGCCCTGCCCGATGGGTATGATACGTTGATCGGGGAGGGCGGCGGAACCCTGTCCGGCGGTGAGAAGCAGCGCATTTCTATTGCCCGTGCCATACTGAAAAACGCCCCGATTATCATTCTGGATGAAGCCACAAGCAGCGTTGACCCGGAAAATGAAGAAGAATTGCAGCGGGCGATTGCGGAATTGACGCACGACAAGACCATTATTATGATCGCCCACCGCCTGAAAACCGTCCGGGGCGCGGATCAGATATTGGTATTGGATGATTCCCATATCGTCCAGAGCGGCACTCATGCAGAGCTGATCCAGCAGAAGGGCCTGTATGCGGATTTCGTATCCGCAAGACAGGAGGCTATCGGCTGGAAACTGGCACAGTAAGGGAGGCAGAAATGAAGATTTATGCGTCGGGCGAGGACTATTTAGAAGCAGTCCTTGTATTGCAAAAGAAAAAAGTCATGGTTCGTTCCGTTGATCTTGCCCGGCACATGGGATTCAGTAAACCGAGTATCAGCCATGCAGTAGGCGTGTTAAAGAATGGCGGTTTTCTGACCGTGGATGAAGATGGATATTTCCATCTGACCGAAGACGGGCGGGAGGTTGCTGAGAAAATTTATGAACGCCATCAGTTCTTTACGGAGCAGCTTGTAGCTGTCGGGGTTGATCGGGAAACCGCAGAAAGGGATGCCTGTCGGATAGAACATGCAATCAGCGAAGAGGCTTTTCAGAAATTGAAAGCTTCGGTTGAAAAACAGAGCAATGATACAGCATAACTTGAATGAATTATTTAGCACAGAAATTTGCATCTAATTAACAGATATTATCTATATATTGTGCTTGAAATGTTGACGCAAACAAAATCTGGTGCTATGATAAATGTGTAAACAGTTTCATTCAGGAAATATTCTGAATAAGAAATTTCAAATCCCGGAGTGGTCCGGGATTTGAAAACAGATTGTGCAAAACGCACCGAAGAAGTCCGTTCGGGCTTCTGTAATATTGGTTCAGGCGCCAGCCTGAAAAGACAGAAATGACATCAAAAGCAAAGAATTGTTTTTTGGTGTCTTTTTTTATGTTCAGGCTGGCGGAAGGAGAAAAAAGACAAGAAGAGCCTTTGATCGGATAGATTATAAAACGAGCAGGAAAGCGGGAAACAAAATGAAAACTAAAAAACAAAGAAACTGATGTGGAGCGTAGAAAGGAAATGTTTGCGGCATAATAAAAAAATATCCGATGTCTAGATAATAGAAAAATGTTTTGATTTAATGGAGTATTATTGTGGCAAGTAAGAAGAGATTAATTGAAGGTGAATATTATGAAGTTTAGGGTATGGAATGACAACATTATTTAAGAACAGATATTGGGGAATGTCGAGCTTAGATAAAACCCAAAACCATTTGGAGCGATTTTGAACCGTTCAGAGTGGCGCTGATGTTCTGATTCTTGTATAGTATAGATGTGCAGAATCGTTCTGCACAAATTTTTACAGAATGGGTTAGATTGTGCTAACCTTTGGAGGAATACCTATGGAAAAGAATAAGTTACAGGCAAAAGACCTAATCAATGTTGGTATCTTCACAGCCATCTACTTTGTTTTGTTCTTTGCAGGTATGATGTTGGGATATATACCAATTTTCATTCCCCTGCTTGGGCTGGTTTGCCCGATTATTTGCGGCATCCCTTTTATGCTGTATCTTACAAAGGTAAAAAAGTTTGGCATGGTAACACTGTCTGGCATTATCCTTGGATTGCTGAATATGCTGATCGGCAGCGGCGTCTTGGTTTTAATTTTCGGTATTGTTTTCGGTGTTGCGGCTGACCTTATTATGAAATCTGGCAAATATAAAAGCTGGAAATTCACCCTGTTGGGTAACGGTGTATTTTCCCTGTGGATTATGGGTTTTGTGAGCCGGATGTTTCTGACCCGTACCGAGTTCTTTGATTCTCTTGTCAGCAGTTATGGGCAGGAGTATGTCGATACGCTGATGTCTTATACGCCTGGTTGGATGTTCCCAGTTCTGTTTGTTGTTACATTCCTCGGCGGCATCCTGGGTGCATTACTTGGTAAGGCCGTATTGAAGAAACATTTTGAAAAAGCAGGCATTGTATGATGGCAGAAACCACAGGATTACCTTTTGAAAAAAAGGCAATCATCCCAATAGACCCACGCACTAAAATTTTTCTTACTGTTACCGTCAGTACCATTATGGTGGCAGGAGGAACAGGCGGAATTATGACTGTTATACGGCCCTGCCTGATGGCGTTCCCTATGTGCTTGCTGCTCTTATCGAAACGATGGAAAAGCGTTCTGAAATTCTCCGCGATGTATGCTGTCTTATTTGCGTTAGAGCTGACGGTATTGCCATTGTTAACTGGAACATGGAATTTTGTCTTGGGTGCAGCTATTGGCATTTACACACATATGTTACCAGGGTTCATCATGGGATACTATTTGATTGAATCCACAACAGTCAGTGAATTTGTAGCAGCTATGGAAAGGGTACATATCCCGCAAGGGTTTGGGATTATACCAACAAGCATTTTTCATTTTCGGGCAATGGACCTGAAAATCCGAAAAATCGCAAGCGGGTACTCGCTTGCTATCGAAACCCTACCTTCTATTTCTCCCTCTACTAATACTACAATTAGAAGGTGGAAAAATGGCTGTATCCGCAAAGAAAAACAGAAAAAGGCCACGGCTGAACCTCCATTCATGGTGTGATCCATCATGGCCCTAGCTACACAAGGAATACAAATTGACTTTTCCAGGTTGGTGTTGTAAACTATGATTAGTTTTAGCTAACCATAAGGGGGCACTCATACATGACAGATATGGAAAAAGTAAAGATTCATGGTGTCCCGGAAACCATGCTGCAGACTCTGTTTGCCCGGGCGGCCCATTCTCAGAAGAAGGAACATAAATTTTATGATGCGAAGGCTATAGAGATCGTGAAGCAGCTGGACTATGACTTTTCCAAGGCGGAGAAGGATGCTGCCATGAGCAGCGGTGTGATTGCCCGCACCATTCTGTTGGATCAGATGGTGGGTGCCTTTTTAGAGGAATATCCGGATGCAACTGTTGTTAATATCGCCTGTGGCCTGGATACACGGGTCTACCGGCTGGATAATGGACAGGCTCGCTTTACCTGGGGCCTGAAAAGCGGTAAGGAACTGGAGAGCATAGTGTCGGGGCTTACATGGATCGAGGATGTGAGTTTGGTCGAAGGGATGAAGGAACTGTATCCTGTCTATAAGTTGCTGGGATGGATACAGCCTGTTAAAAACCTTTCTAACAAGCTGGTAATACTGAGAAAATAGGATAGATATAAACTGCCATTCAGCTTTGTCATAGGAGATGCGTCAGCCATGGAGAAATTGAATTATTTAAGACAGGACAAAAAAATACCGGGGAAGGAATCCTTTGTGACCTATGTGGATTTTCAGGTAAAGGATGGCACCGCCGATATGTGGCTGTATGACATTTTTCCGGGAGTACAGCTCATGGTTGTAGATTTTTCTTCTGAGAGCTGTTTCCGAAGCGGTGAAAAGCAGAATGTAATCGGGATCAATCATTGCCGGAAGGGGCGGTTTGAATGTGCGTTTGACAGCCGGAATTATCTCTATTTGGGAGAAGGCGATATTACCCTGAACAGCCAGATGCACCCGCCAATCGCGTCTTCCTTCCCCTGGAACTACTTTTATGGGTCCACTATTATTTTGTTTCCGGAGGTCATGAAGGATGTACCGGAGCTTCAGGCCTTTCAAATCAGTGCGGAGGCAATCACAGAGAAATATTCTCTTGAATCAAGATCCCCGGTATTTCGCCGCAATGCGGAAATAGAGCATGTATATCAGGAACTGTATACACATCTGGATCGTCCGTCTCTGCCCTTTTTGCGACTGAAGATTTTGGAGCTCCTTTATCATTTCCAATTCAGACAAACTCTTTTTGAGGAGAACCAGGACTATATTTCGGGAGTGACTGTGGAGCGGATCAAGCATGTCAGGGAGCATCTGGTACAGGATATGGAACACCGGACCAATCTGAAGGAACTGGCATTGGAGCACAATTTAAGTCTGACACAGTTAAAAGATGGATTCAGGCAAATTTATGGCGAATCACCTTACGCATATTTGCGTAGTTACAAAATGCATCGGGCGGCACAGCTTTTGCGCCAGTCAGATAAAAAAATCAGCGAAATTGCGCTGGAAATGGGTTATCAGAATCCAAGCAAATTTTCAGAGGCATTCCATGCGGTGATAGGCTGCAGACCAAGTGCCTATCGAAAGGAAAAAAAGTAGAAGAAAATCATAGTGACACCTTCCGGATGGAGGTGTCATTTTTTGGCTTTTTGGAGCATTTTGCAGAAGGCATGGCTTTTCGGAGTGGCAAAAGGATCTTTCACATGGTAATATGTTTAAGTTAGCATAGACTAACCCAAAATACAGAAAGGAAAGAAATACATATGAAAACAAAACTTACAACAAAGGATTTAATTACCGCAGGCGCCTTTGGCGCAATTTATTTAGTGCTGCTCACGGTGTTGTCTTCAGTCCTGACCATTGTTCCAATCCTCTTTCTGGCAACGCCGTTGATTGCCGGCATCATACTGGGAACTGTGTATATGCTGTATGCCACCAAGGTGCCGCGCACCGGTGCGATCCTGGTGCTGGCGATCTTGGTGGGGCTGATTACGTCCATGGCAACCATTTATCCGCTGATTTTTGCAGTTGTATGGGGATTAATCGCTGAACTCATTACCGCAAAAAGACGCAAATCTGCAGGTGCTCTGGCAGTCAGCTACTGTGTGTTCAACCTGACTTCTATGGGTCCCTTCTTTGCCCTTATTCTGGCAAAGGACGCCTTCTTAGAAAGTTGTGCAGGGTACTATGGAGAAGAATATATCGCAACGCTGGATAAGCTGACGCCCAGCTGGATTGTTCTTGTGCTGATTGCTTTGGCTTTGGTGGGCGGATTACTTGGCGGTCTGTTTGGAAGAAAGATCCTGAAAAAACATTTTGTGAAAGCCGGTATTACAGCGTGAACCGCGAAAAGATTTCCAGTGGTCTTTTGGATCCGAGAAGTAAGCTGGCGGTATTTATTGCCGCCTGCCTTTCGGCATTTTCCGGGCTGACACATCCGCAGGAATTTGTCCTTCTTGCCCTGTGTGTGGGGATAACGCTTCTGTGCCAGAAATGGAAGAGGGCTTTTTATACCGGTCTTATCTTTGCAGTTATGTTTTTATGCGATCTGTTTCTAGCACCGCGATTGTCAGGGATACTGCAGAATATCATCATGCTGGCATGTCATTTCTGCCGGTTTATTTTACCGATGTTTGCAGCCTTTTATATTGTGACACAGACTTCTAGGATTGGGGAATATATCAGTGCATTTACTCAGATGCATCTGCCAAACGAGGTCATCATTCCTCTGGCGGTGATGCTCCGTTTTGTCCCGACTATCCAGGAAGAATGGCAGATGGTGAATCAGGCGCTCCGGTTAAGAGGGATGGCGCTGACATGGAAAAATGTTCTTCGTCGTCCGCTGCAGATGATGGAATATATGCTGGTTCCCTTTTTGCTGCAGTGCTCGGTTATCGTGGATGAGATGTCAGCTGCTGTTATGGCGCGGGGGTTTGACAAAAATATGCCGCGAACCAGTTATGCGGAGGTTCAGATGAAGGCTCTGGATTGGTGTATAATAGCTGTCTCTGCCGGACTGCTGTTCTGGAATCTTTGTTTCTGAGGAAGGGAGGAGATGTTTTGATCAAACTGAATCATGTTTCCTTTTCTTATCAGAATGGGGAAGCAAATGAAATGCAGGTGCTGTCTGATGTAAGCTTTCAGGCATCACGCGGAGAATGTGTGGTACTTTGTGGGAAAAGCGGATGTGGGAAGACGACCATGCTTCGCCTGGTAAACGGTCTTATCCCTCATTTTTATGCCGGGAAACTGGAGGGGAATGTCCTTGTAGGCGGACAGGAAATGCAGCAGACACCGTTGTCCCAAACGTCCCGGATTGTGGGAAGTGTCTTCCAGAATCCCCGTACCCAGTTTTTCCATCTGGATACGACCGGAGAGATGGCTTTTAATCTGGAAAATCAGAATGTCCCCCGCCCGCAGATGAAGAAGCGTCTGGAGGAGGTGTCCTATCGTCTGAACCTGCAGGAGCTGATGGACCGGAATATTTTTGAACTGTCAGGCGGCGAGAAACAGCAGATCGCCTGTGGCTCCGTTTATGCGGCTTTACCGTCGGTCATCGTTATGGATGAGCCTTCTTCTAATCTGGATATGGAGAGCATCCGAAAACTGCAGAAGTTGATCCGCATGATGAAAGATGAAGGAAGAACTGTGCTGATTTCAGAGCATCGGCTGTGGTATCTGGAGGGAATCGCTGACCGTTATGTGCTGCTGGAGGATGGCCGGATCAGGCAGGAATTTACGCCGGAAGCAGCGGCAGATCTTTCGCTGGAGAAGCGCAAAGCGTTGGGACTCAGGGCAGTAAAGCAGGAGCAGCTTTATGAACTGAGGCCCGATATGGGGCTGATAAAACAAAAGAGTACCGGGCTGGAAATAGATGGGCTTCAGTTTAGCCGCCAGATGCGCCAGGTACTGAATGTGCCGCATTTAGAAATACCGTCAGGGGCAATCGTAGCGGTGATCGGAGAAAACGGTGCCGGGAAATCCACTTTCAGTCTTTGCTTGGCAGGTCTTTTGAAGCATACGGGTACAGTACGGATCGACGGCAAGAAGATCGCACATAAAAAGCTGCCGGAGCAGGTCTACCTGGTCATGCAGGAGGCAGGACATCAACTGTTCAGCGATACGGTATTGGGTGAATTGACCTTGAATAATCCGGCACTGTCAGAAGAAAAGGGCAAAGAGGTTTTGACAACGCTGGGCTTAAATGGTATGGAGAACCGTCACCCTGGCTCCCTCTCCGGAGGTCAGCAACAAAGGCTTTCTCTGGGAACAGCTCTTTGCATGAAGCGAAAACTGATGCTTTATGATGAGCCGACCAGCGGTCAGGATGGAGAAAATCTGCTGCGGACAGCGGAGCTGATCCGTGCAGCCAATAAACAGGCAGCCAGTACCCTGATCGTGACACATGATCCGGAGCTGATCTTGCGCTGTGCGACCCATATTCTGCATATCCACGCAGGGGAAGTAAAGAAATTTATACCGCTTGATGAGAGAGGAGTGATTTATATGAAGAAGGTATTTGGAGAGGATGCGCAGACAAAGAAGCCGCAGAAAACCGGTATTCCGCGCCTGCTAGAGTTTACAGGACGGCATCGTCCCCTACTGGGCGCTGCGCAGTTGTTGTCCGGCATCAGCGCCTTGTTCCTTCTGGGACCGTTTGTGTGTGTTTATTTTGCGGCCCGTGCGCTTTTAACCGGACTGACCGGAGGAGGTTTTGTTATCTCGTCCCTGGTGCAGTGGGGTGTGTGGGCATTGGCGCTGGAACTGGCCGGGCTGATCATTAATTTTGCGGCACTTATGTGCTCCCATACCGCAGCTTTTCATACAGAAAAGAATTTAAAAATGGCAGCGCTCCGTCATTTGTCCAGGATGCCAATGGGGTATTTTGAGGAAAATCCCAGCGGTAAGCTAAGAAAAATCATTGATGAAAACAGCGCCCAAATGGAGACTTACCTTGCCCATCAGCTGCCGGATCTGGTGAGCGCTCAGGTCACGACGGTTGCCAGCCTTGTGCTGATGCTGGCTATGGACTGGCGCATTGGCCTTCCGCTGATCGTTCTGATGCTTGCAAGCTTTGCCTGCCAGATGACAATGATGGGCGAAAAAACCATGAATTTCATGAAGCGCTATCAGGACGCTCAGGAGGAAATGAACCACGAGGCGGTGGAGTATGTCCGGGGAATCTCCGTGATCAAGGTATTTGGACAGTCGGTACATTCGATACGGCGCTTCAAGGAAGCGATCAATGCTTATCGGGATGACGCACTGGCCTTTACTATGGCCTGCAAGCCCGGATATGTGGGCTTCAATACTGTGGTCAATGCCGCTTTTCTTGTGCTGATCCCTGCCGCACTCATCGGCATGACTTCGGCGGGAGATTTGACTGCCTTTATAGAGAATTTCCTGTTTTATCTGATTTTTGCACCTGCATGCGCATCTGTTCTCAACAAGATCATGTACATGAGCAACTATAAGATGCAGGCTATGGAATCTATGCGGCGGATTGACACAATTCTGCTTGCCAGAGAGCAGTCAGAGGCACAGGAGCCGCAAATGGCACAGGGCAGCGACATTTGCTTTGAGCATGTGACCTTTACCTATCCCACAGGCGAACAGCCTGCGGTTTCAGATGTCAGTTTTACAGCAAAAGCCGGAACCGTTACGGCACTGGTGGGACATTCCGGCTCCGGCAAGACCACCATCGGGACCCTGGTCCCCCGCTTTTATGATGTGCAGGAGGGGCGCATTACGCTGGGCGGCGTGGAACTTTCTGAGATTTCCCGACAGGAAGTCATGGGAAAGATTGCTTTTGTCTTCCAGAATCCCAAATTACTGAAAACAACACTGGAGGAAAATATCCGCGGCGGCTGCAAAAATGCCAGCCGGGAAGATATCCTGCGGGCAGCCCGTCTGGCACAGTGTGATGATATTCTGGCAAAGCTGCCGGAGGGCATTGACAGCATCGTGGGTGGGAAAGGCGTCTATCTTTCCGGAGGAGAAGTACAGCGGGTGGCTATTGCCAGAGCAATTCTGAAGGACGCACCGGTCATCATTCTGGATGAAGTCACGGCATTTGCCGACCCGGAAAATGAGGTACAGATTCAGGCAGCCCTGAAGGAACTGACAAAGGGAAAAACAGTCATTATGATTGCGCACCGGCTGTCCACCATTCAGGATGCGGATCAGATCCTGGTAATGAAAGCAGGGCGTCTGGTAGAACAGGGAACGCATCAGGAACTGCTTGGTAAGAATGGCGAGTATGCCCATATGTGGGCAGATTACAATCAGGCAATCGCCTGGAAGATTGACCGGAAAGAGGAGGTGAAACCATGCTGAAGAAATTATTCGCATTAAGCGATCAGGGGGAACGGGAATTAAAGTACGGGATTGTGGCAACTACGATAGGACATTTGTGCATCATGGCTCCCATTTCCCTCTTGATGCTAGTGACCATGGGACTTCTGAACAGGCTCTGCGGGGAGACTGGACTGACAATGCAGCCAGGAGTGATAGTTCTGATGGCGGCGGTTCTCTTACTTTTGATTTTCATAACCCAATGGGTTCAGTATAACCTGACTTATAAAGTGGCTTATGAAGAAAGCGCTAACCGGAGAATTACCCTGGCGGAAAAGCTGCGGCGGCTCCCACTGGCATTTTTCGGTCAGCGTGATCTGTCTGATCTGACAACAACCATGATGGGTGACTGCTCTAAACTGGAAAGAATTTTTTCCAATGCGGTTCCCAGTCTCTTTGGAACAGTCATTATGTTTGTGATTGTGTCCGTGGGGCTTTTGATCATGGATTGGCGCATGGGGCTGTGCATTGTTCTGCCGGTACCGGTAGCTACGCTTATTTTGATAGCGGCCAGAAAGGCCCAGACAAAAGCGGAAAGCCGCAATTATGACGCTCACCGTGCCGCTTATGATGGGGTGCAGGAATATCTGGATACCATACAGGAGCTTCGCTCCGCCGGTCTGGAACAGGAATACCTGGATGGAGTTGAGAAAAAACTGGATTATGTGGTAAAGTGTGCGTTTCGTAATGAGCTGGCTCCAGGTACTGCTGTGACGTTGGCGCAGCTGACAGTACGCTTTGGGCTGGTGGCAGTTCTGCTGGTTGGAGGTCTGTTGGTAGCTCAAAATATGCTGTCCGTCAATATGTTTATTCTTTATCTGTTGGTAGCAGGCCGTGTTTATGAACCCTTTGGTTCCTGCTTTATGCTGATGGCGGAACTGTTTTCTGCATTTGTCAGCATTGAGCGGACGAAGAAGATGGAAGCGACAGTGGAGCAGACTGGTCAGCCTGTTTGTAAGAACAATGGGTACGACATTGAGTTTAAGGATGTTTCTTTTTCGTACAATGATGAGCTTGTACTCAATGGGATTTCCTTTGTAGCGAAACAGGAGCAGATCACTGCGCTTGTAGGCCCTTCCGGCAGCGGAAAGTCTACTGTTTCCCGTCTGGCAGCCCGGTTCTGGGATGCAGATACCGGTCAGGTACTGCTGGGTGGCGTGGACGTGACGACTGTGGAGCCGGAAACGCTGTTTAAGAATTATGCCATCGTCTTTCAGGATGTGACCCTTTTTGACGATTCCGTTATGGAGAACATCCGCCTTGGTCGGGCGGGGGCGACAGATGAGGAAGTGCTGGCGGCAGCCAGGGCAGCTCAGTGCGAGGAGTTTGTTTCCCGTCTGCCTGGCGGCTATTACAGCAATATCGGTGAGAATGGCTGCGCCCTTTCAGGAGGCGAGCGGCAGCGTATCTCTATCGCCCGGGCGATCCTGAAGGATGCGCCGGTAGTTATTTTGGACGAAGCCACAGCTTCCATGGATGCGGAGAATGAGAACTTGGTTCAGCAGGCACTGTCCGTGTTGCTGCAGGGGAAAACTGTACTGGTTATTGCGCACCGTATGCGGACGATTGCAAACGTCGATAAGGTTGTTGTCCTGGAACAGGGCCGCGTCGCAGAGACGGGAACGCCGGAGGAACTTCTGAATCAAAAGGGATTGTTCTATCGTTTGGCTGAAGCACAGACGGTACATCGATAGAGCTTCGGGAATCAGAAAACAATGCAGACAGGTATGACAAAGGGAGTCAATGAAAATGAATCAGATGAGTGTACTCGTAACAATATCTTTTGCGATTTATTGACGAGCCTCGGTGTGGGTGAAAAAACCGCTATGGATGATGCCTGCCGTATGGAACATGCTGTTAGTAAAAAGAGTTTTTTGGCCCTTATGATGCTTGCTGAAAATCTCTCCAATGTTTGAACAGAACAGTTACAGACAGCTAATAAAAGAGTAAAAGATGGCCGCCTATGAGGAAATTATCCTTTTTAGCATCCTCCCCAAGAAGGAGGTCTACATAATCGAATACTCTTGCCCGATAAAGGGGCGTGGATAGTCAAAGCACTGTCCACGCCCCTTTTTGATTCGACAGCTTTCTTCAGCATTTGCTACGACATTTTGGCAAGTGTTGAATGAACTTGAACAGGACAACAATCAAGCAATCTATTACTTCAGATATCCTGTATATACAAAGAGAAGAAAAATAAGTGCTATAATATTAACTGTGTTGAAAATGTAGGAAAAAGGTGTGTGCAAGATGAAAAATGTGCTTTTTATATTGCGGCTACAGAGAAATTATCTGAATCAGAAAAGCATGAAATTGAAATGGATATAAAGAATGCAGAGATTTATCTTAGAAATAGTGAAAATGAAAAGCACAGAAAAATCACAACGACACAACCAGAATACTTTGATGGGATAAGAAGCATTCCTATAAATCAAATTGAAGTTCCACCATGTTTTAAAAAGAATAGGCCAGCAGAAAAGAAAATTGATTCTATGATTGAATATTATAAAGAACGTGGACATTTTGATAAGCCTGTCACGGTTGTATTTCGGAATGATAAGTATGTATTAAAAGACAAATTTTTACGATACTATAGAATGGTTCAGAATGGAAAGTCAGACCGACCAATGAAAAGAAAAAGAAACTGAAAAAGAAGCTGAGCGAATATCTGAAAAGAGGAAAAGCAGTAGCGAGACCACTTGCAGTTACAATTAAAAGGGTAAACGAGATTGTACGAGGGTGGATAAATTATTTCAGAATTGGAAAGATGAAACAGTTTGTGAAAGAACTCGGGGAATGGCTGAGACATAAAATCAGAGTAATTGTCATGAAGCAATGGAAGAGACCCAAAACCATTTATCGGAATCTAAGCTATCTGAACTGGAAACATAAGAACAGATTTAGCAATAAAGAAATATTTAAAGCTTCAAATTCGAGACTGGGTTGGTACAAAAGAAGCGGAATGAACGTGGTGAATTTCATTATCAGCAAGGATTTACTTGAAAACAGGATAAAAGATGGAGCTGGTCTGCTCAATCCCTTATCCTATTACTTAGTTAAAGTTGGAATATAAATTGTAGAGCCGTATACGAGACCCGTACGTACGGTTCAATGGGAGGGGCGAAAATATTTATTTTCCCTCTACCCTATTTACGATATAGTTTCTTTTACCGCGGCAACAGCGATTACCGGTTACCAGAATTCCAGCGTCTCTTTCTGTAACACTGCACCCCCTTTTGATTAGCGTTTTTTTCTCCGCACCTCTTGCAAACCAGAAAGAAGCGCGGTATAATATGACCAGAAGAACCGAAATGGTCATATTTCAGGGAGGGTGCGACCTTGGCTTTTACCGATTACGAAACTGAGCAGCTCCGCAAGGCGTTGCTGAAGGAAACGAGACATTGTGCTGTCACGCTGGGGATGAAGAAAACCTCCGTAGAGCAGCTGACGAAGGCGGTCGGCATTTCAAAGGGCTCGTTCTATAAATTCTACGAATCCAAGGAAATGCTTTTCTTCGCGGTTTTGGAGAACGTTCACTCCGATCTTTACGGAGTGGCTGACCATGCACTGAGCGAAACAAACGGCTTGCCGCCGTCGGAGCGTGCGGCAAAGGCGGTTCTTGCCGTCTGCCGGCGGCTGTCCGATACCGGCGACATGGTTTTCATTGAAAACGATGCGAAGCTGCTTTTGCAGAGACTGCCGGAGGACATCAAAAATGTCCATTACCACGATGACGAGACGCACATTCGTCTACTTTTGGAGAAATATGACCTTGCGCCGAATCGCGGCATCTCTTTGGCTGCCGCCACGGTACGGGGACTGATCTTGACTGTTTCCCACAAGGAGCAGATTGGAGAACTGTACCCGCAGGTGCTGGAAACGCTGGTGTACGGCGCTTGCAGGGAGTTATTTAAATAAGCGGAAGGCCGCAGAGATGCGGCTTTTCCGAAATACGACGGTTAGTACTCTCTAACTACGCGACTGTGCGTATCGGTTAGGCAAATCTAACATTGAAAGGAATGATAGCGATGCTGGAACACAAGAACTTCTGGGACAAAAATGCCGGTCGGTACGACCGCTTTATGCGAAAGGATCTGGCAGCGTATGAGGAGATGTATGCGCACATCCGGCCGGTGGTGAAAGCAAAAACGGTGTTGGATCTGGCGACCGGCACGGGGCTAATCGCAAAACATATCGTAAACGCGGCGGCACACATCGAGGCGACGGACGCTTCTGCGGAAATGATTGCGGAAGCCAAGCGGGACAATCACTCGGCGAAGCTGCACTTTTCCGTGCAGGATATGTTCCGCCTGCCCTATGCGGATGAATCTTTTGATGTGGTGATCGTGTCAAACGCACTGCACATCGTGCCGCAGCCGGAGAAAGCCCTGCAAGAAATCAAGCGGGTTCTGAAGGATGACGGCGTGTTGATTGCGCCGACCTTCACCCATGCCGGAAACTCTTTTTCCGGCATGGTCAGGGCATTTTTTATGAGGATGGCAGGCTTCCCTCTCCACAGCAAGTGGACGAGCAAGGAATACCTGCGTTTCCTACGGCAAAACGGCTGGGCGGTGCGGAAAAGCGCTGTTCTAAAGGCGTCCTTCCCGCTGACCTATGCGGAATGTGTGAAATCGGAGGTGTGATAAGATGTCATTTTTTGAGAACACCAGAAAGCCTGTGGGGCTTGGCGGGAAAATCATGGTTGCCATGATGAACCTGGGTCACAGTCCTGTGGCCCAGTGGGGACTTCAATTTCTGAATGTTGCGCCGGACGCCAAGGTGCTGGACTGCGGCTGCGGCGGCGGGGCGAACATGAAAAGGCTGCTGAAAAAATACCCACAGGGTATTGTCAAGGGCATTGACTATTCTCCCGTCAGTGTGGAGAAGGCTCGAAGCCTCAACCGAGCCGCAATTCAGGAGGGGCGCTGCGTGGTGTGGCAGGGCAGCGTGGAGCGTATCATTTTCGCAAAGGACTGGTTCGATGCGGTCACAGCCTTTGAAACCGTCTATTTCTGGCCCGATCTGCCGCAGTGCTTCCGGGAGGTTTACCGGGTGCTGAAGCCCGGCGGGAAATTACTCATTTGCAACGAAAGCAACGGCGATACGGACAAGGACAAGAAGTGGACGGAGATCATCGGCGGCATGACCATCTACAAGGACGCCGAGCTGAAGGCGTATCTGGAGCAGGCGGGCTTTCACGATGTGCAGATACACAAAAAGAAAAGCTGGCTGTGCATCACGGCACGGAAATGAGGGGGCTAAATCATGAGTATCTTTGCATCTATCTTACGCAGCGTATACAAGCTCTCCGGCGCGAAAAAGGCGTTCGCCTTGCCGGAGGATGCACTGCGAAAGGAAATTGAAAAGCAGAACCGGCATCGTGGCGTTTTTACGCCCACCGACCGCAAGGTATATTATGAAACGATTGCGGTAAACGGCTTTCCCTGCCTGATCGTGCGAGAGCATCCGAAGCCGTCCGAGCGCGCGATTCTCTATTTCTTTGGCGGCGGCATGGTGATCGGCCCCGATAAGGGCGACCTGCCTGTGATGCGCAAGCTCTGCCGCGAGACCGGCTGTGATGTGTGGTTTCCGTTTTACCCGCTCTGCATGGAACACTGCATTACTGAAACATACGCGATGGTGTACGAATGTTATCGAAAAATGATTACACTGTACGGCGGCGGGAACGTCAGTACCTGCGGCTTTTCCTCCGGCGGTGCGCTGGCACTGGGCATTGCGGCGCACAACAACGCGCAGCCCGAACCGCTGCCGCAGCCGAGGCACATCGTCGCCGTATCCCCCGGCGAAGTGCCGTGGAACGATGGCGAAAAATCGCGGATGAAGGCATTGAACGAAAGAGATGTTTCCATCGACTATGCCTTCATGGTGACGGTGGAGAAGTTCATGCGGCACGGCTGTGAGAATGTGCCGGACTATATGCTCTCTGGCTCTCGGGGAGATTTTACCGGCGTAGGCGATATTCACTTCTTCTATTCTGCCGACGAGGTGCTCTACGGTGCTTTGCCGGACTTTGAGGAAGCCTGCAAACGGGCAAATGTCCCCTATACGGTGTCCGCCCGCCCGAAGATGGTGCATTGCTACTGTATGCTGCCGATCTTCAAGGAGGCAAAGGAGGACTTCGCGAAAATCGTGGACATTTTGAAAAAATGAGATCGGAAACGGTCGTGTGATGATTGAAACACGGAGGAAGAACCATGGAACGAAAAGAAGCTATTCGCGGTGCGTACCGAATGACGGGCGGAAACAGTTTTTATGACGGCATGATCACCTGCTCTACTCTGAGCGGGAAAGCGGTGTGCCGCTTGGTGTGGGCAATGAACAAGGCGAAAAACGACGCCCATCTGGAAAAGGCAATGTCCGGTATTCCGGAGCATTTCTCCGGCAAGCTGCTGGAAGTGCCGGTGGGAACAGGGATTCTGACCATGCCGGTTTATCGGACTATGCCGGAAGCGGACATTACCTGTCTCGATTATTCGCCCGATATGATGAGGCAGGCACGGGAAAAGGCTGACTGCCTGCACCTGAAAAATGTAACCTTCCGGCAGGGAGATGTGGGAGCACTCCCCTATGCAGACGACACCTTTGACATCGTTTTGTCGTTGAACGGCTTTCACGCTTTCCCGGACAAAGGGGCCGCCTATCGGGAGGTATTCCGGGTTTTGAGACCCGGCGGGACATTCTGCGGCTGCTTTTATGTGATGGGCGAGCACAAGCGGACGGATTGGTTTGTCCGGCATGCTTATGAAAAGGCAGGGTTTTTCACACCGCCCTATGAGACGGTTTCCAGTCTGAAAGCACGGCTGGATGGAATGTATACGGATGTGGACATGGGAAACCTGAAAAGCATGGCATGGTTTGTCTGCCGAAAAGCGGGTTAAATCTGAGATGGTCTCATGCACGCAAGAAAGAACAAGGAGGGAGGCAATCAGATGAAGGACAACGAGCTTCTATTCGACCGCAAAAGCCATGTGCTGTATTCAAAGCCTTGCAAGAAAGAGATACGGGCGAAGATCGCCCTGCACTACCCGGAAGCAGAGCGGGAGGCGATATGGGAACAGGTACAGCGGCAGTACGCGGTCTTTCTCTCCGACTGGCGCACCGACTTGGGCGGCAAAAAGAACTTCCACAACGGCGTAGGCGGCACCTACGACTGCATCGCCATCATGAGCTATTATGTGGTCTGCAAAGCAGTTACTTCGTTCCGTGAAATCGAAGAGATGGAGGAAAATCTGATCCTGCCGATCTTCCGCAGGCTGAAATTTGTGGACTGCAACAAGCCGTTCTGGAGGAAGCTGATGTACAAGGCGTTTGTTCGTTCGAAAAGCGGCTGCGACAAATGGCACGATTACGAGATGGCGGTTGCGCCTTATGAAACCGACAAGCCTATTTATTATGAATTTACGGCGTGCCCGGCAGCGGAGTTTGCTATCAAGCACGGTCTTACGGATATTATGCCCGCCCTGTGTAATGTGGACTTTGCGTCTATGGAGCTGCTCCATGCAAGACTGGTGCGGACGACTACCTGCGTGGACGGCTGCCGATGTGATTATACCATCTGCGGCAACAAGGATCCATATTTAAAGGAGCATCCCGAATACCGGGACGAAAAAGGATACAGGAGGAACAAGTAATGCTTTTACAAACGGTTTTGGAAGGTCTGGGGCTGGGGGTTCTGCTGATTATCATCTGTGCCGTGGGTATCCGCAAGGGCGCGGTGGGCATGGTGCATCTTTACAGCCCGGAGGTGCAGGAGCGGTGCGTAACGCTGGGACTTACAACACACGCGAAAATTAAGCGAAATGCTTTGATTTTCAAAGCTGTCTGCGTTCCCGGTTACATCGCCTATGTGCTGGTGTGTGTCTATGCGCTCAACGGCGCAAAGGGCTTCGTTCAGGGCTTTTGGCAGCTGCTGGTCATACTGTCCGTTATGAATCTCATAGACCGATTTTGGGTTGACGGCTATTGGGTAGGACATACGAACGCATGGGAAATTCCGGGAACGGAAGACCTGAAACCCTACATTACAGCCAAGGATAAGGGCAAAAAGTGGCTGTTCGGCACAGTTGGTATGGCGGTCATTTCGGCAGCACTGGCGGCGATTATGTCGGTATTTATTCACTGAAGGAGATACCTATATGAAATATAAAATCGAGAAAAACACCGTACAGGAGACGCTGATCATTCCGCTGTATGCGCGGAAGGTCTGCTCAGAACTATACCCGAATCTTTACCGGGACGAAACAGCGGTTCGCCTGATTGACGAGATCGACTACGACTTTTCAGAGGCGGAGAAAAAATCCCGCAGCCTGATGCAGCGTTTCGGTTCACTGGAGGTGGCCATGCGGCAGAATGACCTTGCTTTTGAGGTGCGGGATTATCTGAAATCTCACCCCAATGCGGCGGTGGTCAATCTGGGCTGCGGACTGGACAGCACAGGGAGAAGCTGCGACAACGGCAGTTGCAAGATTTATAATCTGGACTTCCCGGATGTGATCGCCGTGCGCAATGAGCTGCTGCCCGCCGGGGAGCGTGAAGAAAATATCCCCTGCGATTTGAACAATACCGAATGGCTTAGAAAAATTGACTCTTCAAACGGTGCGGTATTCTTTGCCTCCGGCGTGTTCTACTATTTTTTGACCGAGCAGGTCAAGACGCTGGTACAGCAAATGGCAGACGCTTTTCCGGACAGCGTGCTGGTGTTTGACGCTGCAAATCGGACGGCGGTGAAGATGATCGCCAAGACATGGCTCAAGAGCGCGAAGATCCAGGATGTGGGCGCGTATTTTGCGGTTTCGAACGCAAAAAGCGAGCTTTCCCTGTGGGACAGCCGTTTGCAGGTCACGAGTCGGGGCTATATGCTGGGCTACAACGATCTCCGCGACCCATCCGTCAGCGGCTTTTTCCGTTTTCTCGCAAAGGTCGGCGACGGCATGATGAAAATGCAGATCGTGAAGATCGGATTTGGAGGCAGGAAATGAAATCGAGTAAAGAAAAACGAGCGCTTATTGCGGGCATGATCGGGTGCTTGCTCTATGTGATCGGCGACTTTTTGTTTGCGGCGACCGGGAAAACCCAAAGCACGGAATCCATCGGACTGATGGTCAAAGTCGCCTATCTCAATATGGCCACATGGCGCATGGTGGTCAGCATTATCTGCGGTGTTCTCGGAACGGCACTCTATTACATCGGTTTTCACCAGATGTGGAAGCTCCTGAAGCGGCACCTCACCCAACCAAAGCAGCAGAAGTGGGTCAAGCTGTTTCATATCGCCTATCTCACCGGCACGGTCTGCTGGGGCTATGTCCATGCTATGTTTACGAACATGGCGCTGATCTTCAAGTTTACCTTTGAGAAATACGGCGATATGCAGGCGGCAGCAGAGATCGCCAATAAGGTTTTTTACTGCAACGCCGCGCCGCTGCTGGCAGCATATATCCTGTGTGATGTACTTCTTTCCGTCGTGATGCTCGTTATGATCTGGAAAAGGATGCTCCCGCTGAAAAACACAGCACAGCGGATATTGGCATCCTTCTGCAACCCCATCGTTTTTACGGGGATTGTGGGAAATCTCTTCACGCTTCTGCCGTGGCCGCTGGATCAGATCGATCACGGCACGGAATCCGCCGGACACCTGCTGGTTTTGGTATTGGGGCTGGTTTTGCTGCGGGAGAAGGCAAAATGCGGAGAATGTAAGGAGACAGTGCAATGAAATACATAGGTATGCCCATGGGAATGTGGGCGCTGTTTGCAGGCTCATTCCAAAAGCAGCTGACAGAGGTGCTCGGCTACGATACCGATACGGCAAAAGCGATCACGAAAAATGCAAAGCCGAAATACAAAGCAATCATCGCAGACCTGCCGGAGTTTGAAAAAGCGGATCGCTTCAAGATGAACATCGTCAACTGCGCAATGATCGGCGCGTTCGTTCTCTCCATGCCGGAGCGTCCGGATGTGGAGTGGCTGACGGAGTATTACGCAAAATCCATGATGACAAAGCCGATGAAATGGTTCTGCCGCAAGAGCGGAAAGAGCAAATTTGCCGAAAAGGACATTTCCGGCATGAAGGCGACCGCAGCCTTGAAAGCCGCCGACCGCAACCCGTATTCATGGAATATGGAGTTTTACGAATACCCCGACGGCAGCGGATACGAGGGACGCTTCACCAAATGCGGCATCTGTGTGCTGATGAAAAAGCTGGGGCTATATGACCTCACTCCGGCGCTGTGCCGCCTGGACTACACCATGAGCGAAGCGGGCGGCGTGACCGACTTCGTGCGGCAGTACACTCTCGCCTCCGGCGGCCCATACTGCGACTGCGGGTATAAAAAGAAGGGCTTCGTGAAGCCTGAGACGGAGGCCGGACGATGAAGGAAACCTATCTCTCCCGTGATTTTCGGGAGACTGCGGCACAGCGCTTTTCCTCGCACGCCAAGGAGCTGAAGGCCTTTTTTGATACACGGTTGAATGCGCTGCTGGCTGAAAATGCAGATGCAAGCAAGGAGAAGCAATACCACCTCAAGCGGCAGATCTTACCGGGTATTGCGGCCTACGAAACCTTGCAGCGGGTCATGCCGAAAGAAGAGGCGCTGCAAATCGTTCACGGCTATGTGGAGCGGTTGGCGAGAACGAGTCACAAACAGCTTGCCACCCTGCTGCTCATACCGGGGCTTTACCGCCTTGTTCCCAGCGTTTTCGTCAAATCCACGCGGAGCGTCTTCGGCCCGGCGGCGGGCTTTGACCCAAAGGAGTTGCAGGTCGGCAACGGTATATGGCGTGTGGATATGGTGAAATGTCCCTATCACGACACCTGCGCAGAATACGGCTACCCGGAGCTGTGCCGCTGCTTTTGCGACAGTGACGACATCAGCTACGCCGGGCTGCATCCGAAGCTGATTTGGGAGAGAAGCATGACGTTGGGGCGCGGGGACGACCGCTGCGACTTTTGCATGAAGATCATAAAATAGGGGCGCAGGAATGAAGAAAATGAAGACGAAAGAAACAAAACAGTTCATCCGCTGGTGCATTCTTGGCGCGATCGGATGTGGATTGATGGCTGCCGGGGACTGGCTGCTGGGGTGCGTTCCGCTTCAGAAAACCGACACCGGCCTTTTCAACAGAGCCTGTTATCTGTCTGGCTCTTATGGGCTGTGGAGGCCCGTGCTTACCGTTGGACTGGGAGCGATTGGGGGCTTTCTCTATTACTTTGTGGTAAAAGCACTGAATGCGGACATCGACGAAAAATATAGAAAGACCAGAACCATCCAGTTTCTGTGCGGGATATTCACCGTTGCGATCGCTCTGACCATCCATACATGGGTGGCCACCATGGCATGGTTTACCACCTATCTGGGGCCGCGTATCAGAGCGGAGGCCGCGCTTGCGGCGGTTACGGCCTATCAGGACGATATGCTCCCCGCGATCCTCCCCATGTATGTTCCGATGCTATTGGTTTTTGGTATCCATTTTGTGATGCTGCTTGCCGGAAAAACGCGCTATCCAAGGTGGATGCTTGCTTTCCATCCGGTCACATGGAACCTTCTGCTGGCTGCAGTACCGGATATTGCGCAGGCAATGCAGATGCCGGTGGCTACATGGATGTCCGTGATGAGCCAGAGCAGCACGAACAGTGCTATCATGATCTGGTGCATCGCGGCTGCGGTTTATGAGAGAAGTCACACTCAATTAAAAAGGAGTCTTGAATATGAAGCCTGACTACAAAAACTGAATTCCCAAGGGAATGCTGGTTTCGCTTATCGCGGGAACGGTGCTGTCCCTTGCGCTGCTGCTCGTTTTCGGCGTATTCGGCATCGGTGTGAGCGGAAAGCTGCGCGTCGCGCTGGGAGTGGTGTTCGGCATTGCCTTTGTCGTTTGTGCAAAGTACACCCAGCGGTGCGCTGACCATTGCCTGCGCAAAGCGCAATCCCCAGGGGAAAATGGTCGGCATTGACCGCTGGGGCAAGGAATATGCCTCCTTCAGCCTGCCGCTGTGCGAAAAAAACGCCGCTGCGGAGGGCGTGAAAAACGTTTCGTTCCGGCGTGGAAACGCCGTGAAGCTGGATTTCCCCGACGAGAGCTTCGACGCAGTGACCAGCAACTATGTCTATCACAATATCACGGGGAAGGACAAGCAGGCGCTTCTGCTGGAAACGCTGCGCGTGCTGAAAAAGGGCGGAACGTTTGCCATCCATGACCTGATGTCGCCTCGCAGATACGGCGATATGCAGGAGTTTGTCCAAAAGCTCAGGGATATGGGCTATGAGCGCGTAGAGCTGATCGACACGACCGACGGCAGCTTTATGACGCCGAAGGAAGCCGGACGCCTGATGCTTTGCGGCTCAACATTGCTGGTGGGAAGAAAGTAATCGGCGCGGCATCATGGAAAGCTGATCTCCGCACAGTTTGACAGCTACCGCCGGAGCATGGCGGAATGTACCGACCGCAAGACTGCCGGGCTATATATGGACGCGACGATGGTCTATCACTTCGGCGGCTAGGCTACGTTTCTTAAGCCTGTAAATAAATCACGGGAGGAAAAGTGATATGAAATACAACGGCTTTTATTTCTGGATGTTCAAAAGCCCGATGAAAAAGGTTCTGGCAGAGAAGTACGGCAGGGAATATGCCGCCGACATTATGAAAAAGAGCAAAAAGGTCTATCGTGAGCTTGTCGAGAAAGCAGACGACATCGGTGACGATAACCCTATGGCATACAACGAGTTGTTCGCCCTTGCCTTCGTTGCGCCCTATGTGGCAAGCGAAAAGAAAATTCCGCCAACGGTCGTGCAGGAAATGATGCGCCGCTCACTCTATCATATCAAGTGGTATTTTGCAAAGACCGACTTGAATACCGACAAGGGCAAGGCGGAGAACAAAAAGAGCGTTGTCAAATACGCCAAATGGTACACGCCCGAAAAGGAAGCGAAATACCCGACCTCCTTCAAGGTGGATTTTGTCGGGCAGCCGTATGAGGGTGCCTGTTACTACCGCATTACCCGCTGCCCGATTTGCATTTACACGGAGAAACTCAGTGTTTCCGAACTCATGCCGTTGTTCTGCGAACTTGATGAAGTGATGATCACGCTTCAGCACGGCGTGCTGCACAGAAAACAGACGCTGGCGAATGGCGGAGAGTATTGCGACTACTTTATTACCGGAAACAGAGAATAAACGGAGAAGCTCGTATCGGTCAATAGCTGATACGAGCTTCTTTTCATATGTGCGCCTAGCGGCGCACGTTTCTAACGGGTTAAAGTCCCGAATCCTCCCGGTAGTGGGAAGGATATAGCCGAAAGCAAGGGTGTCCATCGTGAGATGGAATCTGAAGGAAGCTGGATGTGAGGAACATACTAACTCATGGGCAAATCTCTGGTCTGACGGACAGAAACCTTATATGAGGTTATGCATGAGGGTAAGGTTGCATATCAAATCGAAGCCCAATAACTACACGGAATCATGCATGATAAATGAGGCAGACGGATGGAGAGGAAGAAACGTGTGGTACCTAGGGAGGTCTGTGCGGTACGCCTTGAAAGAGGTAACCATTGCATAAAGCAATGCTGAACGCACAGAAGTCAGCAGAGGTCATAGTAGCCGAGAGGTGAAGGACCGAATCAGTAGGAGTCTTGAGTATGAACGAGAAAGGAGGAATGACCGTCTATGGCAGAAAACATTGAAAACAATGGCTGTTTGCAAAGAGATAATGCGGAACATGAAGGGTATGTGAAAGCGTCTAGGTCATTCAATCGGATATGGAAAGAAAGAGACAGTGCACAGCCGAGACTTTTGGAAGCGATACTGTATAAAGACAACTTTAACAGAGCGTATAAGAGAGTTAAGGCAAACAAGGGAGCGCCAGGAATTGATGGCATGACCATTGAGGAGGCTCTTCCATATCTAAAGGAACATCAACAAGAGTTTATAGCTTTTACTTTTTTCTCCGGTTGGCATACTGGTGGCAAGTCCATTTTCATGGCAGATACGATTACTGATTCTGCAGAGTTTATGGTAACTCCGCTTATTGGAAACATACTTGTGATGATCAACAAAGCTTGCGGCGTTAAAGATGATATGATTGTGAATATGATTTTTGTCAACGTGGGTGCTGATCACGAAGCTTTGAATTGGGTGATCCAAGTTATTGTGATAATAGCCTTGATTCCTATACAACATTTGGAATTTCCTATGACAAAATCTCTGATAACTGGATATATGATGGGAAAATTATTCATATTCTCTATGATGCAGACCCCAACATCAACTGTGATAACAATGCAAGTGATGGTATCAACCTCAAAGATGACTTCCTTTGCATACATAAAAACCGCTGTACAGGTCTCCCCATACAGCGGCAGACTGTTTATTTCCCGAACAAGTCGCTGTGTGTGCCGGTGCGAGCCAGCGTCAGCACCAGAACATCATCCTCAATGCGGTAGACAAGCAACCAGTCCGGAAGAATATGACATTCCCGATGACCTGCCCAATCGCCTGACAGGTCATGGTCACGGTTCTTATCCGGCAACTGTTCGCCCATCGCCAGCAATGTCACGACCTGCTCCAGCAGCTCGATCTTCAAGCCACGCTTTATGGCTCGTTTATAGTCTTTTTTGAAACATGTGGTGTACTTGACGGTATATTTTGTTTCTTTCATCTTTTTAGATCAGCAAACAACTCGTCAAGGTCATTGTAGCCCTTTACAGACGGGTCTTTTGCAATCCTTTCCGCTTCCAGCATGGCAGCAACCGTTTCTTTGTTCGGCTGTTCTAGCCTTACCTCAAAGGGAATGCCGCCTTCACGAAGCGACTGGCGCACAAAGATGTTAAATGCCGTAGTCAGGTTCATGCCAAGTTCAGTAAACAGTGCGTCCGCCTGCGCTTTCAAATCTGCGTCCATGCGGATACTGATGTTTGTAGTATTTCCAGCCATACGATCAGCTCCTTTCTGCTGGCAATTATAGTATATGTCATTTGCACGAAGAAAACAATACTTTGCACGAATATTTAATGTTAAATTCATTTAAAGAGGAGTTGAAGATGAATTTTATAAAGAAAAAAGGGTGCTGGGTGTCAAAGAAACAGAATTATCTAATGCAAGGGATTGTATTTGCTTCCAGATTGTATTGCCGTATCAGTACCACGCTGGAGATATTTTGCGAAATTTTCTTTTATCGATACTGCTTGCCATCATGAGCGTGGCATATATTTCGAAAGCTTGTTAAGAAACGAGTAAAGCTTGTATGGAAGCTATTTGGAATACAAACTGTATCCAAGGAATCATAAAATTTCTGGAATAAATAGAGATTATTCTGGAAGTGATATGTGTTAAAATTGCATTCTTATTTCTACAAAAAAGAAATTGCTTCAAAATTTGAAATATTATAAAATAAAATTTGCAGAAAGAGTACAAAAAGTGAGTTCCCTTTTGGAAATTCCTTTTCGTACTCTTTTTCTATTAAAAAGTTTATTTTTTTCCAAAATCCTATTGAAACTAAAAGAACCAACTTGCTACACTCGCAGTAGAAACCAGAGGATAATCAAAAAATGGAGGGTTACCAATGAAAGAAAAACAGTTACAGCAAAAGAAAAGAAGAATCTTATGGGGATGGATCCTGGCAGTATTGTTACTTAGCATCAGTATGGGAACCGTCAATGTTCAGGCGGCAAAGCTAAAACTTAACAAAACAAAAGTTACCGTATATAAAGGTTGTACGGAAACATTAAAAGTAACTGGCAGCAAAAAGAAAGTAAAATGGAGTAGTTCCAAAAAGGCGGTCGCGTCTGTTTCTTCTTCTGGGAAGATAAAAGGGAAAAAGAAAGGAACGACAGTGATTTATGCAAAGGTTGGAAAACAAACTTTGAAATGCAAAGTTACAGTGAAGGAACCAAGTAATGCTCAGAGATTAAATCTAGCGAAAAAGGAAGCAAGGAAAATTGTAAAGAAATATGTAATTTCCAATCTGAATACGAAAGAACGTGCCTTTGTTCTATTTCAGTATCTGACTGAGCATTGTTGCTGGCAACTTAATCAGTCTACAGAAGCTTATAAAAAGAATTACGGAAATGAAGCTTATGCGGCATTAATTTTGAAAAAGGCGGCCTGTTCCGGCTATGCAAGGGCATACAAATTACTCTGTGAGGCAGCAGGTATTCCGGTAAGACATGTGAATGCAGGAAGCTGGACGCATCAGTGGAATGAAATAAAGGCAAATGGAAAATGGATTAAGGTGGATGCTTATGGGGGAACCTTCGCAGATACAACCGGAATTCGGAAATCACTTCTGAAAGAAAATAAAAATAAGGAGCAGCTGGTGTTTAAATTTGTGATGGAAGAAGAGGAATAAAAGATTCGGACATCAAAAAATAGACAGGATACAATTCTACAGAAGTGAAGAAATCTGGAAATGAAACCGACGCGTGTTAAATAATGAAGGAGAATGCAATTTACGACCAAAATGCGACTTTATTGCAACCTCTATAACATTGACTTCCGATTCCATCCATTATAGAATGGTATTTGTAAAAAGAAGGCACAATTAGCAGCTTGTTACGCACAGGCTGCTATTTTTGTGCCTTTTTAATCGTATTACTAATAGGAGGGTTTACATGGATAACACAAAAAGAGCACTTGCAGAGGAAGCCACAGAAAAAGAAATACCCCGGGCCGCTTACGAAGGGGTGCTTACCATTGATGTGGATGCACAGGTGGAAAGCATGGAAGAGCAGGAAGATGCCAGATGGCACCAACTGTTAAATGCACATCGTACCAGAAAGGTTCTGACCGGGCAGCTTGGCGGCATTGAAAAGCTGGAAAGCGGTTGGATGGTTGCGGTTACCTATTACAACGGTTTCCGTATCATCATCCCCATGAATGAAATGATGATTAACTTAAGCGGGGATGGTCGGGAAAACGCAGATACCTTAAACCGCCAGGTCCGGATTGCCAACAACATGCTTGGCTGTGACATTGATTTTATCATCAAGGATCTGGATGCCAAAAGCCGCAGCGTGGTGGCTTCCAGAAAAGATGCCATGCTCCGGAAAAGACAAACATTCTACTTTGGGGAAACAGGGGAAAAGCCTCTTTTGTATCCGGGCAGGATCGTGGAGGCAAGAGTCATTGCGGTTGCACCAAAGGCAGTCCGCCTGGAAGTGTTTGGCGTGGAAGTTTCCGTCCGCGCAAGGGATATGGCCTGGGAATGGATGGGGGATGCCGGAGAAAAATTCCAGGTGGGAGATCTGGTCCTTGTTATGGTAAACAAGGTGGAAGCGGATTCGGTAGACCAGATTCGCGTGGAAGTGGATGCCAAAAGCCCGACGGCCAATACCAACAAGGACAATTTGCGGAAATGCCACCGTCAGGGCAAGTATACAGGTATCATTACAGAAGTTTATAAAGGAACCTATTTTTTTTATGCGCCTGGATATCGGAGTTAATGCAGTGGCACATAGTTGCAACATGACCACCCTTCCATCCAAAGGAGACAAGATCGGGCTGGTGGTGACGCGTATCAATGACAATTATGAGGTGGCAGAGGGAATTATTACACGACTAATCAAACGCTGTGTCTGAAAAAGTTTAAAAAAGTAATGAAATCCTATTGACACAGAAAAAGCGATTTTTCTACAATCGGCTCAAACAGGAAAGGAGCTGGTGCAACATGAGAAAAAAGAAAAAACAGGACAACAGACTGTATTGTCCTTATTGTGGACGGCAGGCAGTACTCCGCCCTGCAATGTACGTGTATGGGGAGAGGAACCTGGATCCGGAAAATTATCTGTATGTCTGTGGCGGGTATCCAGCATGTGATTCCTACATAGGAGTTCACAAAAAGAGCCTGAGTCCTATGGGAACCTTGGCAGATGGGAATCTTCGCCACAAGCGGATCGAAGCACACCGGGCGTTAAACGAAGTGATAAACGCAGGGGTTATGACCAAACATGGGCTTTATATCTGGCTGCAGAACCGGCTCTGCCTTTCAGAAACAGAAATGCATATCGGAAAATTTTCTTATTTTCGATGTGAAGAAACCATTCGGGAATGCAAAAAACTTATGGAACAAAACAAAATAAAAATCGAAACGGTTTCCTATGAGGAAAATAAGTTTGCTGCATGAAAGAAAGGAGGTATCAGGTGCGTTTGCAGGCAAAAGAAGATGAAGTTTACCATTTAATGGATCTAAAAGAGTGGTTTTCAGTTCTGATTGGACTTGGCAGCTTTTTGGAGGGAATCGCGCTTTATTTTTTCATCTTTCGAATAAGGGCCTGGGATCTTGCCTATTTGTGTGTGGCACTGGCTCTTAGTATCATATTTCTTTTGCAGCAGACTGCCGGCATCAGCAGACGAATCATGGAATCGGAATACTGTTATATGGAACTGGAACCAGATAGCCTTGCCGTCTGCCAGCCGGAGAAAAATGGAAGATATGAGTCCTGCCGTATTTTTTATCCGGAAATAGACAAGATCGTGGAAGGGAGCCGTCGTGGAATCCCGGAGTTTTATGTTGTGTTAAGAGAAACGGATCAGGAACGGGAGAGCTTTTTTCTATTGGATGATGAAGAGCAAAAGCGAAATATCTTCTGTGTCCGATCTTTTGGGTTTGACCATGAGGATTTTATCCATTTTTACCGAAAGCTCCGGTGGAATGTTCCTGGCAGGGTGCGGATTATCGGAACCAAAAACCAGGAGGTCAGGAACCTTCGAAAGCCAAATACGGGAATGTGTCTGCTGGCAGCCCTTTTTCTTGGCTATGTGGTTCCAAAACTTCTGGAAGTGATGAAGCTGTTTTAAGGAGGAACTTTAAATGATTTTTTATACAGCAGTGGGAAACCGGGTGGAAGAAGACTCCGGAAGGTTTGTGTGGTACGGGTTGGGGAGCAGGAAAAGGTACTCTCTGAGATGGAGACCATGATTTGGGCCGCCCTTACCTGGTCGGTATGCGAAGAGGCAAATGTACACTCCCAGATGTACCGGCTTTTATGTATTGCCCTTGGAAAAGAAAAGGCGATGGAATGGGCGGATGAAGAGGATTTTCGTTTTTGCTTAAACCGTCTGGTACGGCGCGGCTTGGTAGCCAGATGCGAGGGAGAGACAAAAGAAGAAGCACTGTTTTTCCTTTTTCAAAGGGCAGTACTGAAGCCAATCTGTTATTCTTTTTCTGACCGGATGCGAAACTTTACCGACAGCCTGGCCATGGGAAAAGGAATAAAGTTTGCCCTTCGTGCATTTCAAAAGCCTACATTTTCTTATGAAGAACACAAGGTCTTTACCCAGATCGTGAAAAATGGAACCATTTCCGATCATTTATGCAGCCTACAAAAAGAAACTCAAAAGGTTCCGGTAGCAGAAAAACAAAAAGAGGAGATTTTAGAACAGGTCAGCCAGGAGTATTTACGCATTTTAGTTTCCCTGTACAAAAAGAAACAGCTTGTGATTAGCTGTATCAGAGAGGAAGGCGGACTTGAAGCAAAAGAAAGGATGGCAGCAGTTGTATGAGAACCTGGAAAAAATCCAGATCGGGTATGAAAGGATTCCTGGCTTTTTCAGAAACGGATTGTGAACACTGTTTTGATCTGCCTGGTTATTTTATATTGCGGATGTACATTTGGAATGGCGGAAAAATCCACCGGGTTTGTACTATGGACCATTTATCTGGTGCTATGTGGATTTGGATATGCCGGATATGTCTTTTACCTGGCAGCAACAGGTGCCTATGAAATCGTGGAACTGGAAAAGATCGAGATGACACGCCAGCTGGATAAGGTGTACCGGCTTGATCATGCAGTAACCAAAACCCAGAAAGTGATCTTAAGTGCTTTTGACATGGATTGGAATTATGTGAAATACCGTGCAGAAAATATCAGCAGAATCTTGAAGGGAGTACAGTGATGGCAAGAAACATGAACAAGGAAACACTTGAACAGAAAATAGCAAAAACAGAGAGGGCAATCAGCCGGAACCGTGAACAGAATGACCGCCTGACAGCGGAACTGGAAGACCTGCATAAAAAGAAAAAAGCGATTTTGAATGAAGAAATTTTAAAAGCTATTGCAGGAAGCGAAAAAAGCTATGAGGAGATCCTCAGTTTTATACAAGGAAAAACGGATACCGACAGTAGAGAGGAAGAATGACATGGAAAAACAGGAGCAGGAAGAAAGGAAACACATAGAAGCTCTGGACAGAAAAATAGAAAGACTTCAGGAAAAAGTAATTAAAAAACATAAGGAATATAGTGTTCTTGCTGAGGAGCTTTCCACACTGCTGGATGAACGACACCCGGAACGGAAAATCGAGAGGGCAAAACAGGCGTTGTATGATGTATACGTGGAAAGTGAGCGTTCATTGGATGAAATCATTGACTTGATTCGGAATGCCGATGAATGGATATAGGCTGGATTTAGTTGTAAAATTTCTGGAAGTTCACAATTTATTAAAAGGCTGTTTGAAAATAAAGAAATCCAATTTGACTAAGGGATATCTTTATAAGAAGCAGCCTTTTTATATTTTATAGGTTATTATGTAGTTTGAGACATTTTCGTGACGTTACGAAAATGATAAACTAGCTGAAAAAAATTATCATTAATTTCTAAGATGGTGAAAAATTTTTTATATATGTTGTGTCTTTTTTCTATACTGTAAAGGTGTCAGCCCATATTTTTTCTTAAAAACATTCTGAAAATAAGACTGGCTGGAAAAACAAAGATAGTTCGAAATCTCAGTCAGGCTTTTATCACTATAAGTCAACAGTCCCTTGGCATCTTCCAGCTTACAGCGGACAATGTATGCCCCTATATTAATTCCAAGTTCTTCTTTAAAATGCTTCATGGTGTAGGAACTGCTGCGATGAATCTGTTTTGCGATATCTTCAATACTTAGATTTTCGTTGGTGTGGCAGCGGATGTAGCTCATACAGTTGTATATTTCAGAGGAAATTCCTTCTGGAATATGAGTATTAGCTGTATGGTGGCAGAAATCCTGTATCATGGAATACTGGAGGGATTTTACATCACTGATCGTCTGCAGTCGTTCGCATTCCTGAATATATAGATCCATAAGCTGATAGGTCTTTTCGATATCCAGACCGCCTGGAATGGCACCAAGCATTCCCACTTTTGTTGTTGTCGCGATAAATAGATTTTTGGCATGGCGCAAAGGCGTGTTGGCCATTTTTCCCTCTATGGATTGAAACTTGTTTGTGTTCAAAAAATGATCTAGTTTGACAGGGTTTCCTTCTTTTACTGCTTGATATAATTCCTGCTCAAAATAGTAGGAGTCGTGTAAATTATTATTCTCGATATTATTGGCAATTTCGTTGACGTTCTGTTCTTCACGTTTTCTCACGTGCTCATTGTCCTGTTGAAAAAGATCCTGGACACTTATTTCTTTTTGATTCAGACATAGGTGAATTAATGCGAGATGTCTGGAAAATTGCTGGTAAGTAATTCGCGGGATAGTACAGAGAAATTCTGCGACTGCCTCTTGGTATTCCAATGCAATGGCATTTTCATGCATATAAGTTCTGATAATTTCAGAAGTAACCGGAACACTAAAAGCTGGTCCGAGAACAATTGCGTAATCGGTTCCAAGGATATGGACAACTCCATATTCAATATCTGGTGAATATCGGTAAAAATTAGGGGTGTCATCAATCGGTGCCATTTCCCAATAACGCGCAGCCTTTACGGAACATACTTCACCAATAGAAGAATAAATGGCTTCGTTCTTTTTCATAAGACTGACTGGAATATGGGTAACAGAAAAATACATTTTGCAAAAAGATACATAATTCATATGAAAGCATCTCCTCAAGTTTTTCTAAATCTATATTTGACAGTATTTTTGGGGGCTTGTTAATGTTAAAAATCTGAAATTATATGTTGAATTTTACAATATAAAACCTTAAATTACAATACAGAAAAAACTAAGAATGATAAAGTTGAGGTATAAAAAGTTACTGATCCCTGGTAGCTATAAAAGTATTAGATACAAAAAGGAGAAGAAAACATGAGAAAAGAAAAACGCGGTCTGGGAGTTGACCGAAATGGTGTGCAGAAAATGATGCGCAAACGTGATTATCTTGCAGATATGTCAGGGCAGTTTGGCATGAATCTGGTAGCCAATCTGATTGGCCAGCTTACTTATTTCTATACGGATAAGGTGGGTTTGGCTGTTGGCGGCATTGGTATTGTAATGCTGATCGCAAAGATTGTAGATGCAGTGACGGATCTGTGGTTTGGAAATATAATCGATCACTCCAAAGGTGGAAATAGAAAATACTATCGTTGGATTTTAAGAATGATGGTTCCATATTCCATTCTGGCAGCATTACTGTTCTGCGTACCAATTAAGGCAGGACAGATTCCTGCACTGATATATGCATGTGTGACAAACATTCTTTTGTCAGCAGTATGCGGAACCCTGATGGGAACTCCAATGTCTGCTGTTATGGTTGTCAGAACAAACAGCCAGAGCGAACGTGAAAGTATGGGTGTATGCAGGGCTGTTGGTGCATATGGCTCTGGAATGGTAATCGCGATTCTTACAATTCCGATTACAAATGCCCTGGGCGGCAATCAGAATGCATGGATAAAATATGGTTTTATTATGGCGCTTCTGGTTCTGTTAATGCTTTCTATCTGTTATATGAACGGTCGCAAAGCGAAACTTGTAGATGAAGTTAGTGAAAATGATAGTCAGGATGAGGAAGAAGCAATTCCGTTAAAGAAATCTATTCCAATGTTGTTTAAAAATAAATATTGGGTTATTTTAATACTTTTTAATCTGATCACACAGATCACAAATTCAATTGCTGCTACATCTGGTACTTATTACTGTAAATGGATTTTCGGAAATGATAATCTGGTAGCACTTGCTGGAGCCCTGGGATTTTTTGCCACTCTTGTTGGTTTTGTCGTGTCGAAACCGATTATTGCAAAACTGGGAGTTCGTAAAACAATTGATTTCGGTGTACTGGGAGCTGCATTTACTGCTTTAATTCGTTGTATTATCCCGACTAATTTTAAGGTATATATTGCAGTCAGTGTAATCGGAAGCTTTGTTCAGATTCCGCTGATGTGTCTGTACGGAGTTCTTCTGGCTATGGTTATCGATTACAACGAATATACATACTACAACAAAATGGTAGGTGTTTCATCAGGTGCAATTGGAATTGGAACCAAGATCGGTTCCGGTGTAGGTTCTGTAATCCTTACAGCTTGTCTGGCATTGGGCGCTTACAATCCGGATCTGGAAGTGGCAACTACTTCTATGAGATATGCAATTTATGCATTTTCAAACTATCTTCCACTGATTATCAATCTTGGATTATTTGTATTGTTCCGGTTCTTTGATCTGGAAGAAAAGCTTCCGGCGATTCATGAAGAACTGGCGAGAAGACGCAGCCAGAAAAGCACTGAGCAGTAAAACAGCAGTTACTGTTCACTGGTAACAAACACCAATTAGCATAGCATCAGTCGTAAAGTATAAATCCATAATTTACAATTAGAATCTGGAGTGTTGGGCATGAAAAAAATTTACGCAGCAGTTTCGCCGGATGTAAGCCGACGCGAAATCGAAAACAGAAACAGAAGTCGCCTGATTGCAGCAGAAGGAATGGTTTTGCTGGAGAATAACGGTATTCTGCCGCTCAAGTTAAAAGAAGCAAAAATCGCTTTGTTTGGAAATGGTGCCAGACATACCGTCTCAGGTGGAACTGGCTCAGGAGAAGTGAATGCAAGAGAAGTCAGTTCTGTAGAACAAGGGCTGGAGCACGCAGGTGCTGTCATTACCACGAAAGCGTGGCTGGACAGATACGATGCTGCGGCAGTGCAGAAGAAAGAAGCTTATAAGGAAAAAATGCAGCAAAAATATGCCGATTCTCCGGAACTGGCATTCTGGGCGATGTTTGCCCATCGGAACCCTTTGACGATTCCTACAGAAGAAAATGATTTTTCCAAGGCAGACCAGGATATTGCAATTTATGTACTTGCAAGAAATTCCGGTGAAGGTGCAGACAGAAGAAATGAGCCTGGTGACTATCAGCTGCATCAGGAAGAGAAAGAGTTTTTGACTACTCTGTGCAGCCATTACAGTCACGTTATTGTTGTACTGAACATTGGCGGCGTGATTGATACTTCCTTTTTCCATGAGCTGTCCAATATTTCAGCTGTTGTTCTGATGGGACAGGCTGGCAGCTCAGGGGGAGATGCACTTGCAGATGTTTTGAGTGGAAAAGTAAATCCCTGTGGACATCTGGCAGCGACCTGGGCAAAAGAATATGAAGATTATCCCAATGCAGATACATTTGGATATAGGAACGGAAACCGGGATGATGAATATTATACAGAAGGAATTTATGTGGGGTACCGTTGGTTTGATTCTTTTGGAAAAGTTCCGGCATATCCATTTGGATATGGAAAATCTTATACTACATTTTTGGTTGAAACAAAGGATATTTTACTTAAAAATTCTGAAATCGTATTAAATGTACAGGTTACGAATGCAGGAAAAGAATATTCTGGAAGGGAAGTAGTGCAGATTTATATATCAGAACCGGATGGACGGCTGGAAAAGCCTTATCAGGAACTGGCAGCTTATGCAAAAACAAAATGCCTACAGCCTGGTGAGAGTGAGAATATGACGATTTCCTTTCCGGTAAGCCGGATGGCTTCTTATGATGAGAAACAGGAAGCGTGGATCTGGGAGAAAGGCAGCTATATTATCCGTGTAGGAGAACATTCCAGAGCAACAAAGGTGACCGGAGTTATTCACCTGGAAAAAGAATGTATCTATCAGAAACTGGAAAAATTATTGCCGCTGGATTGTGAAATGGAATGCATCCATGGGGATAAAACGCTGTTTTATTCATATCCGGAAGAAGAAAAAGAAATCAAGAATGCTCCAGATTTGTTTGTAGAAAGTTTTCTGACAAAAAAGAAAAATGACAATTGTCTGGAAAAACAAATAAAAAAATCAGAACAGGTTCCTGACAAGAAAACGGAAATTCAAGCATCTCAAATCTACAGAATGGAAGATGTGCTCTCTGGAAAATGCAGTCTGTACGATCTGGTACAGCAGTTAACAAAAGAAGAACTGACTGCATTATGTGTTGGAACAGCAAGAGGCGGTGAAGAAGAAACTTCGACAATAGGGGCGGCAAGCAGAGCCTGCCCTGGAGCTGCAGGAGAAACGACTTCAAGTCTTATTAAAAGCAGAAATATACATAATATTATTCTGGCTGACGGACCTGCTGGTTTGCGGTTGTCACCAATCTTTACAGTGGATGACGGTCAGAATGTGACTTGGCAGAAACCAGCCCTTGGAAATGATTTTATGGATATTTTTATGAAACAGGATAATCGGCCTTTGAAAGAGAAGGAAGTTACTTATTATCAGTATTGCACTGGAATTCCTACAGCAACTTTGCTGGCACAGACCTGGGATAAAGAGGCTCTTTACGAAGCAGGAGATATTGTCGGTTCCGAAATGAAAGAATTTGGAATCATGCTTTGGCTGGCACCGGGAATGAATATCCAGAGAAATCCTTTGTGTGGAAGAAACTTCGAATATTATTCTGAAGATCCGCTTATTTCCGGTATTTGTGCAGCTGCTGAGACCCAAGGCGTTCAGTCTCACCCTGGAGCTGGTACTACAATTAAACATTTCGCATGTAACAATCTGGAAGATAACAGGGCATACAATAATAGTCACGTGACAGAACGCACTCTGCGTGAAATTTACTTGAAAGGATTTGAAATCGCAATCAGAAAAGCACAGCCGTTGGCCTTGATGTCATCTTACAATATGTTGAATGGAATTCATACTGCGAATTCGGTAGATCTTTTAACAAAAGCTGCACGTCAGGAGTGGGGCTTTGAAGGGCTGATTATGACTGACTGGGGTACTACCGCAGAGCCCAAACCGGATCTGGAAGGCAGAATGCCTTTATATGGACCTTCCAACGCGGCAGCCTGCATCAAGGCAGGAAATGACCTGCTTATGCCGGGAAGCAAAGAGGACGTAGAGGAAATACTTGCATCTGTTGATGCAGAAGAGGGAACTGTAAAATATCCGATTACACTGGAAGAATTACGTGGATGTGCAGAAAGAATTTTACGGATCATAGCAAAAAGCAATACCTACACTGAGGAGTCATAATGATAAAAGCAACGGATTTGAAAATTGAATACTTAACAGGTAATCCAACTATAGATATTGTTTCACCAAAATTGTTATGGAAAGTACAAGAAGCAAAGACACAGACGGCCTATCAGGTAAAAGCCAGTGTGGATGGTCAGGAGATATATGACACTGGAAAAGTCAGATCTTCTGTAATGGATCATAAATATCAAGGAAAATTAAAAAGCCGCAGTCAGGTGACCTGGAAAGTCCGTTTATGGGATGAAAAGGATATCTGTGGAGAATGGAGCGAAAAAAGCAGCTTTGAAATAGGACTTCTGGATGAAAAAGACTGGGTGGCAGAATGGATTGATCCGGAACTTTTTCATGAACCAGAGGAAAGACAGCCTGCCAGTTATCTGAAAAAAGAATTTCTGGTAGAGAATTCCGGAAATGCCAGACTCTATATAACTGCCCATGGTATTTATAATGCGTATATAAATGGGAAAAAAGCCAGTGATTTTATTCTTGCCCCTGGTACAAGTCAGTATAATGCCAGACTTCAATATCAGACATACGATGTGAGTGGGCTTTTAAACGTCGGAAAAAATGAAATTCTTGTTACAGTTGGAGATGGCTGGTGGCGAGGCGATACTGGATACGGTGGAGTACGAAATAGCTTTGGGATAGATCTGGCAATTCTGTGTCAGCTGGAAATTGATAGAAAAACAGTTCTGATAAGTGATAAAAGCTGGAGTGCATCCCAGGAGGGACCGCTTGGGTTAAATGATCTGATGCAGGGCGAGTGTTATGATGCAAGAAAAGAAAACATCTGTGAATGGCATCCGGTAACAGAAAAACAATTCGGCTATGAAAACCTGGTTTGTTCCAATAGCTTTGATGTAGTTGAAAAAGAAAACTATACAGGCAAGCAGATTCATACACCTAATGGAGAGGTTGTTATTGATTTTGGTCAGAACATAGCTGGTTACGTGAAGTTTGGATTTTATGCACAGGCAGGACAGTGCATTACGCTTTATCATGGAGAGTGTCTGGATCAGAATGGCAATTTTACGCAGGAAAATTTCCAGGCACCAGAGCACCGGGTAGAGCAATGTGTAAAATACATTTGTAAAGAAGGCTGGAATGAGTATAAGCCGGAAAAATCCATATTTGGTTTCCGCTATATTAAGGCTATAACAGATGTAAAAGTGACAGAAAAGAATTTTACCGCAATTGCTGTTTATTCAGATATGCCACAGACAGGAAAATTTGAATGTGGACATCCGGGAATCAATCAGCTGTTTTCAAATGCAGTGTGGAGCATGAAAGGGAATTTCCTTGAAATTCCTACTGATTGTCCTACAAGGGAGAGAACCGGCTTCACAGGCGATGCCCAGGTATTTGTAAACACAGGAATGTACCTGATGGAATGCTATCCGGTATATCGGAAATTTTTAAGTGAATTAAGGGAAGTACAACTGGAAGGTGGTTGTATCAGCCAGACAGCTCCGGCATCACAGGGACATTTGTTTGACGGTGCGGCTGGATGGAGTGATGCCATAGATCTGATTCCATGGAGAATGTATCTTCGTTACAATAATCCAGAAATACTTGCAGAAAATTATGAAAAAGTAAAGGAATGGTTGGCTTATTGTCTGGAACGTGCAAAAAAGGACAATCCTGGAAGAAAAAAAGGGAAAAACGAAAAGTATAGTTCTTATCTGCTGGATACAGGCTGGCATTGGGGAGAATGGATCGAACCGGACTGGAACGGATTTATAAACACAGAAGATCCAGGTGGAACTTACCTGAGAGATATTTATGAACATGGTGCACCGGAAGTCTGCACTTCACATTTATCTTACGGCTGCTATATCGCCTCAGAAATGGCAAAAGCTCTTGGATACCAGAAAGAAGCAGAATTCTATAGTGAAATGAGAAAGTTTACCAAACTGGCCTACCGGGAAGTTTGTATGGAAAATGGACATATGAAGCAGAAAAGACAGTGCGATTATGTTCACGCGATCATGTTTGACATGCTTTCAGAGGAAGAAAAAAAGATTGCCTGTGATGAGCTGAATGAAATGATCGTGAAAAACGGATTTCATCTGAATACCGGATTTTTAAGCACATATGAACTGCTTCATGTGCTGACTGATTATGGTCATGGAGATACGGCATGGAAGCTTATGCTTCAGGACACATATCCGGGGTGGCTGTATCAGCTGAAGTATGATGCAACTACAGTCTGGGAAAACTGGAAAGGTATGGAAGCAGGAAGAGAACCGAAAGATTCCATGAATCACTATTCTTTCGGAACTTTTGCCGGCTGGCTGATGGATCGTGTTGCCGGAATACGGGTGGAAAAAGGAAAAATCAGGATTCAGCCCTATCCTGACAGGCAGATTGGATATGTGAAAGCATCTTACGATTCACCTTTTGGAAAAATTAAATCTTCCTGGGAGTATGAGGGAGAAAACTGCAGAATAAAAGTAGAAATCCCGGCGAATGCCCATGCAGAAATTTTACTGCCAGATGGCAGCTGTCATGAAGCAGACTACGGTAAATATGAATATGTGATAATGGAGAACAAGCATGAGTAAAGAATACTTAAACGCATCACTGGCACCTGAGAAAAGAGCTAAGGCACTGCTGGAAGAAATGAGTCTGGAAGAAAAAGCAGCACAGCTGACCGGTGTTTTTCCTTTTGACGAAGAATATAAAGATTTTGACGGAATTTCAAAAAGAGTACCGCATGGTATTGGAGAAGTAAGCACATTGGAAATGCGGCGGATGGAGACATTGGAAGAAGTTGCGGCGTGGCAGAAAAAAGTCCAGGAAATTGTAATGGAAAACAGTGAACATCACATTCCTGCAATTTTTCACATGGAAGGCTTATGCGGCCCATTTATTCAGGATTCCACCAGCTTTCCGGCAGGTATCGGACGTGGTGCCGGATTTGATCCGGAAGTGGAAGAAAAGATCGCAGAAATTGTAAGCCGGCAGGAAGCTGCCTGCGGAATTACCCACATATTAGCGCCTGTTCTGGATATCTCCAGAGATTCCCGTATGGGACGCCAGGGAGAAACCTATGGGGAAGATCCGGCCCTTGCTTCTGCAATGGGAGCTGCATATACAAAAGGAATACAGAAAAAGGAAACAGCAGGAAGAAAAACAGAAAGTGTTGCCAAACATTTTCTGGCTTTCCATAATTCCAATGGAGGAATCCACGGAGCTGTCAGTGATACACCGCCAAGACTTCTGGAAGAAATTTATGGAAAACCATTTCAGGCTGCAATCCAGGAGTCTGACCTTCTGGGAATCATGCCTTGTTACTGCACTGTGAATGGGGAACCGGTATCTGCATCTTATGGACTTCTGACAAAGCTTCTTAGAGATGAAATGGGATTTCAGGGACTTTGCATCAGTGACTATGGTGCAGTTGGTAATACCCATGGCTCCCAGCATGTTGGAGAGACGCTGGAAGATGCCGGACTGCTTTGCCTGAAAGCCGGAATGGATATGGAACTTCCGAATCCAAGTGGATTTGGAGAGAAGTTTCTGGAAAAGTTCCGGACTGGAAAAGCCGATATCAGTGCACTTAACCGGGCTGTATTGCGTGTGCTGACTGCAAAGTTCCGTATGGGCTTATTTGAACATCCGTTTTCTTTGCAGGGAGAGGAGTTAAAAGGTGTATTTTCCCAGAAGACAGACAGAGAAGTATCCCTGCAGTCCGCGAAAGAATCGCTGGTCCTTCTGAAGAATAACGGAGTATTGCCAATTGGCTCCGACGTAAAAAAAATAGCAGTAATCGGTCCTCATGCAGACTGTGCAAGAAAGTTTTTTGGTGGATATACCCATATGTGCATGATGGAATCCACTTATGCCATAGCGAATTCCATTGCAGGAGTCAGTGGGGTAAAAGTTGCAAAACCAGAGGAAATCAAAACAGTTCCAGGAACGAATATCCAGTCAGATGAAACAGAGGAGTTTGATCAGATCCTGAGAAGGCAGAAGCCGGATTGCAGAAGCCTTTTAGAAGAACTGCGGGAAAAGCTGCCAGATGTAGAGGTAAGCTATTCTTATGGTTATTATATTGCAGGAGAAGATGAATCCCATTTTGAGGAAGCCTTGGAAAAGATAAAAGAGGCAGATCTGGTAATCCTTACATTAGGAGGCAAACACGGAACCTGCTCCATGTCTTCTATGGGAGAAGGTGTAGATGGAAGCAATATTAATCTGCCAAAAGGACAGGACGAATTTATAAAACGTGCAGCTGCATTTGGCAAGCCAATGGTCGGAGTACATTTTGACGGAAGACCGATCTCAAGTGATATTGCGGATAAGTATCTGGATGGAATCCTGGAGGCATGGAGCCCGGCAGAAACCGGAGCAGAGGCTGTTGTAAGCGTATTGCTTGGAGAATATAACCCAGGAGGTAAAATGCCTGTTACAACTGCTTATCATGCAGGACAGATTCCTGTTTATTACAATCATCAGTACAATTCCTGCTGGGATCAGGTTGGAAGCATCGGATTTGCCAATTATGTGGATTTGCCACACACACCAAGATATTGTTTCGGCCACGGACTTTCCTATACACAGTTTTCCTATTCCGACCTGAAACTTTCCCAAAAGGAAATTGGCCCTTTTGAAACAATTGAGATCAGAGTGGATGTAGAGAACGTGGGCAGCAGGGTCGGCGATGAAGTGGTACAGCTGTATTTGAGAGATCTTTATGCAAGTATGGCAAGACCGGTAAAAGAATTGGCAGGATTTAAGCGAATCACTTTAGAGCCAGGAGAAAAGCAGACAGTTATATTCGAAGTAAAGGCTAGTCAGATGGCATTTTTGGACATGAATATGCAGTGGAAAGTGGAAAAAGGAACATTTCTTGTGGAAGTGGGAAGTTCATCCCAGGATATTCGCTTGAAAGATGAGTATAAGGTTACAGAAGACGGCTGGTTGGAAGGAACAGACAGGGGATTCTATGCAAAAGCTTACAAGGAGGCAGACAGAACATGAGACAACACTTAAGAATACATAAAGCAGAACCTAATAAGGGAATTCTGGATTACTCTCACCTTTTAGACGCACCTGCCGGAAAACACGGATTTGTGGAGACAAGAAACGGACATCTGTATTTCGAAGATGGAAAAAGAGCCCGTTTTCTTGGCTTTAATGTGGCAGCACGTTCCAATACGCCTGATCATGAAACTGCGAAAAAAATGGCAGAGCGTTTTGCAAGCATGGGAGTAAACCTGATTCGTCTTCATGCAGCAGATGCGCCTGTAGGTGAGCAACCTGGAAGCTGGAGCAGCTGTGTAAATAACCCACTTCTGGATTATGCAGACGGAAACAGCAGGAAATTCAATCCAGAAGGGCTGGACCGTTTTGATTACTTTATTGCGAAATTAAAAGAAAAAGGAATTTATCTGCATGTTGACCTGATTGTTGCAAGAGAATTTCAGCCAGGTGACGAAATGGATTATCCAGGGGGAGCACCGTCCTGTATTAAACGTTATGCCATTTATAATGCGCGCATGATAGAGCTGCAGAAGGAATATGCAAAAGAGCTGCTTTGTCATGTAAATCCCTATACAGGACTCTCACTTGCAGATGATCCGGCTGTTGTGACAGTTCAGATCAACAACGAGGATTCTGCAATCAAATGGGCCATGGGAGCTGATGCCGATGAGCAGATGAAGCCATACAGGGATGAAGTGCAGTCTCGTTTCAACCATTTTCTGTTAATGAAATATCATACAAGAAAAAGACTTGCAGAAGCATGGACTTGTGAAGGCTGCTGTGCGCTAGGAGAAGAGGAAGATCCGGCAGCAGGAACGGTACGTGGTATTGCAGGCGGTTTTTATCAGCCGGTTAACGATCCTAATGGTTCTTGGGATACAGAAGAAAGTCCGGCCAGATATGCAGATTTTATGGAGTTTGGTATTTATATGAACCGGAAATTTTACCGGGATATGAAGGATTATCTTATTTCTTTGGGAGTTAAGGTTCCGATCGTTACAAGTAATCTGATCGCAGGGGCGGCTGATGTGTATGGACATACAGATGGAGATCTGATGGAAAACAACAGCTATTTCAATCATCCGCTTTTATTGCCTGATATGAACAATACTTATATGGTAAATGGACCGGTAGAATATGTATCCACCAATCCTCTGACCTGGCAGAGAGGCGTTGGTTCCATGGCAACTACCCTGTTGAGTCTGGCATCTGTAGCAATCGTAAAAGGAAAGCCTTTTATGTTAAGCGAATGGAACGAATATGGTGAGCATATGTTCCATTCCACTGCACTTGTTCAGACAGTTGCCTATGCATGCCTGAATGACTGGGATGGATTGATTCTTTACAATCATCATACCTCAGAGAACTGGGATGATCAGCCGGCAGATGAAATCCGGAATATCTTTGATGTGTATAATGACCCGGCGGTGATCTGTCAGTGGGGATTTATGGCATCGATGTTTCTGAAAGGTCTGGTATCTGAGGCTAAGCATTGTGTTGATATTGTGTATACCCAGAATGATCTGAAAACACTGCCTGAGTTTCATGCTATGCCGACTATGTTTTTCCCATATATAACAGGAATGCGCAACGTATTTCTGGATTCTGGTGACACCTACCAGGGAAATGGAGATATTGCAGTAAATGCAGGATTTTTAAACGGAGCCAGATTATCTGAGGCAAAACACAGTGTTTATTATGCGTGGTCAAAGTACCGGGATATTGGAAGAAGATATGAAGATAAAAACCGGCTGGAAAGAGCTGCTAAGGGAACAAAGCTGATTGAGCAGGGCGTTCATCTTGGGGAGCAGGCGCTTGTGTTTAATGATATTGCAAAGATTGCAGGAGAGGGAGATTACAGAAATTTTGCGCGCATCATGGATCAGGCGATGAAGGAGTGGGATGTAATTCCAAAGGAAACTGGCTATGTTGATGGAAAATTAATATCTGAGACCGGGGAAATTATATTTGATCCGGAAAATGCCTGCTATGCGGTTCAGACTCCTTATTGTGGATATTACAGCGGGGCACCGAAAGAATTGATTTCGTTATCTGATATGGTAAAGGTAAAAGCAGAAAACAAACGGATCACGTTGGCTTTTATCGCAAAAGAAGAAAACAATCTTGATCAGGCGCAGGAATATATTCTTACTGCAATGGGAGAGACTGGGATGGATGAAACCGGATACTATCCTGGACAGAAAATACCCGGAATGCCATATGAATTTACAGCTGTAGAATTTAAAGGAAAGCTGTTTGCAGAAACACTGGAAGGCTGTATTTATGTACAGGCAAAAGAAGCCAAGCTTGAGGTACTAAGTCCGGTTGGAGAAGTAATCGCACAGCTTGAAGGAATAGAGGAAAATGGGGAGATACAGTTTGCGGTAAATGGCACGATTCCAGGAATTCAGTATCATCTCACTGTAAAAAGATAAGAAATACGAGGAGAAATTGCTATGAAGACATCAGTAGAAATGCTGGAAAACACTGATCTGTATCAGTTTACGGATGAAGGAAACAGCTGTCAGATACTAGATCCGGCAACGCCAAGACACTGGTATAATTATTTATGGAATGAAGACCGGTATTGTGCCCAGATTTCCCAGACCGGTCATGGCCGGAGCTATTTCCTCAGCGAAAAAGCAGATATGTGCATGATTAATCAAAATGATGCCAGATATGTATATTTAAGAGATGATGAAAGTGGAAGCTGCTGGAACATTGGAAAAGGACCATTAAATGCGGAAGTTGAAAATTACAGCTGTACACACAACATCAGCTACTCAGAAATACGATCAGAAAAAGATGAAATAGAAGGCTCCTGGAGAATTTTTGTTCCCCAAAAGGGACTTTATGAAATGTGGACAGTGACGCTTTGTAATAAGGGAGAACAGGAACGTAATCTCAGTATGTTTTCGGCTGTCAGCTTTTCGCTGGAAGGATTTTCTTATCCAAGATACTACGAAATGTACCGTTGTATGAATACTGGTTTTCAGTCAGAATTAAATGGAATTTACTGTGATTCCGCACATCCGTTTGCCCCACATGAGTATTATCACGGATTTCTGGCTTCTACGGAACCAGTATATGCTTATGATGGAGATTTGACGAAATTCTGTGGCTCGTTATCGACCTTAACAATGCCGGATGCATCTGCATGTGCGTTATTTCAGCGGCCAGATGTAGTGGTACAGGGAAGAGACTGCACGAATTCAGAAGCTGCACTTTTTATCCTTGGAGGAGTGCTTCAGCATAAAATTCAGTTACAGCCAGGTGAGAAAAAAGAAATTCATGTGCTGTTCGGAATCAGCCAGTCATGTGAAAAGGCGATTGAAGTAGTAGAACAGTACGGATCAAACCCGGAAAAAGTACAGCAGGAATTTGAAAAAGCAGCAGCATACAATTATGAAAAAATCAGTTCTCTGTCAATTAAGACACCGGATGAAAAAATAAACCATATTATGAATAACTGGGTGAAAAAGCAGGCTGATTTTTGTATTGTCGGGAAAAAAGGAGTCCGGGATAATCTGCAGATCGCAGTCGGACTTTTGAACTACAGACAGGAAAAAGCAGAAGAAGAGATTATAGAGTGTCTGAGACATCAGTTCCGTGATGGGCATGCGGTACTGACCTGGTATCCTTATGATGATACCCGTTACTCAGATCAGCCATTCTGGATCATCTGGGCAGTATGTGAACTGATCAAAGAAACTGGTAATCTGGCATTGCTGGAAAAAAAGACAGCCTGGCAGGATGGTGGGGAAGCTACAGTGCTGGAGCATGTGAAAGCAGCTGTTGACCGACTGATTGCAGATAAAGGTGAAAACGGTCTGGTTAAAATATTTTTCGCAGACTGGAACGACGCACTGAATGTTACAGATGATGAAGAGGCAGAATCTGTGATGCTTTCCCATCAGTTCTGTCTGGCACTTCGGGAACTGAAAAATCTGATGGAATATGCAGGTGATCATACATATGCACAGTTCCTGGAAGAAGAGTACAAAAAAATGAAATGCAGTATCAATCAGGCGGCATGGAATGGAAACTGGTATGCTAGAGCTTTGAGTAGAAAAGGAGATATAGGTACCAAGGACAGTAAAGGCAGTAAAATCTATTTGAATGCCCAGACCTGGGCTGTGTTGGCAGATGTAGCAGATGATGAAAAGCTGCCAGAACTGCTTCGGTCCGTTGATGAAATGGAGCGGGATTTTGGATTTCCATTGAACGATCCGCCTTACCAGATTTACGATGCCCATGTAGGAAGAATGTCAGGAATGCTTCCCGGATTGTTTGAAAATGGCGGTGTTTATTGTCACGCAACAGGATTTAAGATTCTGATGGATTGTAAGGTGGGAAGAGCATCAAAAGCATTGCAGACATTAAAGAAAATAATGCCTGACAGTGAGAAAAATCCTTCTTCACGTTCCGGTGCTGAACCTTATGTCTTTACCAATTGCTACTCTACACATCCAGGATATTACGGAAAGTCTTATCAGTCCTGGACTACAGGAACATCTGTCTGGTGCCTGATGGGAATATACGAAGGAATCATGGGTGTGAAGAGGGATTATGAAGGCTTAAAAATTGTTCCTTGTTTTCCGGCAGAATGGGAAAATGCAGAGATGACAAGACATTTCAGAGGAGCCGATTATCACATTGTGATTCAAAATCCACAGCATGTGGAGAACGGAAAAGGAAGTCTTTTTGTAGATGGAAAGCCGTGCCTGGAATCTGTATTGCCAGATTTCAGAGATGGAAAGATGCATGAGGTCGAAGTGAAAATTTCACAGCAGTAACCAGTAAGGAGCAATAGAGAGAATGAATCAAAAAAAAGTTGCAGAAAAAATAGTAGAAGAATCTGTGGTACTGCTAAAAAACGAAGATAATCTTCTTCCATTTGTCGGACAGAAAGATGTGGCATTCTTCGGAAGAGCACAAATTGGAATGCTGTATTCCGGAAACGGTTCAGGTGGGGCTCATATTGCCGGCTGTCCTACGATTCTTGACGAGTGTGAAAAAAACAGTATTATTCCGGAAGCTTTATTAAAGGGATTCTACACATATAAGCTGAAAGAGGAAAAGGTTTCTGAAGAGGATACTTTTGACTGGACGAAAGTAAATGAGGCTATGAACTGTGGAATCATGTATGAAATATTTGGAAAGTACCGTGCTCCGCTTAAAGAATATGAAGTGCCAGAGTATCTGCTTCAACAGGCAGCGGAAAAAACAGATACCGCAGTGATCGTTCTGGGAAGAAATTCCGGTGGTGAGGAATGTGACCGGCATTTGACAGAAGACTATTACCTGACAAGGGAAGAAGAAAAACTGGTAGACATAGTATGCAGTCAGTTTACCAAAGTTGTGGTTATATTAAATGTAAATGGTCTGATCGATCTGGCATGGCTGAAAAAGTATGACAGCATCAAAAGTGTATTGTTTCTTGGAATTCCCGGGGAAAGAGGTGCGGTTGCCCTGGGCAGAATTCTTTCTGGAAAAGTGAACCCATCTGGAAAAATGACAGTGACTATTGCAGAAGATTATAACGACTATCCTTCATCTGCACATTTTTCATGGGATAAGGAACATCCGGATCAGATCATGACGTATGAGGATTATGGATTATCCGCAGAGGAAAATGGCAGCAGGGGATTTGAGAAAAGTCCTGTAACGGTTTACTGGGAGAACATTTATGCAGGTTACCGGTATTTTGATACTTTTCAGAAAAATGTGTTATTCCCGTTTGGATACGGATTATCATACACGACATTTGAAATTACAGAAACAGGTACCCAAAAGAAAAAAGACGGTATAAAAGTTGTTGTCCGTGTGAAAAATACAGGAGCTGTGCCGGGAAAAGAAGTAGCCCAGGTCTATTGGTCAAAAATGGATCAGGAAGGATGTGAGCATCCGATGCAGGCTCTGGGAGGTTTTGAAAAAACCTCTCAGCTGGCTCCTGGTGAAGAGGAAGTGCTTAGCATTACAATTCCATGGAAAGAACTGGCGGTATATGAAGAAGAGCGAGCCGCATGGGTGCTGGAAAAAGGGGAGTATGCACTGCGTGTGGGAAACTCTTCCAGAAATACGGTCTGTGGAAAATTTATGCAAACAGAACAGGATTATGTTCTGGAGCAATGTGAGAATTGCCTGATGTTAGCATCCTGTAACTGTGGAAAGCTTAAATTTTTAACAAAGGATAAAAAACCTGATGGAACGACGAAAATAGCGGACGTAATAGAGAGAACAGAGAGAGTAGATACAGTTAAAAAAGGAAATCAACAGAAAAAAGCAGCAGAAGTACATAACTGTAAAGTGCAAACAAGAAATTTTTCTGGATTTTCCATAGAAGAACTGGCTGCCCTTTGTGTGGGATACGGACCTGGAATTCCTTTTGCAGCAGCAGGAGATCTGAGTAAACCTTCTACAATTTTAGATGAAAACGGGACACCTCTGACCACGAACAGCCATCCGGTTGGATATGCCGGATATGTTTCTCCTGCGATTGAGGAAAAGGGTATCAAGTCTGTTTTTTATAAAGACGGACCAGCTGGAATCGGAGAGACAGCATGGCCAACGGAAATGCTGATCGCCTGCACATTTGACAAAAAACTCTGGTATGAATTTGGAAATGCTATAGGGGAAGAATGCGAGAGAAAGCAAGTGGATATATGGCTTGCACCAGCTGTAAACTTACACAGGAATCCTCTTTGCGGAAGAAATTTTGAATATTTTTCAGAAGATCCTTATTTAACTGGAATATGTGCCTGTGAGATAACCAAGGGTGTACAGGAGAATCATCCGGTGCTGGTATGTCCGAAGCATTTTGCAGTAAATGAGCAGGAAACATTCCGCAGGGGAAGCAGCAGAAAAAATTATGATGCAGTAGATTCGATCCTGACAGAGCGCACAGCCCGGGAAATTTATTTAAAGCCCTTTGAGATGCTGGTTCGTGATGCTAAGGTTGCGTGTATTATGACATCTTTTAATAAGATAAATGGTATTTTTGCAGGAGCAAATAAAGATCTGTGCACCCATATTCTTCGTGAAGAATGGGGATTTGAGGGAGCTGTGGTAACCGACTGGGGGGATATGGATATTGTAACAGACGGAGCAGATGCTGTTGCTGCTGGAAACGATATTGTCATGCCAGGAGGCCCTCCTGTAATTGCCCAGATATTAAAGGGGGTACAGGAAAAGCGTGTGACTCGCAGAGAGCTTGAGAATGCAGTCAGCCATCTTCTGGATATGACCAGCAAGGTAACCCCATAATTTGGAATCCTCACGAAAGAAAAAGTGGGAACCGGAAAGGAGGAGATTATTATGAAACAAAATCCGAAGACAATTAAACAGATTCTCAATATTTCTTTTCTTTCTGTATCTATCCCGGCTCTTATCCTGCTTCTTGTGCTGACCTGCTATACTATCAGCAGGCAGATTCATGCGGATCAGTCAGATACGGAAATCCAGCTGTCGCAGGTTACAACTCATATGGAAGAAGTTTTGAAACGATCGGAAACTCAGCTTAATAATCTTGTTGTACCCGGCTCTCCTTTTCATTCGTTCCATTATAGTAACACGCAACTGGAAAAGTACCAGAATGCCTATACAATCTTACAGATCCTGCGTCCGATTCTGACGCAGGATTCCTGCCTTGGAGGATTTTTTCTGTACAGCAAAGAAAAAAGTGATAATTGTTATTATCCTTCCTTCCAGCAACATTATTCCTATGAAGACCAGAAACTGCTCAAGGATTACTTTATGCAGCCGATTCATCTGTCAGAAGAACGCAATCGCTGGATTCCATTTATGCTTTCAGACCGGGTGGTACTGATCCGGATGATCGGGTATGACACTACTATTTGTGCTGTTATGGTGGATCCGTCTCTGGATAATTTCTCATTGTTCGCGGGTATGTCTGATTCGGATATGCATCTTTTTTATGCATCTTTGGAAGGAACACCTTATACCTCAGAATTTGTCACCAGGAAACTGCTATTTCCATATGAAGATAATCCTGTCAGAAAAATAACCCTTGATAAAAAAACATATCAGTTTATCAGTTCACCAGTGGGAGAATATAATCTACAGCTTTGCTGCATTTTTCCATACAAGGGAATCTGGTCACATATGAATTTATTCCAGAAAGTATTGATTTCTTGTATGATCGCATTGCTTTTTTCAATATCCCTGATCGGAATGTATCTGTACAGAAAATTGATTTATCCAATTAATACGCTTATGGAAACTATGCAAAAAGTTGGAAACGGAAACTTATCGCTGCGTGTAAATGACAATTATGATCTGCTGGAACTGCAGCGCTTTGGTCAGGCCTTTAATGAAATGTTGACTAAAATCAATGATTTAAAACTGGAAGCATATGAAAAGAAACTGGATTTAAAGCAGGCACAGCTGCAGTATCTTCAGTTGCAGATCCGTCCTCATTTTTATCTCAACTGTCTGAAAAGCCTGTATGGCATGGCAGAAAAGAAACAATACGGCGAGATCCAGGAAAGCATTCTGGCTCTTTCAGAATATTTCCGTTATATCTTTCGAAATAACATTGAACTGGTCAGTCTGGAAGAAGAAATTCACTCTGTATCCAGCTATATTAAATTGCAACAGCTATATTTTTCTTGTTGGCCGGAGCTTGGAATTGATATCTCGGCAGATACAACAGATGTTTTGGTTCCTCCTCTGTCAATTCTTACTTTTGTAGAAAATAGTATCAAGCATTGTCAGGATCGATCTCATATTAAGATACAATTGAAGACTGCTCATGTATCTATAGAGCAGCAGGATTATCTGAATATTACAATTTCAGACAATTGCGGAGGTTTTCCTTTAGAGGCTCTGAATACACTGAACCATCTGGAAGAACATGATTTTTTGTATAAAGACTACAATGTAGGAATTTATAACATATATTATCGCATGAAGATGATTTACGAAAATCAAAGCACTCTGGCATTTTATAACATAGAAAACCAGGGATGTGTGGAACTTCTGATACCTTTTCGGGAAAGGAAGATAGAATCATGAATATTTTATTAGTAGATGATCAGCCAAGTGTACTCTCTTCATTAAAATCAGGTCTGAATTGGAGTGCTCTTTTGGTACATAATGTTTATACGGCGTTAAATGCATCCGAAGCCAGGGAAATTATTCTTTCCCACCCTATTGATATTCTGTTAACAGATATTGAGATGCCAAAGGAAAGTGGATTATCCCTTCTTCGCTGGTGCAGGGAGAATCATTACCAGTTTGAATGTATTTTTCTGACTTCCCATGCTGATTTTTTCTATGCGCAGGAAGCAATTCAATTAGAAAGCTTTGATTATATTCTTCAGCCGGCAAGATATGAAGACATTGAATCTGCTATTAAACGGAGCATAAAAAGAATTCAGGAAAAAGAACAGCAGCAGACCTGGCTGAATTTTGGAAAAGCAGCTTTACCCCAGAAAAATGCTTTGTTGAAAGGTCTTTTAAATGACTGGTTTATGGGAAAGGAAACGGATCTTGACCAGGTGCTTCACTTTCTTCAGGAAATGAAGATTCCGGTTTCAGCTGGTTCAGACGTTTATCTCTTGTGGGTTCAGATACAACAATGGCATTCCTTTCCAGTAGCTTTTGAAGAATGGCGCCAAAGTACAGAAGAAATATTCAGAGATTTTTTCTCTCCGTTTCAACATCAGATATTGTCTTATTTTCCAGATAAAACGTCTATTGGAATACTTATTTACAGCCTGGAAAATAAGTTAATGGATGCAGACGTGTATTATGCTCGGTTAAATATGATCTATTCCAGAATTACCAGGCAATTTTCCTGTTCCTGCGCGTTTTATACACGTCCCTCTTTCCAGGTAAGCGAGTTGTCCAGGACAGCTGCCGCTTTGCAGGAAGAAAGGAAAAATAATATCTGTCAAAGTTCTGGTATCTTTTTTTCTGATTCGGCAAGTGTTCCACAAACTATTACATACTGTGAACCGGAGTTATTGTCGCAATTCGAAATGTATCTTTCTGGCAATCAGGCGGGCAAAGCAGAGCAGGAAGCATTGTTGTATCTTCAATCCTTAAACATAAATAATAAACTGAATCACGATACTCTGGTTGAATTTTGCAAAAATTATTATCACTGCGCTTACAGTGCCGCGCGGAAACTGGAACTTCCGGCACATTCCTTACCGGCTTTTGAAGATGTGGCTGGAATCAGCAGTGCTGTTACACTGGAATCAGCTGCGGCTTATTTGAAAAAAATTACTTCTTTTTTTGTTTCGGCATGTTCAGAAACTGAAACATCCGATAACAGCCTGGCTATAATCGAAAAATATATCCGTGAAAATCTGGACTCTCCTTTACAGTGTGCACAGATTGCAAAAGCTGTCTATCTAAGCCCGGACTATATTTCGAGACTGTTTCACAAAGAAAAAGGAATGCCTTTGAAGGAGTATATTACATTAACCAAAATGAAGGCTGCAAAAAATCTGTTGATTACCACATCTTTGCCTGTCAGTCTGATCGCAGCTAAAGTTGGTTATGACAATTTTTCTCATTTCAGTAAAGTTTATAAAAAGGTTATGGGTACGACACCATCCTCGGAACGGAACGCGTAGAACGGAAAAAGAACAAAAATGTGCGGAAAAAGAACAAAAAATAATCAATAAAAAATAAGTAAACGTAAACAGAACAATACTGGATGCTTCTTTGATAGATTTAAATATGGCAGGGCGATAAAATAAAGAACAGAAAGAGGCAAAAGCATATGAGCACAGACAATGCATGGAAGCCTGCGAACATAAAATCTATTTCTGTGCAGAAGAGAGGAAAAAATGAAAAGAAAAAAGATGATGGCAGCAGTTCTTGCAGCACTAATGACATGCTCTGCATTTACACCGGCAGTAGCAGTAAAAGCAGATGATGATGTTGTAAAACTTAAAATCTGGGTGTTTGGCGAAGGCTCAACAGAAGAGTGCGAAAAAGTATCTGAGGCTCTTAGCGAAATCACCAGAGAGAAAATTGGAGCAGAAGTAGAAATCTATCAGACAATTGATACGGAAAAACTGAATCTTGCAATGACAAGTGGCGAAAAACTTGACCTGGTGTGTGCACATAATCTTGACCGTAGCGGACTGGTATCCTCTGGAATGCTTCTTCCGCTGGATGATCTGTATACAGAATATGCACCAGACGCAGCTGCCATGGTAAAAGAAGAAGATACCAAAGCATTGTATTTCGATGACCAGATGTATTTCCTTCCAAGCAATGGAGACAAAGCAAGAGCTTCAGGTGTCATGATGAGAAAAGATATTCTGGATGAGTTGGGAATCAATGCAGATGATATCAAAGGAATGGACGATTTTCATGATGTACTTGTAAAAGTAAAAGAGAATTATCCGGATTTATATCCGCTTGTTCCATCATGGGTTGGTGGCGGAATGCAGAAAACCTTCCACATTGATGATATTTATAATGGACTAGTTGTACTTGAAAATGGATTTGATCCAAGTGATACCACTATCACAAGCCAGTATGAGACACAGGAATGGAAGGATTTCTGTAATTATATGTACCAGTGGAACCAGGAAGGACTTCTGATGCCAGATGCTGCTACTTCCACAGATAACAGTCCGATGAGCACAGTTGGATTTGCTGATTATGAAAACCTGATTCCTGGTAAAGAAGCAGATTTCTCAAAAGGCAATGGACATGAATTTGTTTCAGCCCAGTTTGTAGAGCCTCTTAAAGATACAGAGCGTAATAAAGGTATCTGGTGTATTCCTGCAGGCTGTGAATATCCGGAAAAAGCAATGGAATTGTGGAACCTGCTTTATTCCGATAAGGAAGTAGCTACAATGGCTGCATATGGTATTGAAGGCGTTAATTATGAATGGGTAGAAGAAGGATCTGTTGTAAAGATTCCGGATGGTGTGAAAGACACTTATACTACATATGAGTGGGCATGGCCGAACTTAAATATTCTTCCAGTATTCGAAGGAAAAGATCCAGCTGTCCGTCAGGAACTTGAAGAGTTCAATGATAGTGCAGCACGTGCAACTTCTCTTGGTTTTGTTCTGGATACTTCTACAATTATGAACGAAATTACTGCATGTAATAACGTAAAGCAGAAGTATGAAACTCCTTTACAGTGGGGCGCATTAGATCCTGAAGAAGCAATTCCGGAATTCATTGAAGAACTGGAAGCTGCTGGTCTTAGAACCATTCATGAAGAGGCACAGAGACAGCTGGATGAATATCTGGCAAAACAGAAATAAGTAAAGGGAATAAAAAGGACAGGCCGGTTTCGTCCTGTCCTTTTTAAATGCACTTAGCAGTGCATGTGTTTGAATAGAAAAACGAGGAGGTTTGTTCATGAAAAGTAAAATGAGAAAAATCAGACGCTATTGGCCTTTGTATCTGATGATGCTTCCGGCTTGCATATATATTTTTATTAATAATTATGTGCCGCTGCCTGGCGTGTCACTGGCATTTCGTCAGTATAATTTCCAGAAAGGAATTTATGGAAGCCCATTTATCGGACTGAAAAACTTCAAATTTCTTTTTGCCAGCAAAGACGCATGGATCATTATGAGAAATACAATTGGCTATAATCTTATTTTTATTGTCTTAGGAACTGTGTGTGCAATTGCGGTAGCAATCCTTCTTTGCGAAATAAGATCAAAGATTTCGAAAAAAATATATCAGACCTGTATTCTGATTCCGTATCTGGTTTCGATGGTAATTGTCAGTTATCTGGTATTTGCATTCCTCAGTGAAGGAAACGGCTATATTAATACACAGATTCTTGCAAAATTGGGAATGAACAAAATTTCCTGGTACAATGAGCCGAAATACTGGCCTGTGATACTGGTAATCGTTAATTTATGGAAAAATATCGGGTACAACAGTATTATGTACTATGCAATGATTATTGCAATTGATAAGACTTACTATGAAGCAGCAAGAGTTGACGGGGCAGGAAGATGGCAGCAGATCCTACATATCACTTTGCCTGCGATTAAACCGACGATTGTAATTCTGACACTGATGAGTGTGGGAAGAATCATGTATTCTGACTTTGGTCTGTTTTACCAGATTCCGATGAATTCCGGAACACTTCTTGATGTGACAAATACAATTGATACTTATGTATATCGTGGTTTGATGCAGACAAATAACATTGGAATGTCTGCAGCAGCAGGAGTATATCAATCTGTAGTCGGATTTATACTTGTTATTACAGCGAATCTGATCGTAAAGAAAGTCGATCCGGAAAGCGCGTTGTTTTAAAAGGAGGCACCTATGTATAAAAACGAAAAAATATTCCAGTTTTTTGCCAATTTAATTCTTGCATTGCTGACAATATGCTGTGTGGCTCCGTTTCTTTTGATGATTTCCGCGTCATTCAGTTCTGAATCGGCACTGTCAGTATATGGTTATACTTTTTGGCCGAAAGAGTTTGATCTTTCTGCATACAAATATTTATTTTCCAGCACTGGTGCACTGTTAAAAGCATACAGCGTTTCTATTGGTGTTACGGTTGTGGGAACGGTTCTTAATCTGATCATGACAATTTTGATGTCATATCCGTTATCCAGAAAAGATCTTCCGGGCAGAAATATATTTGCTTTTTATCTCTTTTTCACAATGCTGTTTAATGGTGGTCTGATTCCCTCCTATATTATGTGGACAAGAAATTTCCATATTCAGAACACAATATGGGCATTGCTGATTCCCAATCTTTTACTGAATGCTTACAATGTAATTATGATGAGAACATATTTTACATCCAGTATCCCTATGGAAATTATCGAAGCTGCAAAAATCGATGGGGCGCGTGAAGGGACAATTCTTGTGAAATGTGTACTTCCTATGGCGAAACCAATTATTGCAACTGTTGCACTTCTGGTTGGTCTCGGATATTGGAATGACTGGATGAATGGTCTGTATTATCTGTCAGACGACAGCCTTTACAGCATTCAGGTATTGTTAACAAAGATTATGAGAAATATTGATATGATCAAACAGACTTCCGCGTCTGGTGTCAGCGTAATGGCACAGATTCCTTCTACATCAGTGCGTATGGCAATTGCATTTCTGGGAGTTTTGCCAATTCTGATTGCATATCCGTTTTTCCAGAAATTCCTGGTAAAAGGAATTACGGTTGGTGCTGTGAAGGGGTGAGATCATTATAGTTTCCCAAATAGAAACTATGATGACAAAAATAGAATTGCAAAAAATATTTTAAATAGTGTTAAAATAATATCATTGACAAGATGCATGAAAAGAAGCAGTGAAGTACTTTGTAAACATGCTCTAATGTCGAAGAAAAAAAGAAATTCAAAAGAGTGAAAACCATGCGTGTAAAATCAATACAGAACATTGACGGCTTTTTCAGAGCACTTGAGAAATGCCATGGAAGAGTGGAACTGATTACAGACGTGAAAGACGTGTTAAATCTTGCCTCCAAGCTGACACAGTATATTGGGCTTACCAGAGTATTCAGCAACCCGGACATAGAATCCTATGAGATCGTATGCTATGATGCAGAGGATTATGCTTTGTTGAAGGAATTCCTGGTTCCGGTTAAATAAAAGTGTTGGAGCCTGTTTGAAAAATTACATACGATTCAAAGTTAAAGGAAAGGCTGCGTTGTATAAAGAAGTTTCGTTTTACGAAGGAAATCTTTATACAATGCAGTTCTATTATGGTCTGTTTAGAGTTTGGTTTTCTTCCATATATCAATGCCCTCCAATCGTATGTTTTTATAATATAATAGCCGGTTGCTTTTCCAGCTGTCTCCGAATTATACGTTATTGGAAGGAAAGTATCAACGCAAAATTGCGCGGAAACATAAAGCGTCTATTAACTGCACAAATTTCTGGATTGTTTTTATAAAAAATATATCGTATGATACAACTAGAAGTTCAAAAATGTATACAGAAGGAGCAAAATAATATGGAGAATGTTTTTCACAGGGTGCGTATCAGAAAATATGAGGATAAGGCAGTAGAGAAAGAAAAAATCATACAGATATTGAAGGCGGGAATGCAGGCACTGAGTGCATGTAATCAGCAGCCATGGGAATTTTATGTAGTGACAGACAAAGAGAAAATACAGGAATTGTCAAAGGCAACCCCATATTCCGGATGTGCAGCAGAAGCCCCGGTTGTCATTGTACCGGTGTATCGCACGAAAGGTCTGGTTGTACAGGATATGGCTCAGATTGATATGGCTATTGCCCAGGAAAATATCTGGCTGGAAACGGATGCACTGGGACTTGGCGGTGTGTGGATTGGGATTGCACCGATGCAGGACAGAATGAACCTGGTTCATGAAATACTGAATCTTCCGAAAAATCTGGAAGTATTTTCTCTGTTTGCACTGGGGTATCCGGCAGAAATACGAGAACAGCAGAATCGTTTTGATGAAACAAGGATTCATTTTGTTGAATAACTTTGAACAGTCTTGTTTTTGGTATAGTAGGGACTAACTACAGATATTTCCCCTTGACAACCAGGCATATATCCTGACTTTTGCAGCTAAATGGATATAAAACACCCGTCAAACCCAGTAAATACAGGGCTTGGCGGTTTTTCGGCTTTGTCAGATTTTCATGGCGTTTTTTCTACTTTTTGGTCTTTGCTAAAACTTTTTTTATTTCTCCCAGAGTACGGATACGTTTCCCAAAATCAATATCTGTAACTCTTCCGATATCTTTTAGAACTTCATCGTAATAATCAAATAGATAGTAGTTTTGCTGGATTAAACTACATTCGGCTTTTGACAGAGATTCCAAAATGGTTCCGATGCTGTATTTTCTCTCCAGTTTATTTTCCAGTATTCTTGCGATTGTCAAAGCTACAAAACAGGTAAGGAAATGTGCTTCGATATGTTCTTTTGGCCAGACATACACGGGTCTGGCTTCCAGTTCACTTTTGGTTACTTTAAAAGATTCTTCAATTTTCCATAAACCTCGGTACATATCGATAATCTCGTCGTCAGATGTCTCCATTTCGCTGGTTAAGAGCATATAGTAACCATCCAGTGCTTCCTCCCCTCGGATTTTTTCTTCATCAATGTCCAGAACAGAAGAGGCGGTAAGGATTTTTCCGGTTTCTTTATCATAGTCAACTTTTTTGACGTATTTTGCAGCACCATAAGATATGGCTCTTGTATAATTTCCTGGATTTTTTGCCAGTGCAGCTTCACGCTCTGCTTTTGCTCGTTTGGCATATTTTTCACTCCAGAAGACAACCTGTTTCTCATTTACCTGCTTTTTTATCTTTTTGCCGGAAACAGAGGATACCTGGATCGTTCTTGGAGACTTGCGGGATTTCCGCTTGTATTCTGTACCAAGCCATTCATAACCTTCCTGTTCCAGAACATAGTCCTTGATGCTTTTTTCTGCGCCCCGGATGGACATACTGAAAACATATCCGTCATGAGTGGGCGTGTTGATCGTGTACCAGATGTTATCACCTGTTGTCATTCCTTTGTCAGCAACGGAAATGACTCTGCCAAGATCAAACTGTTTTTTGATGCGTCCAAAGTTAGGTCTGTAGGTCAGACAGTCATTGGTATTTCCGGGAAAAAGCTCATAAGTAATAGGAATTCCCTGATTATCCATGAAAAGTCCCATCTGCACAATTGGATTTGGACGATGTTCTTTTGAAACTCCTTTACGGAGAAAATCGGTTTGCTCATCTGTCTCAAAATAGTAGTTTGTAACATCATAATAGATGAGGCTGGTATCCCTGCCATAATTCTCTTTGATATGGTCATTTAGCCAGATCTGCAAGTTTTCCTTATGTTTGTCAAGGAAAGACAGACAGCGGTAAACATCGTCTAAAGAGTAGTCTGTTTTCTCAAAGAAATGTTCCCGGTCATCATAGGAAGATTTCTTTGAAGCAGGGAAAAGAAGTCTGGAATAGACCAGCATCTTCATGATGGTATTGGCATCATACTGTTCTTTTGAGTGGCGCTGCCGGTTCGTTAGGAAAGTATGGAGGTCAAGCTCATGATAGATCTGGCTCAGGGCGGCATAGCCGAAGTTTTTTTCTCAGATCGTCACCTATGCAAAGCCGGTCAGAATCATAAAAAGTAAAGTGGATGGGAGCCTGTCTGGCTGCTTTTTCAGCTTTTAGCTGCTCTACTCTTTTTTGAAAGTGGGCAATAGGGTCATTATACTTTTTTTCCAATTCATCCAGCCAGCCAATAGATTCTATTGTTTTCTGACGGGAGCATTTCTTAGCTTTATCGTAATAGGTGTCAACAATGGAAAGACGAATTCGACCATTCAGGTTAGGTGTTTTTTTGAGGTACATGGCAAGCATTCCGTTTCGTATAATATTTATTATAACGCAAAACGATATAAAACGCTAGTAAAACATGACTAATTTTTAAAAATAAAAAAGCCTGAAAGCAAGGAAACAAAAGGCTTTCAAGCAATAAGCGAACATATGTTACTGCAAAACTGTGGAGACCGGGTCTTATATCCCTTACCAACAGGCGGAAGGAGCTGGTGAACCAGTTGGAAAAGGAAATGGATGGTATTATTATGATAATGATGCAGGCACTTATCTGCCCTGGTAAGCATGAAGAATTAAACATAACAGTCAACACCATACAACACATATTGTAAAACGAAAACTTTGAAATCCTATATATTGTGAAATTGAAATATGATATTTACAACATATTGTATAATATGTAATTGTTTGGGTTTCCACAAAAGCACACGATTTCTCTTGAATTTCTGAAATGACCTGTATTATAATAGGATAATTAACGGCATATACCACAGCCGGTACCGCAGTGACCAAATGCCGTTTTCGGGGTAAAAATAGGTTCAAAAATGAGCATTATTTTTCCCACTTATTCAGAAAAAAAGGCACTATCCAAATCTAAACAGAAAAAGTTCTGTATTTGGTAAATAGTGATAAATTGTGAAAGGAAAAGAATGAGAAAATTAGCACTTAGTGACGAAATATTGCTCAGTGTTGACAATCTCTTTTTTCATTGTTGCGGCTGTAACAGCCATTTCTTTTGATTCTTTTCTCATTCTTTTTTCCTTTCTGCCATCATTGGCTAAGCATTTAACTATATTTCAGTTATATATTGTCCGATTTTCGCTCAGAATCCGATCTTTTATGAAAATTTTTGATAAAATTTCAAATAAATGACATATTAATCCTGTAAGGTGGATGTCCATACAAAGAAATATATTTATAGAATACTTACACATTTAATATGTAATATTTTTAAGAATGGTTATTTAAGAAAGGTTTTTCCAAGAAAGCAGATAACCACAAAGAAACAAGTACCCCGACATTTTTTGACAGAAACAAAAAAATATGACATATTAGTATTGAAAAAAAGAATCCTGTAAAAAAAGGAGGGACAGCAGACAATTTTCACCATTTCCACAAAAGCACACGATTTCTCTTGAATTTCTGAAATGACCTGTATTATAATAGGATAATTAACGGTATATACCACTGCCGGTACCGCAGTGACCAAATGCCGTTTTCGGGGTAAAAATAGGTTCAAAAATGAGCATTATTTTTCCCACTTATTCAGAAAAAAAGTCACTATCCAAATCTAAACAGAAGAAGTTCTGTATTTGGCAAATAGTGACAAATCGTGAAAGGAAAAGAATGAGAAAATTAGCACTTAGTGACGAAATATTACTCAGTGTTGACAAAGCAGCCCGCTACATCGGCGGGGAGGTCAACTCTGTGATGAAAAATTTAGACGGGATAGATGTCCGTGTGGCGTTTTGTTTTCCGGATGTCTACGAGATCGGCATGTCCAACCTTGGTATGATGCTTCTTTATAATATGTTCAATAAACGCCCTGATGTCTGGTGTGAGCGAGTTTATTCCCCATGGCTTGATCTTGATAAGCTTATGAGAGAACAGAATATCCCGTTATTTGCCCTGGAGTCCCAGGATCCTGTCAGGGATTTTGATTTTCTGTGCATCACACTTGGATATGAAATGTGTTATACTAACGTACTCCAGACACTGGATCTTTCCCAGATTCCACTGAAAGCAGCTGACCGTGACGAATCATGTCCTATTGTAATCGGAGGCGGTGCGTGTGCATATAATCCAGAGCCATTAGCAGCCTTTTTTGACCTGTTTTATATTGGCGAAGGAGAAACTGTGTATGATGCGCTTTTTGATGCATACAAGGCCAATAAGGAAGCCGGAGGCAGCAGGGAGGAGTTCCTTCTGAAGGCAGCTCAGATTCCGGGAATTTATGTTCCGGCATTTTATGATGTCACATACAAAGAAGACGGTACAATTGCATCCTTTGCACCAAATCGTCCGGGAGTTCCCGAGAAAGTCCAAAAGCAGCTGATCGTAGATATGGATAAAGGATATTGCCCGATTGAAAAACCGGTTGTTCCTTTTATTAAAGCTACACAGGATCGTGTCACTCTGGAAATCCAGCGTGGATGTATCCGTGGCTGTCGTTTCTGCCAGGCTGGTATGATCTACAGACCTCTCCGTGAACGTGATGTAGAAGAACTGAAGGAGTCTGCAAGAGCCATGCTGAAGAACTCCGGTCACGAGGAGATTTCCCTCAGTTCCTTAAGTTCCAGCGATTACACACACCTGGAAGAGCTGGTAAACTTTCTAATTGACGAATTTAAGTCCGCAGGTGTTAATATTTCCCTGCCGTCACTTCGTATAGATGCTTTTGCCCTGGATGTTATGAGCAAGGTTCAGGATATTAAGAAAAGCAGCCTTACTTTTGCCCCGGAAGCTGGTTCCCAGAGACTTCGTGATGTAATTAACAAAGGTCTTACCGAAGAAGTGATCCTTCACGGTGCGCATGAGGCATTTGTTGGCGGATGGAACCGTGTGAAGCTTTATTTCATGCTTGGACTTCCTACTGAAACCGAAGAAGATATGAAGGGAATTGCTCATCTGGCAGAGCGTATTGCAGAAGAATATTATGATACCGTTCCCAAGGAAAAACGCCATGGAAAGGTTCAGATCGTAGTCAGCACCTCCTTCTTTGTTCCAAAGCCATTTACCCCATTCCAGTGGGCTCCAATGTATACAGAACAGGATTTTATTGACAAGGCAAAAGTGGTAAAAGAAGAAATCCGTGCACAGCTGAACCAGAAGAGTATTAAATACAACTGGCATGAACCGGATGTAACTACACTGGAAGGCTTCCTTGCAAGAGGTGACCGCCGTGCTTCTGAAGTTATCTTAAAAGCATATGAAAAAGGGGCCCTCTACGATGCCTGGTCAGAAAGCTTCCGCTACGACATCTGGAAAGAGGCTTTTGCAGAAACAGGAATTGACATTGAATTCTACACACTCCGAGAGAGAAGCACGGATGAAATTCTCCCATGGGATTTCATAGATGCAGGTGTTACCAAGGAGTTCCTGATCCGTGAGTGGAAACAGGCAAAAGGCGAAGTAGTTACACCAAACTGCCGTCAGAAATGTGCAGGCTGCGGAGCAAGACGTTATGAAGGAGGCGTATGTTATGAAGGTAAGAATTAAATTTACAAAAGAAGGGCCTATGAAATTTGTAGGACATCTTGACACCATGCGCTACTTCCAGAAAGCCATTCGACGCGCAGAACTTCCAATTGCTTTTTCAGGAGGTTACAGCCCTCATATGATCATGTCCTTTGCTGCCCCTCTTGGAGTGGGCGTTACCAGCACAGGGGAATATTTCGATATGGAGCTTACCGCTACGATTCCTACTGATGAAATCTGTCAACGTCTTAACAGCCAGATGGTAGATGGTATTCATGTTTTAAGTGCCCGTCAGGTGGAAGATGGAAAAGCGAGCAAGGCAATGTCCCTGGTGGCAGCAGCTGATTATCTGGTGGAATTTCGTCCTGGAAAAGCACCGGCAGATGAATGGCAGACAAGAATTACGGAATTTTTAAAGCAGCCTGAGATCCTTGTTACAAAAGAAACCAAAAAAGGCGAAAAACAGGTAGATATCCGACCTTTTATTTACAAAATGAATTTACAGAATGACAACCGCATTTTCTTAAGTCTTGCTTCTGCAAGTGCCAACTATACCAAACCAGATGCTGTAATGGATGCATTTACCAGCTGGCTTGGACAGGAGCTTCCGGAATTTGCCTGCATGATTCATCGTCTGGAAGTATATGCAGATCTTGGAAATGAGAAAAAACATAAATTTGTATCGTTGGAATCCCTTGGCGTGGAAGTTCAATAAACTTAAAACAGGTGAATCAAGTGACGAAATTAATTCTAACAACCATGGAACTTTGCGGTAACAAATGTCATGCCTGTGCAATCGAGGAAGAAGGTCAGATTATGGAGCTTCGCCTGGAGGCAGCCGCCCGACAGTCCATTCTCGGAAATATTTATGTAGGACAGGTGGAAAATATTGCTTCTAATATCCAGGCAGCATTTGTTCTTATTGCACCTGGAGTACGCGGTTATTTTCCTCTTCAGGAAGCAGAGCAGGTTATCTATGCCTCCGGGAAAGCACCTGGCAGTCCCTTGCGTCCGGGTGACCAGATTCTGGTGCAGGTAAGCCGTGATGCCATGAAGGGCAAGCTGCCCGCACTGACTGCAAACTTAAATTTTACCGGTAAGTATCTGGTGCTCACCACAGGAGAAAAAAAGTTCGGACTATCCGGTAAGCTCTCTGGTTCAGAACGCCACACTTTATCCGGCTGGCTGGAAGCAGAGGCTGCACGTCCGGATAAGGAATATGGCCTGATTGTCCGCACCAACGCAGCCCAGGCTGAAAAGGCTGAAATCCTTCAGGAACTTTCTTATCTGAAATCACTGTATGAAAAAGTTGCTGTCAACGGCAAAAGCCGCACCTGTTTCAGCCTTCTCTACGAAACAGAACCAGTTTACCTTACCACTCTTCGTGATATTTACAGCGAGAATCTCACAGACATTGTAACAGATGATCCTGAAATTTTTCAGCAGATTACTTCCTATCTGAAAGAAACAAGTCCGGAGGAAGAAAGCAAAGCCCGTTTTTATCAGGACAAGCTTCTTCCGTTATACAAGCTTTCCCGCATGGAAAACGCGCTGGATGAGGTTCAAAAGGAAAAAATCTGGCTGAACAGCGGCGGGTTTATTGTGATCCAGCAGACAGAAGCCTTTGTCTCCATCGATGTAAACAGCGGGAAATTTACCGGAAAGAAAAAAGCCGAAGAAACCTATCGCAAAATCAATCTGGAAGCAGCTAAGGAAATTTCACGACAACTGCGGCTTCGCAACCTGTCCGGAATTATTCTTATTGATTTTATCAATATGACAAATCCAGATCATAACAACGAGCTTTTTCATGTATTGCAGAAATATCTGAGGAAGGATCCGGTGAAATGTAAAGCCATAGATATTACACCGCTTCACATTCTGGAGATGACACGAAAGAAAGTCAGAAAACCGGTAATAGAGGAGATCAGGCAGATAAAGTCAGGAGATTTTTCGAACACGCTCTAAATAAAACTATAAGAAATTCCTTTTTCGTATTTTCGAAATTATTACAAGCAGCAAACCAGAAACATGGGTTTTCGTTTTTATTTTTTTACAAATTTTTTTACAATTTTTTTTACAAAACCTCTGTCAAGCGTTTTTGAAAATGTCCTAAAATAATTGAAGTATTAGCCCCGGCTTTTTGCTGGGGCTTGTTATATTGAT